>JBIKVN010000244.1:0-4702 GCA_044356865.1 Phycisphaerales bacterium | reverse complement strand
GCGCCCTCCTGACCGTCGCCCTGTTCGTCGTGGGCCCCGTAGCCGTCCTCGGCCTCGCCCGCCTCGTCCGTCCGATCGAACTCGCCCTCGGATTCGCCGGCATCGCCGCGATCTGGGCTTTCGGCTACGTCGCGATGACCGCCCCCGGCCTCGCCGCGGGCGAGGTGCTCTTCGCGGCGATGCTGCTCGCGGTAGCCGCCGCGGGTTTCGTCGCGGGCCGCCACGGCGCGAGCCCGATCCGCACCGGACTGGTGATCGCGACCGCGAACCTGCTCGTCTTGGGAGCGTTCCTTCGCGACGAGAAGGGCGGATCGCAGACGACACCGCTCCTCTACGTCGGCGGCATGTTCCTCGGTTGCACCGCGCTGGCTCTCGTGGGCGGCCTGCTGGGCCGCCGCTCGCCGGCGTCGCGCCCGCTGCCCGCCGCGAACGCCTTGTTTCCCGCGGTCGCCTCGATCATCGCCTTCATCATGCTCATCACCGGCGGCTTGGTGACCGGGCTCGAGAGCGGCCTCGCGGTGCCCGACTGGCCGAACTCGTTCGGCCACAACATGCTGCTCTATCCGATCAGCGAGATGAAGGGCGGCATCTACTGGGAGCACGCCCATCGGCTGTTCGGCATGCTCGTCGGCACGACCGCCCTCGTGCTGCTCTCCGTCACCTGGCGGACCGATCCGCGGCCGCTCGCCCGCACCCTGGCCATCGGCATCCTCGTGATGGTCTGCATCCAGGGCCTGATGGGCGGCCTTCGGGTCACGGGAAACCTCACGCTGAGCCAGGACGCCGCCGATCTCGCGCCGAGCCTCGCCCTCGCGATCGCCCACGGCGTCTTCGGGCAGCTCGTGCTGGCGGCGCTCCTCGTGCTGGCGGCGATGGGCACCGAACGCTGGCGGAACGGGCCGGCGCCGGCGGTGACCGCGGCGGCGGCGACCGACTGGATGCTCACCGCGGCGGTGCCGGTCGGGCTCTTGCTGCAGCTCGTGCTCGGGGCGCTCTATCGCCATTTGCAGCCGGTCGGCGGCACCGGCGTCTCCGACCCGAACCATCCGCTGTGGGCGATCTACCTCCACATCGGCTTCGCGGTCGTGGTCACCGCGCTGGTCCTGGCCACCGGCATGCGGGCGATGGCCTCGGGCCTCGGCCGTCCGGTCTGGCTGTTCGGGCACCTGATACTGATCGTCGTGGCGGTCCAGGTCTTGCTCGGCATCCTCGCGGTGGTCGCGGTCTGGACCCGCGGCGGCGAGAGGATCCCCGCCTTCGAGGTCGCGATCACCACCGCCCACCAGGCGACCGGCGCCGTGCTGCTCGGGCTTTCGGTCCTGCTCGCCGCGTGGACTCGGCGGCTGGTCGTGCCCGAGACGCGGGCGGCGGCCCCGATCACTCGACCGACCGCACCGGCTTGAGCGCCTCCTCGAGCGCCAGCACCGCGTACACCGTCACGAGTTCGGGCCGCGACTCTTCCCAACGCTCGGCCGAATTCACCCATGAGCCATCCTCGCGCTGCCGCTTCACGAGCGCCGCGACCAGCTCGTCGCGCCACGCCCGCTTCGCGCCGTCGGCGGTGTCGATCGACTCTTGCCGAGCTGCCTGAAGGGCCCGGGCCATCGCGTGCAGGTAGTAGTAGTGCCCCTGCAAGCCGAGGCCCGGATTCTCGTCGAAGGTGAAGTTCCGGCGGATCCAGTCGAACGCGGCCCGCACCCGCGGGTCGTCCGGCGAGAGGCCCGCGTACAGCAGGCTCTTGAAGCCCGCGTAGGTCATCGAGCCGTACGAACGCAGGCTCCGCGGGGCGTCCTCGGGGCGGATCTCGCCGTAGCGGCCTTCGCCCGCGTTCTCGCTCGCGAAGCTCTCCCCGCCGTTCGCCGGTGAATAGATGAAGCCCCCGTCACCCGAGCCGGACTGCGCCCACGGGGCCGAGTTCGACTTCAAATTCTGCGTGCGCTGCACGAAGGCAAGGGCCCGCTGCACCGCGGGGTCGTCGGGGCTCGTGCCCGCGTCGTGCAGGGCGTCAAGCATCATCTGCGTGTTCGAGAGGTCGGGCCGCTTGCCGCGGCCGTAGCCGGCGCCGCCGAACCAGTCGGCGTCGGCCCCGACGCCCTCGCCCTGGTCCCACTGGTTCGCGGTCATCCACCGCACCGACTCGTCGATGAGCTCGGCGTAGGCGTGCTCGCCGGTCGAGGCGAGGCCCATGACGATCGAGCTCGCCACGTAGGTTCCCACGCCGCCGTCCGCCGCCTCGCGCAGCCCGCCCGCGCGAAGCGACTCGACCAGGAACCGCGTGGCCCGGGCGAGGGCGATGTCGACCTCCTTCCCGTCCTCGCGGACCTGCGTGAAGGCCTTGATCGCCAGGCCCGTGACCGCCAGCGACGCCCCCTTCGCCCGCGGCAGGTCGGTCGGCGACACGTCGACGTTGCGGAACCACGAGCCGTCGGCGGCCTGCCTCGCGCGAAGGTACGCCAGCCCGCGGTCGATGGCCTTCCGCGCCGCCGCATACGACTCGGGCGAGACGCCGCTTTCCCCGGCGCGGAACGCGATGCGGTGGATCGCCGGCAGCGGTTGCACCACCGGATCGGGCAGCTTCGGAAGCTCGAGCCGTGTGATCTTCTCGCCGTCGATCCGGGCGTCGAGCGGCGCGGTCGGCGGGGCGAGCACGTCGTCGGCGGAAAGCGGCGGGGCCGGCAGGGCGAGCGCCAGCGCGAGAAGGGCGATTCGTCGCATCGCCGCATGCTACGACCTCGGCTGCGACGCTTCCCGATCGGCTACCGTGCCTCGCGTGAACGTCCCGTTGGTGATCCTGATGGTCCAGGCCGCCGCCCCGGCATCCGCCGAACCGCCGCGATCGGCCCCGATCCGCACGGAGATCCCGACGGACGGTTCCGACGGCGTGCTCGGTGAGCTGTGGGGCCTGCGAACCGGCCTCACCGAACGCGGCATCACCTTCGACGGGACGCTGGTCCTCGACCTTTCGGGGAACGCGACCGGCGGCCTGCGGACCGGCTTCTGGGGCCAGGCGTTCCTCGAACTCGGGCTCGGCGTCGATGCCGGGAAGCTTGCGGGCCTCGGGGGCGGCGAGTTCCGGATCGAACTGGACGCGTGGAACAAGCTGACCCACGCGAGCTATCCGATCGGCGACTTCATCTACTACGACGGCAATTACCCCGGCGGCGAGAAGCCGCTCGTGATCATCGGGGCGCTCTACTGGCGGCAGCGGCTTCTCGACGATCGCCTCGAGATCCAGTTCGGGAAAGCCGACGCCTCGACCAACTTCGCGTTCGTGAACGGCGCCGGCGACTTCATGAGCAACTACGGCGGCTATGTCGCCGGCATCGCCCAGTTCCTCCCGAACTGGGGGAATCCCGCCACCGGCCTCGAGCTTGCGGTGCGGCCGTTCGACGGCGTCCGCTGGCAGGCCGCCTGGTACGACGGCGCGACCGACGCCTGGGACGGCGCGACCGGCACCAACGGTCCGCCGACCGGGCCGCGCGGGCCCGCGACGTTCTTCGACGATCCCGGCGCCGCGCTCCTCATGAGCGAGCTGCAGTTCGAGTGGTCGCTCGGCGAGGGCCGCGACGGCCTCGTGAAGGGCGGCGGCTGGGTCCATCTCGGCGAGACCGGGTACGCCGGGCCGCTCGATCCGGCGACCGGCGAGCTTGCGACCACCGTGATCGAGGACGCCTACGGCTTCTACGCGACGGCGCTCCAGACCATCTTCGCCGCGGGCGAAGGGGGCCCCGCCATCGACCTCTTCGCCGCGATCTCCTGGAGCGACCCGAGCCGCAACCCGGTCGAGTGGGGCTTCAACGCCGGCGTCACCGCCCGCGGCGTGGTTCCCGGCCGCCCGCGGGACTCGATCGGGCTCATGGCCTCGCCGACGCTCTTCACCGGCGACGCGGGCATCTCGCCGCTCGGCACCGCGTACGGCTTGCCCGGTGGGACCGGAGGTTCGGAGATCAACGTCGAGGCATACTGGCGGATCGAACTCACGCCATGGTGCGCGATCCAGCCGGACGTCCAGTGGATCCGGACGCCCAGCGGAACGCTGGAGGACGCCCTCGTGGGCACGGTCCGGATCGAGATCGCGTTTTGAGAGACCGGGGCCGTTCTCAGCGCACGATCTTCTGAGCCTTCAGCCGCGGCGTACCGTCGAAGGAACGGGGCTGCGAATCGATCGTCGGCTGCGGCCGGGAGGTCATGACCGGCGACGGCGCGGGTCGGCGGGCCGTGGCCGCCGACTGCATCGACTGGTTCGCGACGCTGACCAGCTCGTCGTGTCCGGCCCGCGCTGCCCAATGCACGAGTCCCGCCGGCAACTTCGCGATCCGGTCGGCGTCGCGATCGATCAGGATCTGCAGAAGCACCGCGTTCGTGATGTCGGCGTTGCTGCGGCTGTCGGTCACTTCGACCCGACGCCCCGCGAGCACGAGGTCAAGCACTTCCTGCTGCGTCACGTGGCGGCTGCGGCTGGTGTCGTAGAGGCGGCGATTCGGGTACTTGCGGATCCGCACCGTCTCGGGCGACCCGTTCCGGGCGGCGGGGGCCTCGTGCGACTGGACGGAACCGTTCGACTCGGAGTGACCGGAGTGGATCATCGGGGGCCTCTCGTTCCGGCATTGCCGGCTCGGACGACTTGTCGCGACCGCAACATCCGGTCTTTCAGGACCGGGCGGTCGGGTCACTTCGCGGCCATGCGGTTCCCGATTCGTTC
>JBIKVN010000243.1:0-4709 GCA_044356865.1 Phycisphaerales bacterium | reverse complement strand
GCGGCTGGCGGAGCGGCTGCCCGCCGCGGCCGCGGTCCTCTCGGTCCGGGTCACCGAGGCCCCCGGGTGCGCGGCGACCTTTCGGCCTTCGGCGGGAGCGACCCGATGACTCCCGAGGCCGACCTGGTCCGATCCGCGTCGGCGGCCGATCTCGAACGGCCCGATCCGCACCGGTTCCTGAACCGCGACCTCCAGTGGCTGGAGTTCAATCGCCGCGTGCTGCAGGAGGCGATCGACCCGCGGACGCCGCTCCTCGAGCGGGTGCGGTTCCTCGCGATCTTCTCGAGCAACCTCGACGAGTTCTTCATGAAGCGGGTCGGCGGCCTGCGCCGGCAGATCGACGCCGGGGTCGGCAGCCCGCCGTGGGAGCCGCTTTCGCCCGAGCAGCAGCTGCGGGCGATCCGCGAGCGGGCCCTCGAGCTCGGGCGCATCCAGGCCGACTGCCTGCGGAACTCGGTGCTGCCGGCGCTGCGGGAGGCCGGCATCGACCTCCTCCGCTGGGAGGACCTCACCGACGCCGAGCGGATCGAGGCCGAGGCGTGGTACCGCCGCAACGTCTTCCCGATCCTCACGCCGCTCGCGGTCGATCCGGGGCACCGCTTCCCGTTCATCTCGAACCTCTCGGTCTCGCTCGGCGTGATGCTGCGGCGGCCCGGCGAGAGCGAGCAGCTCTTCGCCCGCGTCAAGGTCCCCGAGCTCGGGGCGAGGCTCCACCGGTTCGGCTCGTCCGGCCGCTTCGTCCCGCTGCAGGAGATCATCGAGCACAACCTCGATGACCTCTTCCCGGGCATGGAGATCCTCAAGGTCCTGCCGTTCCGGGTGACCCGCAACGCCGACGTCGAGCGCGACAACGAGGACGCCGAGGACCTGCTCGAGCAGATCCAGCAGCAGCTGCGCGAGCGCCGCTTCGCCCGCGTGGTCCGCCTCGAGATCTCGCGCGGGGCGAACCCGCGGCTGCAGCGGTTCCTCGAGGAGGAACTGAACATCGTCGACGAGGACCTCTACGAGACCGACGGCCTCATCGACTACGGGATCCTGAACGAGATCGCCGACCTCGACCGGCCCGAGCTGCGGTTCCCGAAGTGGACGCCGCTTGACCCGCCCGGCATGCCGGGCGACGACGACGACGCCGACCTGTTCGCGCTGATCCGCGCCGGCGACGTGCTCGTCCACCATCCGTACGAGAGCTTCGACGCGAGCGTCTGCCGCTTCATCGAGCAGGCCGCGGCCGATCCGAAGGTCCTCGCGATCAAGCAGGCCCTCTACCGGACCTCGGGCGACAGCCCGTTCATCCCCAACCTGATCCGGGCCGCCGAGGCGGGCAAGCAGGTCGCGGTGCTGGTCGAGCTGCGGGCCCGCTTCGACGAGGCCCGCAACATCTTCTGGGCCCGCAAGCTCGAGGACGCGGGCGTCCACGTCGCCTACGGCGTGGTCGGGCTCAAGACGCACTCCAAGGTCGCGCTGGTGGTCCGCCAGGAGGGAAACGGGATCCGCAGCTACGTCCACATCGGGACGGGCAACTACAACCCGAAGACCGCCCGGCTCTACGAGGATCTCGGCCTCTTCACCTGCGATCCCGGGATCACCGAGGACACCGTCAACCTCTTCAACTACATGACCGGCCGCAGCCGGCAGCGCGACTACCGGAAGCTGCTGGTCGCCCCGGTGACCATGAAGCGCCGCTTCATCGAGCTCATCGAGCGCGAGGCGCTGCTGGGCACGCCGGAGCGGCCCGGCCGGATCATCGCGAAGATGAACCAGCTCGAGGACCGGGCGGTGACCGACGCGCTGTACCGCGCCTCGCAGGCCGGGGTGCGCATCGACCTCGTCGTCCGCGGCTTCTGCTGCATCCGGCCGGGCGTGCCGGGGCTGAGCGAGAACATCCGGGTGACCAGCGTCGTCGGCCGCTTCCTCGAGCACAGCCGGATCTTCTGGTTCTCGGCGGGCCGCGAGGATCCGCTCGACGGCGACTTCTACCTCGGCAGCGCCGACTGGATGTACCGCAACCTGAACACCCGCGTCGAGGCCGCGACGCCGGTCGAGGCGCGGCCGCTGCGGCAGCGGCTGTGGGGGATCCTGCAGGTCGCCCTCGACGACCGCCGCCAGGTGTGGGAGATGCAGCCGGACGGCTCGTACCGGCAGCGGGATCCGGCGGGCCTCGCCCCCGACGACCCGCGCGGCGCCGGCACCCATCCCCGGCTCATGGCCGCGACGCTCGAGGCCGCCCGGGCCCGGGCCGTCGAGTGAGCCTCACCAGGTCGCCGACCGCGGCATGGCGCTGGCCACGAGCCGCAGCGGCCGCACCTCGCCGCCGTCGAGCCGCGTCGTGAGGTCGTCGTCGGGCCGCACCGTGAGGTCCATCGAGAGGCGATAGAGCCGGATGCCCGATTCGTACTCGAGGGTGAACGGCGCGACCGTCGAGTCGCCGTCGGCGGTGCGCTCGACGCCGCCGAGCAGCACGTGGGCCTCGCCGCCGTCGACCGCGTAGGTCAGGGCCCCGAGCGTCTCGTCGAAGGCCACGCGGATCTCGCGGCCGTCGTCGTCGACGAAGGTGACCTCGTCGCTGAAGACGGTGACCTGCCGCGGGTCGTCGGGAAGCGGCCCGAATTCCTCGCCGGTGCGGACCATCGCCAGCACCCGGTGCATCACCAGCCGGGCCACGGTCTGCGTCGATGATTCCTCGACGGTCGCGCGGTACCCGTCGAAGCAGACCCGCAGGGCCACGAGGGTCGCCACGAGCAGCGCCGACACGATGGCCAGCGACAGGATGAGCTCGACGAGGCTGAAGCCGCGGCAGCGGCGGGGGCGACGGTTCACGGCAGGACTCCTCCCTCGCGGTAGCTCTCGACCACCGGATCGACGGTCACCGGCCACGGGATCCCGTCGGGGATCCCCGCCTCGGGGTCGTACTCGAGGGTGATCTCGCCGAAGCCGGCGAACCCCGACTCGCCGGGCAGGCGGCCCTCGCCGTCGCCGTCCAGCGGCCCGAAGTAGCCGAGCGTGGTGTTGAACGCGTCGGTCTTCCCGTTGTAGAAAAGCGGACCCTGGTCGGCGACCGGCCGGAAGGTCATGAGCAGCGTGCCGCGGACGCGGGCGGTGCCCCGGATGTCGAGCACGCCCGCGACGATGGTGCCGGAGAGCGAAATGCGACGGGTCTCGTCGGGATCCTCGGCCGTCTCGTTCGTGAAGTTGCCGACGTCGACCGACCAGCCCGGCAGCATGATCGAGCTCTTCGCCAGCCCCTCGCGGGCCTCGGCCGGCAGGGTGAGCAGGCGATCGCGCAGGACCGCCTGGTCGTCCTGGGCGAGCAGCTCGGGATCGTCGGGATCGACGTAGAAGCGGGTGTTCCCGGTCAGCTGGATCTTGTTCCGCCAGTGGGTGAACTCGGCGGGCGTGTCGCCGGCGATCGAGCCGAGGAAGGTGCAGTCCTCGAAGCGGAGCGAGTTCGCGAGCGGCTTGGTGTCGTAGATCGCCGAGCCGCCGGTGCCCACCGTCAGGCCGGGGAACTTCGCCTCGTAGGTCGCCGGTTCCTCCTCGCCGTGGTCGATCTGCTTGAGGCTGCCGACGTAGTTCCAGTTCACGTCGGTGCAGTTCACCGTGGTTTCGACATAGGTCACGCCCACGAACGTGCAGTTGCGGAACAGGGCATTCGAGCCGACCGGGATCCGCAGGTCGGTGAAGACCCGGTTCTCGAAGACGGGCCGTCGGTACCAGTCGTAGGCCGCGGCCGAGCCGTAGGGGACCGGCTCCCAGGCGCCGGCGGCCTCGGGGACATCGGGGTCCGAGGGCAGCGGGTTGCCGGCGCGGTCGCGGAACCAGGTCGCCGCGGGGCCGAACATGTCGGTGGTGACCATCCGCAGTTCGGTGGGCGGCACGCCGAAGCGGACCGCGGAGCGCTCGGGCGGCGTACGGATCGCCCCCTCGACGAGGTTCCGCCAGTGGGCGGGCTGCCCTTGGGCGAGATTGGCGGTCTCCCACGCCGAGCGGGTGACGCCGAACTCGAGCCGACCGTCGACCTTCGCGTAGCGGTCGAGCCAGTCGATCACGCCGTCGTCGTAGCCGAGGCGGGTGTCCTGGGCGTCGATCTCGCCGTCGCCGTTGCGGTCGGGGCGGGTCCGGTCGATCAGGCGGCCGAGCTGCGGGTCGACGGTGCCGAACTCGTCCGGCAGGCTGCCGACGCCCGCCGCGGCGGCCCGCAGGGGGTCGTAGGCGACGGCCCCGTCGCCGTCGGCGTCGAAGGCGGACAGGAAGAGGTCGAACTCGTCGACGTACTCGTCGCCGTCGAGGTCGGCGGCGCCGGGCACCGTCGCGATCCCCTGGGCCTCGGTCGGGTGGCCCGGACGCAGGCGCCCGTCGCCGTCGACGTCCGAAGCGACGACGGCGGCGCGGAACAGGTCGAGCGCCGCGTTGAGTTCCTCGTCGAGGTACCGGAAATCGTTCCGCATCACCAGCGGATCGCCGTTGGCGGCCGCGAGATCGGTCGCGACCGTCCCGTAGCCGGTCCCGAGCGGACCGATCACCCGCACGTTCTTCCCGATCATGATCCGGTTCGGCGAGAGCACCGCGAACTCGATCCGCTTGTCGATCTCGAAGTCCATCTGCAGCGTGCGGCGGATCTCGCCGTCGGCGCCCTGGCTCGTGACCCGCACCGTGCCGGTGCCCGGCAGGAGCTCGTACGCGATTCGGAAGCGGCAGCGGTCGTCACCGGA
>JBIKVN010000242.1:0-4732 GCA_044356865.1 Phycisphaerales bacterium | reverse complement strand
CGGGCTTCTTGCCCGACATGAGCCACATGAGGTTCGCCGCGTGCGAGAGCGACGGGTCGGGCTCGACCGGCGCCTGGCCGTCGAGGGTCCGCTGGCAGGCGCCGATCACCGTCGGGATCTGGGCGAGGAGCCGCTTCGACTTCCGCAGCTCGGCGGCGGGCGAGTTGTCCTCGCAGTCGGGGTCGAGGTGCGAGAGCAGGCTCACGCCGGTCCGCAGGATCGACATCGGGTGGGCGTTCGGGCTTTCCTTCGCGATCCGCACGATGTCGTCGCGGACGCTCCTGGGAATCGCCCGCATCGAGGCGACCTCGTCCTTGAACGCCTTGAGCTCGGCCGCCGACGGCTTGTGGCCGACGAGCAGGAGGAACGCGACCTCCTCGAAGGTGGCGTTCGCGGCGAGGTCGGCGATCTCGTAGCCGCGATAGAGAAGTTCCGTCTGGGTGACGGCGCAGATCTCGGTGTCGCCGACGGTCTGGCCGGCGAGGCCGCGGGTATCGACAGGCTTCGTGGGGGTCGGGGTGCTCATGGTGGCTTCCGGGACGGTGGAAAGTTGCGGATGGTAGTGGTTCGCGGCGGTTGCGGACGCGTTACCTTTCCCGGACCGCCGCGGGCGTCCTTCGCGGCGTTCGGACTCTTCCCACCGACCGGATCCCCCCATGACGCTGAACCGAATCCGCACGATCGTCCTGGCCCTTCCCCTGCTCGTCCCCGTCGCCGGCTGCTTCACGATCAAGGGCGAACCCGGCGCGAAGCCCGTGGTGATGCCCGCGGCGATGCGGGCGGGTGAGCTGATGGCAGGCAGCTATTCGAGCGCCGCCCAGGCCAAGGCCGACGCCGACTTCCGCGACGTGCGGCTGCACATGGTGCGGATCTGGCCCGAGCGGACCGACGCGTACTGGCTCTACGTCGAGCAGGCGATGGCGTCGAGCCTCGACAAGCCGTACCGGCAGCGGGTGTATGCGGTGAAGGTCGAGCCCGACGGGAAGGTCGCGAGCCATATCTACGAGCTGCCGGGCGATCCGCTCGGTTTCGCGGGCGCCTGGAACGACCCGAAGCGGCTCGACCTCGTGAACCCCGACCTGCTCACGCCGCGCGAGGGATGCACGGTGTTCCTCGAGGCGGATGGCGAGGGCTGGAAGGGCGCGACGCGGCCGAACACCTGCCTCTCGGATTACCAGGGCGCCGCGTACACGACGAGCGAGGTCACCGTCGCCCGCGAGGCCCTGACCTCGTGGGACCGCGGCTTCGACCAGGCCGGCAAGCAGGTCTGGGGTTCGACGAAGGGCCCCTACCGCTTCGTCCGCGAGTGAGCGGGATGGCCACGAGGAAGCGGAAGGGCGAGGCGGGCGGTCTCTTCGACGCGGTCGAGGGCGAGTTCGCGGCGCTGCTTGCGGTGCCGGGGCGCGAGCGCCCGTCGGGCCCGGGCACCACGATCGAGCGCGAATGGGCCGAAGGCGACCGGCGGCTCGTGACGCTGACGTACCGCTGGTACGCCGGAGGGACCGAGTCGTTTCCTGCCCGGCTGCACGGGGTGCATCTCGATGCCGACGGCGGTCGGCCCGTGGGGGTGCTGCTCGCGAAGATCGATGCCGACGCGCCGTGGAAGGAGAAGCTCGCGAGATCGGAGATCGACCTTCCGCGGATCTACCTCTTCGCGCGGATCGGGGCGTTCGCGAGCGACCTCTGGTCGACCGGCGACGCCGACGGGCTCGCCACGCGGGTGCTGGCCGGGTACGGGCGCTTTCTCGCGGAATCACAGGATCGGAACGCCACCGACGAGCGGATCGGCGGGCTCTGGGCGGCATACGCCGGGTGGGTCGGGGGCGGGAAGCGGCGGCAGGACGCGGCGCGGGAGCTGGCGCGGCGGTGGATCGAGGAGGGCGGGACGGGGAAAGCTCGGGAGCGGGCGGTCGGGCGGTTGATGGGGTTGGGGTGAGGGTGGGGGCGGGGGCTGCGAATCATGCAGATTCGTCAAATGATGACGAGATTGCATGGTAAACTGGTGCTCATGCTGGACCGCCCGGATCATCGTGCCGCCGTCCGCCGCCTGCTGCGGTCGTTCCAGGCCGTCGCCATCCTGGGGGCCCGCCAGGTCGGGAAGTCGACGCTCGCCCGGGCGGTCGCCGGCGATTTCGGCGGCAAGGCCCGGTTCTTCGATCTCGAGACCGACCGCGACTTCCGGCTGCTCGCCGATCCCGAGCCGGTGCTCTCCCCGCTCCGCGGCCTGGTGGTGATCGACGAGGTGCAACGCTTGCCCTCGCTCTTTCCCCCGCTGCGGCCGCTGCTCGACCGGCGGCCGCTGCCCGCGAGGTTCCTGCTGCTCGGCAGCGCCTCGCCCGCGGTGGTGAGCCGCGGCAGCGAAAGTCTCGCGGGGCGGCTGGCCTACCACGAGCTCGACGGCTTCGGGCTGGACGAGACCGGTCCGGACCGGTGGCGGAGGCTCTGGTTGCGGGGCGGCTTCCCCCGCTCGTTCACCGCCCGCTCCGATGCGGCGAGCCTCGAGTGGCGCGAGGCGTTCGTGCAGACCTACCTCGAGCGTGACGTGCTCGACGCCGGCTTGCGGATGCCCCCCGCCGAGCTCCGCCGGTTCTGGCAGATGCTCGCCCACTGGCACGGCCGACTCTGGAACGCCTCGGAGTTCGGCCGGGCATTCGGCACCTCGGAAGCCACGGTGCGGCGCTGGCTGGAGACGCTCGAGGGCTTCTACGCGATCCGCCTGCTGCGGCCGTGGCACGCGTCGATCGCCAAGCGGCAGGTCAAGACTCCCAAGGTTTTCCTGCGTGACCCGGGACTGCTGCACGCGCTGCTCGGCATCGGCACGCCCGGCGAGCTGCGGGAGCGGCCGCAGGTCGGGGCGTCGTTCGAGGGGTTCGTGGTCGAGCAGGCGATCCACGCCACCGGCGCCGCGCCGCACGAGATCTTCCACTGGGCGACCCCGCAGGGGGCGGAACTCGACCTGCTGCTCGTCCGCGGCGAGCGGCGGATCGGCATCGAGGCGAAGTGCACCGAAGCCCCCGTCGTCACCCGCTCGATGGAGATCGCGCGGAAGGACCTCGGGCTCACGAGGCTCTGGGTCGTGCACCAGGGGTCGCTGCGCTTCACGATGCGCCCGGGCATCGAGGCGCTGCCAATCGAGCGGATCGGCGAGATCGCGAAGGAACTCGGGGGGGTCCGGAAGAGGTGAAGCGGATCGCGGCCGGACGGCGGACCGGCCCGTCAACCCGCGGATCGCCGCACTATGGGGCCTGTTGCAAAACCCCCGCTGCCTGCGAGCGGCTCCGGCATCGCCTGGACTTCGTCGGCTTCCATCGGCGGCCCGCTGCGGGGCCGCCTGCTTCAGCCTCCTCGCCAACCTCAGGATTGGGCTCGTCCTCGCTCGCTCTCGGCGGACGCGGGTGTTTTGCAACAGGCCCCTATGCCCCGCGCCAGGCTTCGAAACTGGACCGCGCGACGACTGGCACTCCGACAACTCGGACGACCGGCCGAAGGCCCGACCGGGCGAGCTCGGCGATTCCCCTCATCAGGAAGCATTGGCCTGGCGAACCGGGAACTCTCCGTCCTCGGTCTTCCACGCGGCGTACGCCAACGCCGCGCGAATGTACTCGGCCTCGAGGTACGGGTACGCCTCGAGGATCTCGGCGTCGCGCTTTCCGGCCGCCATGAGCCCGAGCGCCGTGACCACCGGGGGCCACCGTGACCCGCTGCCGCGCAGGCATGGCCTGCCGCCCATGACGGCGGGATCGATGGAGATGCGCCCTGCGAAGTCGGGGTCCATGGCGACGCTGGGTATATCGGTGATGGGCGGCGGTCCCGGAAGGCAGGAGAAAGTTCTGGCCGAGGAAGTCGGGCGAGGAACTGGGCCTGTCGCGAACGAGGATGCCTCGCTTGGAGCCGCGACGGGGCATGGCCCCGTCGTCCCGGGGCGCGGCGACGGTCCAAGCGAAAGCGGGAGCCGTCTCGCGACGGCTCCCGCGTGCGGCCCGATCGTCATTCCGTCACTGAGGGCACGGCCCCCAGCCGGCCAGCACCTGGGAGAGGTCGGTCGCGTCGACGGTGCCGCTGCCGTCGATGTCGGCCTGCGGATACTTGCCGCCGTTCGTGCCCCACGCGGCGAGGATGATGGCGAGGTCAACGCTGTTGACAACGCCGCTCACGTCAAGATCGGCAAAGCACTCGCAGGTGTCGGGCGCCCCGTTTCCGTTGACGTCGGGTGCCCCATTCGCAATGTCGACCTCGTCCGCGACACCGTTTGAGTCGCAATCGAGTCCGAGGATGGTGATGCGATGTTCGGGCAGGAAGTCGCAGTTGCACCACGCAAGCGCGTCGACCCGCACCGCGATCGCCTGCTGGACCGGCGTCTCGATGGTCTTCGAGATCTGGAGCGGTCCGCCCGGACCATGCTGGTAGGAGTCCACGACTGAACCGTCCACCAGGAAGTCGATGCGCAGACCGCCGGAACAGGCTTCGATGGCCGTCTCGAGGCGTAGCCGGACCATCATCGGAACCGGCGCCGTCCACTCCCGGATCGGACGCTCGACTCCGTTGGTACCGCATGAAAAGCCGGAGTTCGGATGGCATGCATCGTTCCGAAGCATGCACCAGGTGATGTTCTCGGGCATGCCGAACTCGGGAGCGGTGGTCCAGATCGGTCCGTCGTAACCGTTGGCGAGGAAATGGGTCATCGGTTCAATCGCGGTCCCGTTCCCCCGGTCAAAGAGGTACCTCCAGCCGT
>JBIKVN010000241.1:0-4753 GCA_044356865.1 Phycisphaerales bacterium | reverse complement strand
GCCCTCGAGCGTGGTGACGCTGACCTCACGCATCTACCGGAAGCTCGGGATCCGTCGCCGGGCCGAGCTCGCGGCGCGGCTCAAGGGCCTTTCGCCGGCGTGAGGCGGGCAGACCCCGCGTCCGGTCGCCCCGCCCGTACCATCGGGCGATGCCGGTCCATGTGCCCTACCTGCTCAGCCCCGAGGGGCCGGTCGCCCGGCGGCTCGGCGGGTTCGAGTCGCGCCCGCAGCAGGTGGCGATGGCCGAGGCGGTCGACCGCACGCTCGCGGCGCGGGGGCGGCTGCTCGTCGAGGCGGGCACCGGCGTCGGGAAGAGCTTCGCCTACCTGGTGCCGGCGATCCGCCGCACCGTCGAGGACCGGCAAAAAGTCGTGATCTGCACCGCGACGATCAGCCTGCAGGAGCAGCTCATCGAGAAGGACCTGCCGCTGTTGAACGCGGTGATTCCCGAGGAGTTCACGGCCGTGCTCGTGAAGGGCCGCGGGAACTACCTGTCGCGGCGGCGGCTGGCCCTGGCCCGCGAGCGGTCGGATCGGCTGCTCGCGAGCGAAGAAGAGCGGCACTCGCTCGAGGTGATTTCCGCGTGGGCCGAGCGGACCACCGACGGCACGCTGTCCACGCTGCCGCAGCTGCCGCGGCCGGGTGTCTGGGACCACGCCCAGAGCGATTCGCACAACTGCATGGGGCGGCGGTGCCCGACCTTCGACCGGTGCTTCTACCAGCAGGCGCGGCGGCGCATGGAAAACGCGGATCTGCTGGTGACGAACCATGCCCTGTTCTTCAGCGATCTCGCCCTGCGGATGCGCGGGGCGGCGATCCTGCCCGACTACCACCACGTGATCCTCGACGAGGCCCACGCCCTCGAGGACACCGCGGCCGAGCATTTCGGGTTGCGGCTCTCGGAAGGCGCGGTGCGGCACTTCCTGCGGACGCTGCTCGCGCCGGCGACCGGGCGCGGGTTCCTCAACGCGTTCAAGACCCGCGACGGCGACCTGCGCTCGGTCGACGAGGCGGCTCGGCTGGTGCTGGCGATCCGCGACATGGCCGACGGGCTCTTCGAGTCGCTCCATCGCGTGCACGAGGCGCGGCGGGGCGGGAACGGGCGCATCCGCGAGCCGGGCGTGGTCGAGGACACGATCTCGGCGCCGCTCAAGAACCTTGCGGAACGGCTGCGTTTGCTGAAGGATCGCGCCGAGCGCGAGGAAGACGAGTTCGAGCTCGCGGCCCACGCCCAGCGGGCGCTCGAACTGTCGGCCCAGGCCGAATTGCTGATCGGCCAGGGCATCGAGGGATGCGTCTACTGGATCGAGGCGGGTCGGGCCCGCGGCGACGGCGAACGTGGCGCGGGCCCGCGCGGGCTCGTCTCGCTCGCGGCGGCGGCCATTGATGTCGGGCCGATCCTGCGCGAGCGGCTCTTCACGCGGCCGATCTCGACGGTGCTCACGAGCGCGACCCTCGCGACGGCCCGCGGCGATTTCGGACACGTGCGGGCCCGGCTCGGCCTCGACGACGCCGAAGAAATCTCGCTCGGCAGCCCCTACGACCACGGTCGGCTCATGCGGGTGATCATCGACTCGTCGATGCCCGACCCGTCGAGCCCGCGGTACGTGTCGGAACTGGTGCCGCGCATCCTGCGCGAGGTGCGGGCGACGCACGGCGGGGCGTTCGTCCTCTTCACGAGTTTCGCGACGCTGGACGACGTCGCGCGGCGGATCGGCCCCGAACTCGCGGCCGATGGCCTGCCGATGCTCGTCCACGGGGCGGGCTCGTCGCGGTCGACCCTGCTCGAGCGGTTCCGTTCCGACGAGCGGAGCGTGCTGCTCGGCACCGCGAGCTTCTGGCAGGGCATCGACGTCCGCGGCCGCGGCCTGCGGAACGTGATCATCACGAAACTACCGTTTGATGTCCCGGACCGGCCGATCGTCGAGGCCCGCCACGAGGCGATCGCCGCCCGCGGCGGCAGCCCGTTCGCCGAAGACCAGCTGCCGCGCGCCGTCATCCGCTTCAAGCAGGGCATCGGCCGCCTGGTCCGCAGCTCGACCGACGAGGGCGTGGTGGTGGTGCTTGATCCGCGGATCGTCACGAAGAACTACGGGCGGGTGTTCCGCGGGGCGCTGCCGGAAGGGGTGCGGGTCGAGGATCGTGCGGCGGAACGCGTGGCGGGGGGCCGCGACGGGTGCAGTGATTGAGGGGGCGGGTGCACCGCGGAAGCAGTTTGCGGGTCGGGCGCGGAACGACGAGGCCATGCCTCGTCGGGGATGAACGCAAGAGCCGTCGGCGGGTTGGGCGCGGAAGGCGGGGCCACGCCCCGCCGCGCCTGCAAGCGAGGCGCAGTGCCGCGAAGCGCGAAGTGCGCGCTCATCGCCCCGCAACAGCAAGGAGTTTGGCTGTACGTTCGCGGCGGGGCGTGGCCCCGCCCTCCTCATGGTGCGCCGTGAATGCCTCGCGAGTCACGCGTCGGCCGCAGGCCGACGCTCCAAAGCATCGCGATCTCGACGTCTCGCGAGGCATTTGGAGGGCCGGCCTGCGGCCGGCCATGAGGAACGCTGTGGCTGTGCGCGGGTTGGGCGCGGAAGGCGGGGCCACGCCCCGCCGCGCCTGCAAGCGGGGCGCAGTGCCGCGAGGAGCGAAGTGCGCGCTCATCGCCCGGCGACCGCAAGGAGTTTGGCGGTACGTTCGCCGTGGCCCCGCCCTCCGCGCTGGTGCGCCGTGAACGCAACGCGAGTTCCGCGTCAGCTGCGGGCCGACGCTCCAAACGGCTGAGCCATCGTGATGCGCGGCGCATCTCGCGCGCTCAGCGCTGCGGTGAGGAGATCTGGCTGTGGTGCACGTTCCCGGCGGGGCGTGGCCCCGCCCTCCGAAGTTTCATCGCCGCCGGCAGCAGCACGACCGTGGTGAACAGGCACGCCAGGCTGCCGATCAGCATCACCCAACCCAGCGTCGCCAGGCCGCGATGGCTGGCGGCAGTGAGGGCGCCGAAGCCGATGGCGGTGGTCAGCGAGGTGAAGATCACGGCGTTTCGCGTCGAGCCGAAGTCGTCGCCCGACTCGCGGGCGCGGTGCAACAGGTGGATCGCGCTGTCGATGCCGAGGCCGATGAGGATGGGAATGGCGAAGAAGTTGGCGAGGTTCAGCGTGATGCCGGCCAGCGTCATGATGCCGAGGGTGAGGACGATGCCCGCAAGCAGCGAGCCGACCGCGAGCAGGGTCTCGCCGACGCGGCGGAAGTCGAGCCACGCCACGACCGCGACCGCCAGCACCGCGAGCAGCGAGACGGTGGTGAACGAACGGCGCATGTCGCGGATCGATTCCGACTGCGTGATCGGCACGCCGGTCGCGGCGGGGTCGACGCGGCGGAGGGCGGCGACGAAGGCGGCGAGCGGTTCTTCCATCCAGGTGTCGCGGGCCGGAACGAGGCTGACCAGGAACCGGCCCGACGGCGCCATCAGCCGGTCGCGGAGGGCGGCGGGAAGCGCCTCGCGAAGCCCGGCCGCCGAGCCTTCGACGAGGCCGGTCGCGGCCTCGGCCGCGGCGGCGATGCGGGGCTCGGCGGCACCGGGGTCCTTCGCGAGCTCGTCGAGCGAGGCGGCGAGTTCGCGGAATCCCTCAGCGTCAGCAGGGGCCCGGCCCGCGGCCAGCGCCGCCAGCGTACGGAAGCGGCTGGCGAGATCCGAGACCGTCCGGGCCTCGAGCGGAACCGCTGGCGGCGGGGCAACCGTCGCCAGCGACGCGAGGCTCGCGATCGCGGCGTCGCGGCGAGCGTCGGGCATCGCGACGAGATCCAGCACCGACCGCGTGTTCCCGATCTCGGGTTCCGCGCGAGCCGCCTCGACCGCGGCCGCCACGCCCGCAAGATCCTCGCGCACCACCGCCCCGAACCACGAGGCGCTCGTCGAGTCCGCGATCACGCGTCGCTCCCACCGCACGCTGTCGAGCTCAGGCGATTGCAGTTCCAGCAGGTTGCTCTCGAAACGCAGCCCGAACGCGGCGACCGCGCCCGCCGCCACGACCGCGAGGCCTCCGGCGGCGAGCGTCCATCGCGCGCGGCGTCCATCGCCCGCGAACGGCCGCGGCTCGGCCCGGTCCTCGGGCCGGGGCTCGCCGTCCGCATCCTTCCGGTCGAACAGGACCAGCAGCGCCGGCAGCACCGTGACCATCGCGGCCGCGCACGCCAGCAGCCCACATCCCGCAATGATCCCGAGCTCGCGCAGCCCCGCGAACGGCGTGAACAGCGTGAGCAGGAAGACCGCGGCCGAGGTGATCGCCCCGGTGATCGTGCCGCGGGCGGCGGTGGCGAGGGTGCGGGCGGCGGCGTCGCGGGGAGCGAGTCTCCGCCGCTCCTCGCCGTAGCGACTCACGAGGTGCACGCCGTAATCGAGACCCGCCCCGACCAGCACCAGGAGGAACACGATCGAAAGCAGCGTGAGCCGTCCGACGAGCAGCGCCGCCAGCCCGTAGGTCCAGCCGACCGCGACGCCGAAGGCGACGAGCGCCAGAAGCGGCCGCCGCACGCCGCGGAAGACGACCATGAAGAGCACCGCGATCACCCCGAGCGACAGCACGCTCGCGAGGGTCATGTCGGCGTTGCTCGTCGCGAGCTCGTCCGCCTGCAGCACCGGCTTGCCGGTGAGGCCGATGTCGACCGCGGGATGCTCGCGCCGCACCTCGGCGAGCGCCGCCCGGATCTCGCGCAGCGGCCGGTCGATGACCGCGAGCGACGAGAAGTCCTTCGGCGGCAGGATCGCCACGAAACG
>JBIKVN010000240.1:0-4819 GCA_044356865.1 Phycisphaerales bacterium | reverse complement strand
GGACGCCGATCCAGTACGCGCTCACCCATCCCGATCGCGTCGACGGCGACTCGCCCCGGCTCGACTGGTCGCGGCTCCGTTCGCTCGAGTTCGAGCCGGTGGATCCCGCTCGCTTCCCGGCGATCGGGCTCGCGAAGCGGGCGATCGAGGCCGGCGGCACGGCGGGCGCGGTGCTGAACGCCGCGAACGAGGTCGCGGTCGAGGCGTTTCTCGCCGGGCGCATCCCGTTCCCACGGATCTGCGAGACGGTCGCCGCGGCCCTCGAGGCGATTTCGCCGGCGGCGGTGCGCGATCTGGCCGATGTCGACGCGGCCGACAGTTCCGCCCGCGCGTTCGCCCGCGAGCGGCTGGCCGCCCCTACGATCGCATCCCCATGTCCGCCCTCGTCACCGGCTCGAACTTCCTGCTGATCGTCCTCGGCTTCTCGGTGCTCATCACCGTGCACGAACTCGGCCATTGGCTGGCCGCGAAGTGGGCGGGCATCCGCACCGAGGGCTTCGCGGTCGGCATGGGGCCGGTGGTGGTCTCGTGGCGGAAGGGCTTCGGCTTCCGCCTCGGCAGCGGTGACGCCGAGTTCCGCAAGCGGTTCGGCCAGGCCGCGATCGAGATGGACCGGGCCGAGCTCGCCCGGCTTGGCCTCGGCGAGACCGAGTTCTCGCTGCGGGCCCTGCCGATCGGCGGCTTCGTGCGGATGCTCGGGCAGGACGACTCCAACCCGTCGGCGGTCTCCGAGGGCAGCGGCAGCTACCAGCGCTGCCCGGTCGGGAAGCGGATGGTGGTGGTGAGCGCGGGCGTGGTGATGAATCTCGCCCTCGCGGCGCTCCTCTTCCTGTTCGCCTTCCTCGTCGGCGTGCGTTTCGAGGCCCCGGTCGCGGGCGGCGCGGTGCCGGGTTCGCCGGCGTCCAAAGCGTCGGCGATCGGCGCGGAAGGCGTCGAGCCGGGGATCCGCGCGGGCGACCGCATCGAGCGGGCCGCGGGAAGCGAGGCGTGGACCTTCAGCGACGTCATGATCGCCGCGGCGATGGCCCGGCCCGGCGGGCCCGTCGAGTTCGTCGTGCGGCGCGAGGGCGTCGCCGAGCCGCTGTTCTTCTCGATCCTGCCCGAGCGCGACCCGACGAGTGGGCTGCTCTCGGTCGGCATCGTGCCCTCGACGAGCGCGACGCTGACCGGCGAGGCCGAGAGCGCCGAGATCGTCGGCGAGTGGCTCGCGAAGCTCGGCCTCGACGCCGCGGGCGTGCGCCCCGGCATGACCGTGACCGCCGCAGACGGGAAGCCGATCGCGACCTACGAGGAACTGCTCGCCGTGGCCCGGGCCGGCGACGGCACCGGCGTCACGACGGTCTGGACCGCTCCCGACCGCACCGTCGTCGAGGCGACGATTCCCGTCGAGCCGACCTTCGCCCGCCTGCCCTATCCCGCCGCCGACGGTCGGCCCGGCGACTACGAGGACGGTCTCCTCGGTCTCGTGCCGCTGGTGGCCTTCGGTTCCGTCCTCGAGACCAGCCCAAATCGCGAGATCCTTCGCGAGGGCGACATCGTGCTCGAGGCGGCGGGGCAGGCCGGGCCGCGGCGGGCCGAACTGCTCGCGGCGATCCGTTCGCGGGCCGGCGGGACCATCCCGCTCGTGCTCGAGCGCGACGGCGAGCGGATCGCCGTCGACGCGACCGTCGACCGCGACGGCCGCATCGGCGTGGGCATCCTGCCCGCGATCGGGACGCCGCGCATCGCCCGCCCGATGGAAGCCGTCGCCGACGGCGAAGGCTCGCGCCCCACGCCGGTCGCCGGCCTCGGCCTCTTCCCGCTCTCGACCGTGACCGCCGTCGACGGCCGCCCGGTCGCCGACTGGAACGACCTCCGCCGCGCCGTCGCGGCAGCCCGCGCCGCCGGAGCGACCGCCCTCCAGCTCGAGCTTTCCGAGCCGCTCGGCGGCACTCGCGAGCGGCATGTCCTTGACCTCGCCGCGGCCGGCGCCCTCGCCGACATCGCCTTCGTCCCTGCCCTGCCCGGCTGGCTCTTCGACCCCGACTATGTCACGCTCTCGGCCGGCGGCGATCCGCTGAAGGCGATCTCGATGGGCTTCGCGCAGACCCGCAAGCTCGTGCTGCTCACCTATCTGACCATCGACCGCCTCGTCCGCGGCTCGGTCGGGGTCGACCAGCTGCACGGCCCGGTCGGCATCGTCCACCTCGGCACGAAAGTCGCCGACCGCGGCCTCATGTACCTGGTGTTCTTCCTCGCGATGATCAGCGTGAACCTCGCGGTGCTGAACTTCCTGCCGCTGCCGATCGTCGACGGCGGGCTCTTCCTTTATCTCGTCTACGAGAAGATCACCGGCCGCCCGCCCTCGATCGGCTTCCAGAATGCCGCGGGCGTCGCGGGGCTCGCGCTCCTCGGGGCCCTCTTCCTGGTGACCTTCTACAACGACCTCGCCCGGCTCGCCGGGAGCTGAATCCCGCGGGCGCGGCGTGGCGAAACGCCGCGGCCATGGACACCGCCGCCGACGCCGACCGTCCCGTCTCGCTCGTCACCGGCGCCGGCAGCGGCATCGGCCGGGCCGTCGCCACCCGCCTCGCGGGGCTCGGCCACCGGCTCGTCCTCGTCGGCCGCACCGGCCGCAAGCTCGAGGAGACGGCGCAGCCCCTCGCGGCCGCCGGCCACCGCGACCTCGAGCTGCTCGAGGCCGATGTCTCCGACCCGGCGCAGGCCCACGCCTGCGTCGACCGCGCGATCGAGCGGTTCGGGCGGCTCGACGCGATCGTGAACGCGGCGGGCATCGCCCCGCGGGCCCCGATCGAGCGCACCGACGAGGAACTGCTCGACGAGTGCTTCCGCGTGAACGCGTTCGGACCGGCGTTCCTCATGATCCGCGCCTTCCCGCACATGAAGGCCCGGAAGTCCGGCTGCGTGGTGAACGTCTCGACGCTTGGGACGACCGATCCGTTCCCCGGCTTCTTCGCCTACGCGGCCAGCAAGGCGGCCCTCGACTCGTTCACGCGGTCGCTCGCCCGCGAGGGCAAGGCCGCGGGGATCCGGGCGTACGTCGTGAATCCCGGCGCGGTCGAGACGCCGCTCCTGCGGTCGAACTTCCCGGCGCACGTGCTGCCGCCGGCGAAGGCCCTGCCGCCCGAGGCGATCGCGGAGGTGATCGTCGACTGCATCGAAGGGCGAAGGCCCGAGCGGCTCGGCGAGTGCGTGGCGCTGCCGTCGCCGTGAGACGCTGATCGCGCCCTTCGCCGCCAACGACGAGGGCGCATGGAGCGTCGGCCCGCGGCCGACGCGGGACGGGGACGGCGAACGCTGCGAGGCCCGACCGTCGAACGGCTTCGGCGTTCAGCGCGGCGGGGCGTGGCCCCGCCCTCCGAGCTGGGGCGCGAGACGGCGTCAGTGTTCATCGCTGCCGGCCGCAGGCCGGCACTCCATGCGCGGGGCGCGGCACCGGGCGAATCGCGCAAATCGCCGCCGAATACGCGAAGCGCATGGAGCGTCGGCCCGCGGCCGACGCGGGACGAGGACGGCGAACGCTGCGAGGCCCGACCGTCGAACGGCTTCGGCGTTCAGCGCGGCGGGGCGTGGCCCCGCCCTCCGCGCTGGGGCGTGAGACAGACGCAGTGTTCGTCGCTGCCGGCCGCAGGCCGGCACTCCATGCGCCTCGTACGGCACCGAGTCCGTCGCGCGAACAATCCCGCCACGCGTCACTGGGAGCGTCGGCCCTGGCCGACGCCTGACGAGGACGGCGAACGCTGCGAGGCCCAACCGTCGAACGGCTTCCGCGTTCATCCGCGCCGGCCAAGGCCGGCGTTCCCGGCCCGGACGGCGTTGCACTCGGTCCGACCCGCTCCGGCGCGGTGGCCGTCGCGTCGCTCAGCCCTTCCGTCGCATCGCCCGGTCCATCTCGCGCTTCGCCTCGCGCTTGGCGATGTCCTGCCGCTTGTCGGCCTTCGCCTTGCCGACGCCGACGCCGATCAGGACCTTGGCCCGGCCGCGCACCCAGTAGATCTTGAGCGGCACGATGGTCCCGCCCTTCGCCTTCGTCTCGGTCAGCAGCCGCCGGATCTCGCGGGTGTGGGCGAGCAGCCGCCGCGGCCGGACCGGGTCGTGCTGCAGTCGCGATCCGGCGGGCGGGTATTCGGCGATGTGGACCTGCTGGAGGGTGAGCTGCGGCGGGTCGCCATCGCCGCGGACCCAGCCCTCGGCGAGGCTGGCCTGGCCGGCCCGGAGGCTCTTCACCTCGGTGCCGCGGAGCTCGATCCCGCACTCCAGCGTCTCGCCGATGTGGAAGTCGAACCGGGACTTACGGTTCTCGATGACCGGCTCGCGGTCGGCGGGGTCGTTCTTCTTCGCCTTGGCCATACGGGGATCCGGAGGGTAGCCGAGCGGGTTCCCGGGCTACCCGGGCGGACGGGAAGGGGCGAAATCGGTTCACTTTCGACGGACGGATTGCAGCCCGACCGGTCGTGGGTCATAGATGAGGACCCGAACCGGAAAAGTCCGGCAGAATCCGTCGTGTCCGGGAACCCGAAGGGCCTGAACGCGAAATGAACCCGCCGCCCCATCCGTTCGGGCGGCCTCCCGTTCCCCATCTTCACAGGATCGTCTTCCGACATGCAGCATCCGAACCCCTCCGGATCCCGAGCCCGCCTCGCCGCCCTTCTCGCGAGCGTCTCCCTCGGGCTCGTCGCCTCCGTCGCCCTTGCCGCCCCGCAGGTCGTTCCCGGCGAGGCCAGCCCGCGGGACGCGGCCCGGGCGGGCTTCCTGGCCGAGAACCCCGGCACGCGGTTCCTGTTCGAGGATGCGGTGCACACCGACCGGATCCTTCGCG
>JBIKVN010000044.1:0-16631 GCA_044356865.1 Phycisphaerales bacterium | reverse complement strand
TTCGGGCACGGTCTCGACGGTGACGCGGGTGATCTCGCCGGCGGCGCTGGCGGGCGCGGCGCTCGGTCGGAGCGTGTCGGTCGACGCGACGGGAGCCCGCGTGGCGGCGGGCGCGCCGATCGCGGACATTCCCGGTGGCGGCACCGACTGCGGCTCGGTGACGGTGTGGAGCTTCACGGGCTCGGCGTGGACGGGTGTGGAAGTGGCCCCGGCCGACCGTGCCGCGGGCGAGAACTTCGGGTCGAGCGTCTCGCTGCGGGCGGACGGCTTGGCCTTGGTCGCAGGCTCGCCGCTCGACAGCGTGAACGGCATCGCGGGGCGCGGCTCGGCCGCGGTGCTGACCTTCGACGGCGCGGCCTGGGCGACCTACGACCGTCTGACGCTGCCGAACACGGGAACCAGCGCCTCGAACTTCGGCCGTGCGGTGGCGTTCCGCGGGGCGTCGATCCTCGTCGGCGGCCCGAAGCACACCCCACCGGCGGGCGGCACCGTGCGGAGCTTCGAGGGGCCGTGAGGCTGAGTCACCGTCCGGCCTGAAGCGCTCGGGCGAACTCGGCGGCATCGCGGAACCGTCGTGACGGATCCGGCTCGGTCGCTCGGGCGACCAGGGCATCGAATCGACGGGCCACGGCCCGTCCCAGCGACTCGGCATCGGACTCGTCGCGACGCCGGGCGATTTCGTCGGCAAGCGAGCGGTCCCGGGCCGTCAGCGCGGCCAGCGCCGCCGACGGCGCCACCACCGCGCCGGGCTTCCTTCGCCTCCGTGACCGCGATCGTGCGGTCGAGGCCTCGGCCGCGTCCTCGCGATGGGTGCGCGGCAGCGTTCCGGCCACGAGTTCGCCGAGCAGGATGCCGAGGGCGAAGACATCGCTTCGGGCGTCGCACGCCGCGACGCCGAACTCCCACTGCTCGGGCGGCATGTAGTCGGGCGTGCCCAGCCGGTGCGCGTGGCCGGTCGGGGTCAGCCCGGGCCCGCTCGCCCCGAGGGACCGGGCGACGCCGAAATCGATGACGCGGGGCAGAAGCTCGCCGGAGGCGCTCTCGGCCAGCACGTTGCCGGGCTTGAGATCGCGATGTATCACGTTCGCGGCGTGGGCGGCGGCGATCGGCTCGAGCAGGCGGACGAAGAGCCGTCTTCGGGCGTCGAGATCGAGCCGCGCGACATCGGCCGCGACGGTGATCGGCGGCCCTTCGACGAGCGGCATCGCGAACCACGGCCGGCCGTCGGCGGTCACGCCCGACTCGAGCGCCCGCACGATGCCCGGATGGTCGAGCGAGGCGAGGATCGCCCGCTCACGCTCGAATCGTGCCACCACCTCGCGGCCGTCCGCCCCGGGCTTCACGACCTTGACCGCCCAGCGGATCGCCTCGTCGCCCTCGCGGGCCGCCGCGAAGACCTCGGCGACGCCGCCTTCGCCAATGAGCCTCAGCAGGCTGAAGGGGCCGCAGGCGAGGGCCGACGCCTCGAGATCCTGCCGCAGCGACGCGCCGAGCTCGCGGAGCGCCGCCCGAATCGCCTGATCGGCCCCGTCGGTGCCCATGGCGTCAGTCCCGGTCCCAGCCGATGTGCCGCTTGAGCAGCAACAGTCCCTCGTTCAGGTCACGGTAGGCGGTGCGAATCGAGATCCCGACCAGTTTTGCAGACTTCTCCATGGGCATCTCGAGCACGAGCCGCAGCGTGAGGACCTCCATCTCGCGGGGATGGCTGATCGCGAGCCGCTGCAGCGCCTCGAGCAGGCGCTCCCGCACCACGGCGGCCTTCGGATCCTGCGGGATCCGCAGCGACGAGCGCCGGTCCTGCTGCAGGTCCTCGGGCAAGGGCAGCGGCTTGCGGCCGCCGTTCCGCTTGCGGGCCCTCGTCTTGCGAAGCCGGTCGGCCAGGGCCTGGCCCATGAGAATGGTCGAGAGGCCGCACAGGTGCGGGGCGGTTTGCGGCACCTGCCGTTGCCGCATGAGCCGCACCACCGCCTCGGCGACAAGCGAGGTGGGCGTGACGCTGCGGGCCAGGTTCCGGGCGGCGATCTCGCGGTCGGCGATCGCCCGCAGCGCGGCATAGTTCCGCTCGACGAGGCCGGTGAGGCGATCGTGCGAATCCTGGGCGACCTTGCCGACCGGTCCCGCCACGGCCTCCGGGCGGGCGGCGGCGGGTTTCTTCTTTACGGGCTTCTTCCGGCGAGTGCCGTTCATTCTGATCAGCGTACCGGAAGCGAATTGGTTTCGAGCTCGATTCGAAGCGGATGTCGCGGCGGCAGGTTCTCGCGGGCGAGCGAAAGGACCGTTCCGCGCGTCCCGCCCGCAAGTTCGCCTTGGCCTTCGGCCCGGTCGATCTCGGCCCGGGCGAGCGTCAGCCGCAGCGTCGCGGGATGGGCGGGTCCGAGCGTCGCGGTGGCCGTCTCGAGTCGATCGCCCAAAGCCTCCCGCGCCGCGGCCGCGTCGCCCGAGGCGGCCAGGGACCGGACGAGCCAGGCCGAACTCTCGAGCGTGAGCGGGTGATCGGCCGCCATCGACCGCCCCGCCGACTCGACCGCGGTTCGAAAGGCCTCGATCGCCTCGGCGCTCCGGCCGTTCGCGCGGGCGAGGCGGCCCGCCCGCAGCCGCAACTCGATCGTCGACGGATGGTCGGACCCGTCGGTCTTGATGCTGCGGGCGAGGGCGTCGGCGTAGGTGGCGGCGGCCTCGTCGGGCCGGCCGGCGGCGGCCAGCCAGTCGCCGAGCAGCGCCTGCGAGCGGATCGTGTAGCGGGCGTCGGGGCCGAACGTCTTCACGCGGATCGCCAGACCCTCGCGAAGGTGCGGTTCGGCCTCGGCGAGACGGCCCGCCGCAAGGAGGGCGGCGCCGAGCGAGCTGCGGCGATTGCCGGTGCGGATGTACTCGGGCCCGAAATGGAGAATGGTCTCGGCGACCGCCTCCTCGAGCAGCGGAATCGCGGATTCCGGACCGCCGTGCTCGACGAGAAGGTCGCCGAGGACGGTCTGGCGGTAGAGCCGCTCGTCGTCGTCGGCCCCGTCGACCTTCGGCAGGCCCGCGTGGGCGCGACGCATCTGCCCGATCGCCGCTTCGATTCGCCCTTCGCTCGCCGCGATCTCGGCCGACAGGGCGAGTGACGCGAGGGTGTCGGGATGGTCGGGACCGAGGGAAGCGGTGCGGATCGCGAGGGCCTCGTCGATCTCGCGGCGGGCCTCGTCGAGCTGGCGCATCGTCCAGCGCGAGTTCGCGATGCCGTGGCGGATCGACGCCGCGGCGAGCGGAAAGTCGGCGAATTCTTTCGCAGCCCCCTCCGACATCCGGTCGAGGATCCACCGGTCGAGCACCTCGATGCCGAGATCGGTCCGGTTCACGAGCATCAGCTCGTTGAAGAAGGTCATCACGCGGGCCTTCGCGGCCGCCTTGTCGGGCTCGAGGCGGCGCACCGCGGCGGCGTGGCGATTGGTCACGTCCTGGCGGATCGCGGCCCCGACCCACGCCGCGTCGAGCTCGCCGAGGATCCGCGACTGGAAGGCCGCGAGCCGGGTCGCCTCGCGGGCCCGGGCGTCGGCCTCGGTCTGGGCCGCAGTGGCGGCGTTCCGCTGGGCGATCGCCTCGCGCAGCTGCCAGGTCGCGAGGCCGAGCCCGACCGCGAGCGACGCGACCACGGCAGCGCCGGCCCCGACGAGCAGGCGGTTGCGCCGGACGAAGATCCGGGTGCGATACGCGATCGACTCGGGCGCGGCCTCCAGCGGACGGCCGTCGAGCCAGGCGCGAAGATCGTCGGCCAGCGCCGCCGCCGACGCGTAGCGGGCCGCGGGCTCGAGCCGCATGGCCTTGCGCGGGATCCACTCGAGGTCGCGGGCGAGGGTCGCCCGAAGTGCACCGGGCGTGGTGTCGCGAAGCCGCGCGGCCTCGGCGTCGGCAACGAGCGAACTCGGTCGGGGCACCGCGCCGTTCCGCACCGCCTTCAGCGTCTCGATGCGGCTGCGGGTCGAGCCGTCGCGGCCGCCGAACGGCGGCCGCCCCGCGAGCAGCTCGAAGAGCACCGCGCCGAGCCCGTAGACGTCGGATCGCGTGTCGACGTCCGCGCCGTCGGAATCCGCCTGCTCGGGACTCATGTACTCGGGCGTACCGAGGGTCTGCCCGAGCTCGGTGATCGTCGCCTGCCCGTCGCCGTCGCCCGCGAGGGCCTTCGCGATGCCGAAGTCGATGATCCGCGGCCGCGGCCGACCGCCTTCGCCTTCGGAGACCAGGACGTTCGAGGGCTTGAGGTCGCGATGGATCACGCCCTTCGCGTGGGCGTGCTGCACCGCGTCGGCGACCTCGGCCAGCAACGCCACCCGTCCGGCGATCGGCATCCGCCGCGCGTCGCACCAGGCGGTGATCGGCGCCCCGTCGACGAGTTCCATCACGAAGTAGGGACGGCCGCGCGGGGTGAGCCCGCCGTCGATCACGCGGGCGATGCCCGGGTGGTCCATGCGGGCGAGGGTCTGGCGTTCCTGGGCGAACCGGGCCAGCACCGCTTCCGAGTCCATGCCCGGCTTCACGATCTTGATCGCGACGAGCTGCTCGAACGGCTCGAGGCGTCGGGCCTTCCAGACCGTGCCGAAACCGCCCGAGCCGAGGGGCTCGAGCAGCTCGTAGGGGCCGATCCGGTCGCCGGGGTGCTCGGAAGCGGCCGGTCGGTCGGGCCGGTCACCGTCTGGGTTCTTGGTCTCGATCGACATGATGGGAATTGACCGAATCATACGTTTTTGCGCGGCAGGGATGCGCGGGACCGACGCGTTCGGGCGGGAGAAATGACTCCGTCGGGATTCGCTCGCGAGCTCGCGGCGCAACCGACGGTTGTGCCATCGGTGGCACTCACCCCGTCTGAACGCCGGAACCGGCCGGTCCGCCGGCCTTCCGACTCTTGACCCTTGCCGAGGCCCCGAACGACGCCATGATCCGCATCCGCCCGCTCCCGTTGCCGTTCGCGCTCCTTCTGCTCATGACATGGACGCTCGTACGTCCGGCCGTCGCCGCCTGCGACGGCTCGATCGGCTGGCTGCGGGCCTTCGGCGACCTCGGGCTCGGCAACGCCGCCCACTCGGCGACGGTCGGTGACCTCGGCAGCGGGCCGCGGCTGTTCGTCGGCGGGCAATTCACGACCGCCGGGCCGATCTCGGCGAACCGCATCGCCGCGTGGGACGGCGGCCGATGGTCGGCGCTCGGCAGCGGGATCAACGGAAACGTGTACGCCCTCGTGACGTTCAACGACGGGAACGGCCCGGCGCTCTACGCCGCCGGCGAGTTCACGTCGGCGGGTGGCGTCACGGTGCAGAACATCGCGAAGTGGAACGGCACCGCGTGGTCGGCCCTCGGCTCCGGCCTGAACGCCCGCGTCGAGGCCCTGGTCGTCCACGACGACGGCGGCGGTCCCGCGCTCTACGCCGGCGGCCTGTTCACGAACGCAGGCGGCACGACGGCGAACCGGATCGCGAAGTGGAATGGCTCGTCGTGGTCGGCCCTCGGCACCGGGCTCGGCAGCACCGCCTACGCGCTGCTGTCGTTCAACGACGGTTCCGGCGCGGCTCTCTATGTCGGCGGGCAGTTCACCGACGCCGGCGGCGCGACGGCGAACCGGATCGCGAAGTGGAACGGCTCGGCGTGGTCGACGCTCGGCACCGGCATGGGCGGCACGGTCCGCGCCCTCGCGGCCTTCGACGGCGGCGGCGGGAACCGGCTCGTCGCAGCCGGCGAGTTCACGACGGCGGGGGGCGCGACGCGAACCCGCATCGCCGCCTGGGATGGCGCCGGGTGGTCGGCCCTTGCCGACGGGCTCGACAACACGGTGCGATCGCTCGCGACGGCCGACGTCGGGGCGGGTACCCGTCTCTACGCGGCCGGCAGCTTCACGGCAAGCGGTTCGACCGCTCTCGCGCGGATCACCGCCTGGGACGGCACCGCCTGGTCGGCCCTCGGCTCGGGGCTTTCGGGTTCGATCAATCGAGTCGATGCGATCGCGGTCCTCGACCTCGGCTTCGGGCCCACGGTCTGCGCGGCCGGGCTCTTCTCGGCGTCGGGCTCGATACGGAACTTGCACGTGGCGGCGTGGGGCTGCGACCGATCGGGATCGCTCGCGATGGTGACGCAGCCCTCGACGAACGCGACCGGAGGCGAGGCTCTCGATACGCAGCCCCAGGTGCGGCTGCTTGGCCGGAACGGCAACCCGGCCCGGATCCCGCGTCGCGCGGTGCGGGCGTCGATCGCTTCGGGCGGCGGGACGCTGGTCGGCGATACGGTCGCGTGGACCGATGCCGACGGGATCGCGCGGTTCGGCGAACTCGCGATCGTCGGGGTCGCCGGGGACCGGACGCTCGCCTTCTCGACGACGGGGCTCGACGGGATCGAGAGCGATGCGATCGCGGTGACCGCGCCCGACCCGTGCACCGGTCTCTCGGGCTGGATCTCCGATTCGACCGTGCATTCGGTGAACGGCCTCGTCCGGTGCGCTGCCCGCTTCGACGATGGTTCGGGTCCGTCGCTCTACGTCGGCGGCGACTTCACGACCGCCGGCGGCGTCACCGTGAACCGCATCGCCCGTTGGGACGGTGACGGTTGGGCCGCGGTCGGAACCGGAATGAACGGGGCGGTGCACGCACTCTGCGTCTTCGACGACGGAACGGGCGAGGCCCTCTACGCCGGCGGGATGTTCACCATCGCGGGCGGCAACTCCGCCGCGTTCATCGCCAAGTGGAACGGCACCGCGTGGTCGGCCCTCGGGAACCAGTCGGGCGGTCATGTGTTCGCGATGGTCGTGCACGACGACGGCAGCGGACCGAGCCTCTTCGCGGCCGGCGGCTTCACCTCGGCGGGCGGCGCGTCGATCAAGGGCATCGCCCGCTTCAACGGTGCCGCCTGGCTGCCGGTCGGCGGTGATCTTTCGGGCGGCATCGCGCACGGCAAGGCTCTCGCGGTGTTCGACGCGGGCAGCGGACCCGAGCTGTACGTCGGCGGCTGGTTCACGTCGGTCGCGGGCGTCGCCGCGAATGGCATCGCCCGCTGGAACGGGTCGGCGTGGAGCGCCCTCTCGGGCGGCACGGGCGGAAGCGGCGTCTCGCCCTACGTGAACGCCCTCGCGACCTTCGACGACGGCAACGGCCTTGGCCTCTACGCGGGCGGCGAGTTCACCACTGCGGGCGGCGTCACCGTGAATCGCATCGCCCGCTGGAGCGGTTCCGCCTGGTCGGCGCTCGGCACGGGCGTGAACAACCACGTGCTGTCGCTTGCGGCGGGCGATTCGGGCGAGGGGCCGTCGCTCCACGCCGGCGGCAGCTTCACCACCGCGTCCGGCTCGACCGCCAATCGCGTGGCCCGCTGGGACGGATCGGCGTGGGCGGCCCTCGGCGGCGGCCTGACCGGAACGGGGGCGGAGGTCCGCTGCCTCGCGGTCATGCCCGATGCCGATCGCGGTTCGGCCCTGCTCGTCGGCGGGACGTTCGCATCGGCGGGCGGCGCCACCGCGACGAACGTCGCCCGGTACGCCTGTCCGGTCATCCCGGCCGCCGGGCTCGCGATCGTGACCGCTCCGGCCTCGACCTCGCCGCCCACGGTGGCGTTCACCACGCAGCCTTCGGTCCGCCTGGTCGCCGCCGACGGCGATCCGGTTGCGACTGCCGGCGTATCGGTCACCGCGGCGATCGCCTCCGGCACCGGCAGCCTCACGGGAACGCTCACCGCCTCGACCGACGCGAGCGGCGTCGCCACGTTTACCGATCTCGCGACGAGCGATGCGGGTTCCTTCACGCTCGTGTTCTCGTCGAGCGGCCTCGCGTCGGCGACCTCGGCCGCCTTCTCGATCTGCACTGGCGTGACCGGTTGGGCGGATCTCGATGGGGACGGCTTCGGAAACGCCTCCGACTCGGCGGTCGCCTGCTCGCTCCCGTCCGGACGAGTCGCCAACGACGATGACTGCGACGACACCCGGCCCGAGATCGGCGCAGCGACCACGTGGTACGCCGATGACGACGGCGACGGTACGGGCTACGCCGGCGACGGCACCAGCGTCGCGTGTATACAACACGCAGGTCATGTGGCGATCGAAGGAGACGGCTGCCCGAGCGATGCGAACAAGACGGCGGGGGGCGCGTGCGGCTGCGGGAACGCGGAGACCGGCGACAGCGATTCCGACGGCGCGGCCGACTGCGTGGACGGCTGCCCGGCCGATGCGGCGAAGGTCGCGCCAGGGATTTGCGGCTGCGGGAACGCGGAGACCGACGGCGATACCGATGGCACGGCCGACTGCGTGGACGGCTGCCCGAGCGATGCGAACAAGATTGCCGCGGGCGATTGCGGTTGCGGGGTGGCCGACACCGACGCGAACGCGAACGGCACGTCCGATTGCCTCGAGCAGGTCGACAGTGACGGCGACGGTCTGCCCGACTCGAGCGACGGCTGCCCGCTCGACGCGACGAAGGTCGCGCCGGGTATCTGCGGCTGCGGAGCGGTCGAGGAGGACGTGAACGGGAACTGGTTCCTGGATTGCCTCGAGGGCCTGGTGTCGATGCAGGTCTCGTTGCTGTCCGACGCGTCGGCGCTTGCCGGGGACGGTTTCGGTGCGAGCCTGGCCGCGGTGGGCGATCGCGTGGCGGTGGGTGTCCCGTGGGCGGACGTCGCGGGCACGGCCGACGCGTGCCGGGTGTTGGTGATGCGGTGGGACGGCTCGGCGTGGAGCGTCGAGGCGGAACTCCTGGCGTCGGCGGCGTCGGCGGGCGGTCGCTTCGGCAGCGCGGTCGCGTTCGACGGGGACCTGGTCGCGGTGGGATCGCCCCTCGCGTCGGCCGGCGGTCAGGCCGCGGCGGGTACGGTCTCGATCTTCCGTCGTTCCGGTTCAACCTGGTCGCTGGAGTCGACGGTGATCCGGGCGACGCCGCTTGCCGGCGACGGTTTCGGCTCGGCGGTCGCGTTGCGTGGCGACTTCCTCGCGGTGGGTGCCCCGCAGGCGGATCCCTCGGGCAAGGTCGATGCGGGCGAGGCGACGGTCTTCCGGTTCGACGGCTCGTCATGGGTACGGACGGGCACGGCGGTCTCGTCGCCGGTCACCGCGGGTGACCGGTACGGCGCGTCGCTGGACCTCGGCGGCCCGTCCGCGACGCCGGTCTTGGCGGTCGGCGCGACCGGCGACGACGAGACGGGCGCCGCGAACTGCGGAGCGGTGTACCTTCGGAACGTCGCGGCCGACGGCACGACCTCGCCGCGGACGCGTCTGGTGACGCCGGCCCGGGCGGGTGCGGCCCTCGGGTCGTGCGTGGCGATCTCGGCCGGTGGCGATTGGGTCGCGGCGGGGGCGCCGCTGGCGGACATCCCGACGGTCGGAGTCGACGCGGGCTCGATCTCGACATGGACGCTGATCGGCTCGAGCTGGTCGGTGCAGACGTTCCTGCCCGAGGGGCAGGCGGCGAACGAGCGGTTCGGGACGTCGGTCGCGTTGGGCGACAACGGTTCGAAGATGGTGGTGGGCTCGCCGTTGCGGACCTCGGGCGGCACGGTCGGCCGGGGCGTGGCGACGGTCTTCTCGCGGCTCGGTGGCGGCAGCTGGGATATGGGCGTGACGATCGATCCGTCGGTGACCGGCGGGTCGCCGGCCGGATTCGGCACGTCGGTGGCGTTCTTCGCCGGGGGCATCGTCGTGGGCGGGCCGCAGCAGGATCCGCCGGCGGGCGGTGCGGTGGTGCACTTCGGCGACGCGATCGACTGCGTGAGCGACGACACCGACGGCGACGGGATGGGCGACGCCTGCGACGCGTGCCCGCTCGACGCGACGAAGATCTGGCCGGAGACCTGCGGGTGCGGTCAGCCGGAGACGGACACCGATCTCGACGGGACGGCCGACTGCCTCGACGGGTGCCCGTCGGACGCGACGAAGCTCACGCCGGGGACCTGCGGCTGCGGGACGAGCGACGTCGACACCGACTCCGACACGGTGTCCGACTGCTTCGACAGTGACGATGACGACGACGGGACGGCGGACACCTCCGACGGCTGCCCGCTGAGCGCGATCAAGACCGCTCCGGGGACCTGCGGCTGTGCGGTGGCGGACACGGACACGGACTCCGACGGCACGCCCGACTGCAACGACCTGTGCCCGAGCGACGCGACCAAGGTCGCGCTGGGGGTCTGCGGCTGCGGCGTCGCGGACGTCGATGCCGACGGCGACGACCTGACGGACTGCCTCGGCCAGGGCAACCTGCCCGAGACGGGCACGGTGCCGATGACGGGCGTGCTCAGCGGGGATGACTTCGGGGCGTCGGTCTCGGGCGACGGGAACTTCGCGCTCGTGGGGCTTCCGCTGGATGACGTTCCGGGCAAGTCCGATGCGGGCTCGGCGCGGATCTCCGAGTGGACGGGCTCATCGTGGGTGCAGGTGGCGGAGCTGGTTGCGCCGTCGGCGGACGCGAAGTCGAAGGACTACTTCGGGACGAGCGTGTCGGTCCAGGGCGAGGTGGCGGTGGTGGGGGCGTCGAACGCCGATCTCGGCGGCACGCTCGACGCGGGTGCGGCGTACGTCTACCGGAACGTGGGCGGTACGTGGACCTACGAGGCGAAGCTGACGCGGGCGGGCGCGGCGGCGAGCGACCGTTTCGGCTCATCGGTGGCGGTGCTCGGCGACTTCATCGCGGTGGGTGCTCCGCTGGCGAACGCCGGCGGGAAGACCGACTCGGGCGAGGTGCGGGTGTTCCAGCGGATCTCGGGGACGTGGACGCCGACGGCGACGGTGACGGCGGGGATCCTGACGGCGAGCGACAAGTTCGGCCAGGCGGTGTCGCTCGGCGGTTCGGCGAGCACCCCGACGCTGGTGGTCGGTTGTCCGGGCGACGACGAGACGGGCAAGAGCAACTGCGGTGCGGCGTACATCCACGTGCTGACGGGTTCGGGCACGGTCTCGACGGTGGCGAGGGTGGTCTCGCCGGCGTCGCTGTCGAACGCGGGTCTCGGGACGAGCGTCTCGGTCGATGCGACGGGACTGCGGGTGGCGGCGGGGGCGCCGCTCGCGGACGTGCCGGGCGTCGGGACCGACTGCGGCTCGGTGACGGTGTGGACGTTCGGCGGATCCGCGTGGATGGGCGTCGAGGTGGCCCCGGCCGACCGCACGGCGGGCGAGAACTTCGGCGCGAGCGTCTCGCTGCGGGCCGACGGGCTGGCCTTGGTGGCGGGCTCGCCGCTCGACAGGGTGGCGAACGTGACGGGCCGGGGCTCGGCGGCGGTCCTGACCTTCAACGGGACCTCATGGTCGACCTACGACCGTCTGACGCTGCCGAACACGGGAACCAGCGCGTCAAACTTCGGCCGCTCGGTCGCGTTCCGCGGGGCGTCGGTCCTCGTCGGCGGCCCGAAGCACACGCCGCCCGCGGGCGGCACGGTACGCGGGTTCGAGGGGCCGTGATCCGGTTCGGATCCGAGCGCGTTCGACGGTCCCGAAACCCTTAAACGGCCCGGGTCTGGGGCCGACCGCGCCGCCACTCCTCGGAGAACCTGCGGGAACCCGGTCCTCTCCGCACGAAGCCCGCGGCATAATCCGAGGGTTCCGCCCCCGGGCGGCCTCCTGAGGAGATCCCGATGCCTCGCCTGCTCGCGGCCCTGTCGTCTTTCGTGTTCGCGACGTGTGCCGCCCTCGCCGCCCCGCCGGCAGCGCCGCTGCCCGGCGTCACCGCGAGCTTCAAGATCGACCTCGATCCGGCGGTTCTCGCCGCGGAAGGCCAGCCGCTGCTCATCGATCGCGACGAGGTCGCGCGGGCGGGCCGCAACGGCCGCCACGTCTTCGCCGACTTCCCGCTCTCGCTCGTCGACCGCGTCGACCTCGACGTCGAGCGGATCGACCCGCCGGGCCGCAACGCCCGCAACGTGATCGTGACCGAGGCGGGCGAGATCGAGGTGCCGACGCCCGCGATCGACCTGTTCCGGGGCCGCGTGGTCGGCGAGCCCGACAGCGAGGTGTTCCTCTCGCTCGGGGCCTGCGGCGTGAACGGCTGGATCACCCGCGGCGGCCGCTCGTGGAGCGTGAGTTCCGGTTCGCCGAAGGAACCGCACCCGCCCGCGATCTTCGCGACCGACACGCCGACCTTCCGCGAGATGGCGTGGACGGAGTTCTCGTGCAGCGTCCGCACGCCGCCCGCCCGCGAGCGCGACGAGGAGCTCCCTCCGCCCCCGGTCGCCGGCCTCGGCGGCGCCTGCCGCACGCTCGAGATCGCCCTCGACACCGACAACCAGTACCGGTGGCGCTTCAACAGCAATCTCGAGGCCCTCACCTACCTCCACGTCCTCATCGCGGCGGTCGACCAGATCTATCGCGACGAGGTCAACCTCCAGTTCGACGTCGTCTTCACCCGACTCTGGAACGTAACCGACCCGTGGACCGGCACCACCCGCGAGGAAGGGCTCGACGAGTTCGAGTCGCATTGGGACAGCCTGATGGACAACGTCCACCGTGACCTCGCGCACCACGTGTGCGGTCGCGACCTCGGAGGTGGTGTGGCATACCTCGGCGCCCTCTGCGACTACGACGACGTGACCTGGACCATCTCCTACGGGGTGAGCGGCAACATCTCGGGCTCCTTCCCGACTCCGCTGCGGGACCGGCACGAGGCCAACGGGGATGTCGTCATCGTCGCCCACGAGATCGGGCACAACTGCGGCGCGACGCACACCCATGAGCTCGATCCGCCCGACGATGAGTGCGGGAACGGCAATTGCGCGCACGCCCCGGGCTCGATCATGAGCTACTGCCAGCAGTGCGACGGCGGGTGGGCGAACATCGAGCTCAGGTTCACGCAACGGAATCGCGAGCAGATCCTGTCGTACGTCGACGGAATGGACTGCCTGCCGTTCTCCTACTGCCAGTCCGAGCCGATGTGCGTGCTGGCGGTCGATCCGGTCGCGTCGGAGTTCGGCGGGGCCGGGGGGAGCGGTCGGGTGGATGTCGACGTCGTCGCCTTGGGATGCATGTGGGTGCCGGAAAATCTCCCGTCGTGGATCACGATCGACAATCCGGATCACGCGGAGACGTACGGGTTCCTGGCCTTCACCGTCGCGCCGAACCCCGGCAGCGTGAGCCGCTCGGCGACCCTCCAATTCGGGGCGAAGACGCACGTCGTCACCCAGTGCGGCCAGGCCTGCACGTACCAGGTAACGCCCGAGGTGCTGGTTTTCGGGCATGCCCTAGGCGACCTGACCCGGCACTTCGATCTCATCGCCTCGTGCGACCTCTGCGACTGGACCGCATCCTCCACCGAGTCGTGGATCTCTCCCACGGCCCCGTCCGGCACCGGAAGCGGTCCTTCCGCGATCTTCGTCTATCCGAACTATTCCCCGGAGGGCCGGATCGGCACGGTCGCCATCGGTGACGCCACGATTCTCATCTACCAGCAGGGCGTACCGTGGAGTCCCGCGGCGGTACCGTCGCTCCAGGCTTGGTTCGACGCCGCCGCCCCGGGAGCCGTCGCGCCGACAGCGGGCCCGGTCTCCAACTGGGCGGACCGCGCGACCGATCCGATCCGGTGGGCGACCGCCACCGGCACGGCCCGACCGCTGTACGTGTCGAATGCCCTCGACGGCAAGCCGGTGTTACGTTTCGACGGGGTGAACGACGGGTTGACGATGGGAACGACGCCGCTCCTGAAATCGGTGAACGGCGCGTCGATCTTCGCGATGCGGCGTTTCGCCGCGGTGCCGACCGCGGTGCGGAACGTCGCGTTCGTCGCGACCGGCACCGACGTGCGGAACCCGCGGCTGGCCCTGCGCGGCTCGGCCACGGGCAAGCCCGAGGCGGTCGCGCGGCGGCTCGACGGGAACGCGAACGTCACCGCGACCGCGACGACGGGCGTGCCGCCGCTTCCTCCCTACCAGGTGCACGGCGCGATCGCCGATTTCACCGCGGGCCGGCTCACGCAGTTCGTGAACGGCCTGCCCGACGGTACCGCGACCCTGCCCACCGGCGTGACGAGCGCCACCGACTCGAAGGGCCTCGGCATCGGCCGCTCGGCGACCGCGGCGGCGTACTTCGCGGGCGACATCGGCGAGATCGCGATCTTCGGCTCGGCGCTGTCGCTGCGCGATCGTTTCCGGCTCGAGGGGTATCTCGCCCACCACTGGGGACTCGAGGCGACGTTGCCGGAGAGCCACCCGCACCGGACGGCGCCGCCCGGCCAGGTGGTCGAGTGCGCGTGCGCCGGGAGCTTCGTGGTCGGCGAGCGCGTGGTGCGATCGGCCTTCACGACGGTGTCGGGTCCGCCGGTCGGCTCGACGGGACTGGTGGTCGGCGGCAGCAGCGACAACCCGATGCTCTTTGTGGCCTGGGACGGTTTCAGCGGATCGACCGGCGGGACGACCGTCGACTGCCCGATGCACGCGACCGCGCCCGGGAACGGTTCGTGGTTGACCTGCGACGAGATCCTGCCTTCCGGCGGACCCGCGTGTGCGTACGCCCTCTCGACGCCCTCGCCCTACCTCGCGTCGACCGGCGGGACGCTGACCCTCTCGATCACGACCGGCGAGGCCGGATGCCCGTGGACCGCGGGTTCGAGCGCGGCCTGGCTCGTCCCGAGCCTCGGCTCGACGAGCGGCGTCGGGCCCGACACGCTGACGTTCACGTACACCGCGAATCCGCTTCCGGCCCCGCGGACCGCGACGATCACCGCCGGCGGGCAGACCTTCACCGTACTGCAGGTCGGATCGGGCAGCCTCGCGTGGACGCCCGATGATCTTCCCGGCCTCGAGGCGTGGTACCTCGCCGACGCGATCCCGCCGGGCGACCGGCCGTTCAACGCGGTCTCGCGCTGGGTCGATTTGGCGAACGACTTCGACGTGACCGCGACCGACGTGCAGCGGCCGCTCTTCGTCGCGAACGGGTTCGCCGGCAAGCCGGTGGTGCGCTTCGACGGCGTGCAGGACGGCCTGAGCCGCGGCACCAGCACCCTGATGCGGAACGCGAACGGCGGGGCGATCTTCGCGGTGCGGAAGCACGCGGCGGTGCCGGCCGCGGCGCGGGCCATCGCGTTCCTCTCGACGGGAACGAGCACGGCGAACGCGCGGTTCCAGCTGCGGGGGGCCTCGACCGGCAAGCCCGACGCGGGCGTGCGGCGGCTCGACTCGTCGTCGGTCGTCACCGCGACGGGCCCGAGCGTCGTGACCACGTCGATGCAGGTGCACGGGGCGGTGGCGAACTTCGGGCTCGGCAGCCTGACCCAATGGGTGAATGGCGCGGCCGCGGGCTCGGCCGGGCTGTCGTTCGGCGTGTCGAGCAACACCGACGCCCTCGGCTTCGCGATCGGCCGGGCGACGAACCTCACGCAGTGTTTCCAGGGCGATCTCGGCGAGGTCGTGGTCGTCCGCGGGGCGCTCGGCACCGACGATCGCCAGCGGCTCGAGGGATACCTGGCCCACCGCTGGGGCTTGCAGGCCAGCCTGCCCGCGGCCCATCCCTACCGCGACGCCCCGCCGACGAACGCCCCGAGCTGCACCTACGCGCTCTCGGCCGCGACCGCGTCGGTCGGCGCGGCGGCCGGGTCGGGTTCGGTGGGCCTCACCGCCTCGGACGCCTCCTGCGGCTGGACCGCGACGAGCGACGCGGCGTGGCTCGTGCCGGGCGCGGCGAGCGGAACCGGATCGGCGACGCTTGCCTATTCGTTCACCGCGAATGCCAGTCCGTCTTCACGCACCGGCACCATCACCGTCGCCGGCCAGACCCATGCGGTGACGCAGGCTGGCGTGCCGATCGTCGCGTGGTCGCCGGCGGTGCTTCCCGGAATCCAGGCGTGGTTCAAGGCCGACGAGATCGCCGCGGCCGACCGCGTCGATGGGCTCGTCGCGCAGTGGACCGACGCGGCGGGAACGTTCCACGTGACCGCGACCGGCACCAAGCGCCCGCAGTGGATCGCGAACGTCCAGGCCGGCAAGGCGGTGGTGCGGTTCGACGGCGTCGACGATGGCCTCGGGCTCGGCGCGAGCGGGCTGCTGCGCGACGCCGAGGCCTCGGTGGTGTTCGCGGTGCGTCGACACGCGAGCGTGCCGACCGCGGCCCGCACCGCGGTTTACGTCGCGACCGGAGCCGCGACCAACGCGGCCCGCATCGTCCTGCGCACGACCGCGGCCGGCCTTCCCGAGATCGGCGCCCGCCGGCTCGACGCCGATACGACGGCGGTCACCTCGGCGAGCCCGGCGGTGGCGACGACCTTCCAGGTGCACGGGGCGGTCGCCGACTACGGCGGAGGCAAGCTCGCGCAGTGGATCGACGGCGTGCCGTCGTCGAACGTTCCCGTCTCGACCGGTCGCACCAGCGACACGAACTCGGTCGGGTTCGCCCTCGGTCGTGCTGTGAACAACACCTCGTTCCTCTCGGGCGACCTCGCCGAGGTGGTCGTGGTGCGGACCATGCTGTCCGACTGCGACCGGAAGAAACTCGAGGGCTACCTCGCGCATCGCTGGGGCCTCGCGGCGAGCCTGCCGGTCGGCCATCCGTTCCGGCTGGCGCCGCCGAACGTGGCCGACACCTGCGGCTCGGCCCTCGCCGGCGACGCCGAGGCGGGCGGCCCGGTGGTCACCGTGCCGGGCATGTTCCCCTCGTTGCAGGCCGCGATCGACGCGGCGCCGGACGGCGCGACGATCGTGCTTTCGGCCGGCGTCCACGC
>JBIKVN010000239.1:0-4887 GCA_044356865.1 Phycisphaerales bacterium | reverse complement strand
AAGTGCACGCCGTCGTCGGTGCCGACGAGGTTCGTCGAGGGCACGAGGGCCGGGAAATCCTTCGGGGCCGCGGCGGCGATGCCGCCCGAGAAGACCTCCATCGGCAGGCCGCCCCAGAAGAGGCCGAAGTTGACGAAGATGAACGAGACGCCGATCGCGGTCACGAGGAGCGAGACCTTCGGCGCGCTCCGCAAGGGCCGGTAGGCGAGACGGTCGGCCACGACGTTGAGCGTCCCGCAGAAGGCGGCGCTCGCCACCAGCAGCAGGATCACCGCGAACGCGGCGCCCGGTCCGGTCGCCTCCTGCAGCCCGAGGGCCCCGAGCAGGGTGAGGGCGAGGAACGCCCCGAGCATGAAGAGATCACCGTGGGCCCAGTTGATCAGCTCGATGATGCCGTACACCATCGTGTAGCCGAGCGCGATGAGCGCGATGATCATCCCGTTCGACAGGCCGTTCACGACCTGCTGGGCGAAGACCTCTCCGGGCGTGAACTCCATGCGTTCAGCGACCGAGGACCTTCTGGAAGGTGAACTTCCCGTCCACCACCGCCTGGCCGCTCATCACGCGGTTCGTGGTGTCGCCGTTCTCGTCGAAGCTCCAGGTGCCGAGGGCCCCGGTGAAGTCCTTGGTGGCGGCCACCGCCGCGAGGATCGAGGCCCGGTCCTTGGTCTCGGCCCGGTCGATCGCGTCGAGCAGCACGCGGGCCGCCTCATAACCGTAGGCCGCGTAGGCCTCGGGATCGGTGCCGTATTTCGCGCGGTAGCGCTCGCGGAACTCGGCGCCCTTGCCGGTGAGCTGGTCGGCGGGAAGCCCGCCGAAGGTCACGTAGGTCTTCCCGTTCAGGTTGGCGGCGCCGGCGGCCTCGATGAAGGCTTCCTCGAAGCAGCCGTCGGGCACCATGAGCGGAGCGTCGACGCCGCCCGAGCGGAGGTCCTTGGCGATCTGGCCGGCGTTGTTCTGGGTGGTGCCGCCGAAGTAGACGAAGTTCGCGCCGGTGGCCTTGATCTTCGTGACCAGCGGCTTGTAGTTGGCGGCCTTCGGGTCGATCCCCTCGACCGCGGCGATCTCGAGGCCGAGTTCCTTGGCCCGCTTCTCGAAGACGTCGGCGATGCCCTTGCCGTAGAGCTCGCGGTCGTGCAGCACGAAGACCTTGGTCGCCCCGAGTTCCTTGGCCCATTCGGCGGCCACCGCCCCCTGCAGGTCGTCGGTCGGCACCACGCGGAAGTAGTTGATCTTGCCGCTCGGCCGGTAGACCTTCGGCTCGTTCTTCTCGCCGAAGCCGGGCTTGGTGAGGCCGGGGTAGGTGTTCGCGGGACTGACCATGACGCAGCCGGCGCGGTTCAGGATCGGCATCGCGATCTTCGCGGCACCCGAGTTGAAGGTCCCGAGGTAGCCGACCACGAGCGGGTCCTTGGCGGCCTTGTTCGCGTTCTGGCCCTCGACCGCGGGATCCCAGTTGCCGCGCTGCGGACTCGCGTCGTCCCAGTCCTCGTAGAGGATCTCGAAACCGTCGATCTTCCCGCCCACCTCGTCGATGGCCATGCGGATGCCGTTGACCATCGTGGTGGTCTGGGCGTTCGAGCTGCCCGTCCGGGGCAGGCTCGAGACGATCTTGAGCTGGTCGGCGGCCAGGGCCGGGGCGGTCGCCGCGAGGGCGAGCGACGAGAGAACGAGAAGGGCACGGACCGGGGACGCGAGTCGCATGAACGGGGCTCCGGATCGGGAGTTGCGGACGGGGGGTTGGAATATAGGGCCAAGGCGCGGGGCTTGGGGGCCTTTCAGCGGTCGACTCGGGGATCGCCGCCGTTTCCGTCCGATTCCGTCGCGGGACCGGAAAGGCTCGTCTCGAGCTCGAGGTCGCCCGACCGCGGCGGGTCGAAGGTCCCGCCCGCGGCCATTCGCAGGATCGTCTCGGCGGCCGCCGAGGCGGGGTCGCGGCCGGCGAACCGGGCGGTGACGCGGCGGAGTTCCTCGGCGGTGACCGCGACATTCCGCGAGTCGGAGAGGTAGGGCTTCGCGGCCTCGATCACGGCCTTCGCGCCGGTTCCGAACGGCACCCAGTGGGGCACGAACTCGGGCACGATCTCGCGGCCGGCGATGATGTTCGGCAGCAGCCGGAACGGCGTGCGCAACATGATCTTGGCCCCGAAGTACGACACCGGCCCCGTCCGGTAGACCGCGACCATCGGCTTGTGCTGGCGGGCGACGTCGAGGCTGACCGTGCCGGAGACGTTCAGGGCGAGATCGCACCAGCGGATGCCCGCGGCGATGTCGCCAGTGATCATGTGGAGCCCGGTCGGGAAGTCGCCGAGCCGTTCGCGGATCCGCCGGGCGATCGACTCGTTCGCGGCCACGATCAGGCCGACCGTGCCGCGGTGGAGGTCGCTCAGTCCGCTCCACGCCTCGACGAGGAGCTTGAGGTTCGCCCTCACCTCGCCCGAGCGGCTGCCCGGAAGCAGCACGATTTTCGGGGCGCCCCTCGGCAGTCGGGCGGCGCGGGCCGCGACCGCGGCCTCCTCCAGCGGCTCGCTCAGCACCGGATGCCCGATGAAGCGGGCCGGCACCTGCCGCGAGCGGAACCACGACTCCTCGAAGGGCAGCAGGCAGAGGATCCCGTCGGTCAGCCGCCGGACCTTGCCGATGCGCCACGATCCCCACGCCCAGAGCTGCGGCGCCACGAGATGCACCACGCGGGCCCCGGCCGCCTTCGTGACCTTGCAGACCGGGAAGTTCGCCGCGGGGCTGTCGACCGGGACATGCACGAGGATCCGTTGGCGGGCGATCCACCGGCGGATCCGCTTGACCTCGCGATAGACCGCCGCCGCCCGGGTGACGCCGCCGAGACCCATCGCGCCGTCGTCGGCGGTCCGCTCGAGGACTTCCGCCCCGGCCTCCTCCATGCGTGGCCCGCCCCACGCGAAGATCCGCAGGTCGGGATCGCGCCGCCGCAGATCGGCGATCACCGGCGCCGCGTGGGCGTCGCCCGACGGCTCGAACGCCGTGAAGAGCACGCTGCGGGCGCCGCGAGCGGCTGCGTCGGGCTCGGCTTTCCGCGGTTCGTTCGGCACGGACGAACGGTACCATACCGACCCTTCGCGACGCCCCGTCGCTTCCCACGCCATGCTCAAGCGCACCCACCTCGCCGGGACCCTCCGCCCCGAACACGCCGGCCAGGCCGTCACGGTCTGCGGCTGGATCAACACCTTTCGCGACCAGGGCAAGGGCCTCATCTTCTGCGATGTCCGCGACCGGACCGGACTCGTCCAGGCGGTCTTTGACGTCGCCCAGGTCCCGCCCGAGGTCGTCGCGGCGGCCAAGGCCCTGCGCCGCGAGGACGTGGTCGCGATCCGCGGCTCGGTGCGGCGCCGCGCCGGCGAGCCGAACCCGAAGCTCGCCACCGGCGAGGTCGAGATCCTGGCCGCCGAGGTCGAGATCCTGAACAAGACCGAGACCCCGCCGATCCTGCCCGACGAGCACGAGGCGGACAGGATCGCCGAGGAAGTCCGCCTCAAGCACCGCTACATCGACCTCCGCCGCCCGCGGATGCAGTCGATCCTGGCCACGCGGTCGCGCATCACCAAGCTCGCCCGCGACTACTTCGCGGGGAACGGCTTCCTCGAGATCGAGACGCCGCTCCTGATCCGCTCGACGCCGGAAGGAGCCCGCGACTTCGTCGTGCCGAGCCGCCTCCACCCCGGCAGCTGGTACGCCCTGCCGCAGAGCCCGCAGCTCTTCAAGCAGATCCTGATGGTCGCCGGCTGCGACCGCTACCTCCAGATCTGCAAGTGCCTCCGCGACGAGGACCCGCGGGCCGACCGGCAGGCCGAGTTCACGCAGATCGACCTCGAGATGAGCTTCGTCGAGCGCGAGGACGTCCTTGCGATGATGTCGGGCTTCGCCCGGGCGCTCTGGAAGGAACTCTTCGGCGTCGACATCGCCCCCGGCGGCGAGATCCCCCGCATGACCTACGCCGAGGCCATGGAGCGCTACGGCATCGACCGCCCCGACACCCGCTTCGGTCTCGAGATCGTCGACGTGAGCGACCTCGCGGCGAAGACTTCCTTCGGGGTCTTCAAGGACGCCCTCGACAAGACCCATCTCGGCAAGAAGGGCTGCGTGAAGGCGATCCGCGTGCCGGGCGGCGCCGAGAAGCTGACCCGCAAGATGACCGACGCCTACTCGGAGTGGGTCAAGACCTTCAAGGCCGGCGGCGTGCCGACCGTGAAGCTCGGCGCGAACGGCCTCGAGACCGGCATCGCGAAGTTCCTCGAGCCCATCAAGGACGAGCTCATCGCCCGCCTCGGCCTCGAGCCGGGCGACGCGGTGCTATTCGCCGCCGACCGCCGCGACATCGCGACCAAGGCGATGGGCGAGTTGCGGCTGCGGCTCGGCCGGGAACTCGGGCTGATCCCCGAAGGTAAGTGGAACTTCCTCTGGGTCGTCGACTTCCCGATGTTCGAGTGGGACGAGGAAGGCCGCCGCTGGGTCGCCCTGCACCACCCGTTCACGAGCCCGAATCCCGACCAGTTCGGGATCCTCGACTCGGATCCCGGCGCCTGCCTCTCGGCCGGCTACGACCTCGTGCTCAACGGCAGCGAGATCGGCGGCGGCTCGATCCGCATCCACCGGCCCGAGATCCAGAAGAAGGTTTTCTCGCTCATCGGGCTGACCGATGAGGACGCCCGGGTCAAGTTCGGGTTCCTGCTCGACGCCCTCCGCTACGGCGCCCCGCCGCACGGCGGCATCGCCTTCGGGCTCGACCGGCTCGTGATGCACGCGGTCGGGACCGACAACATCCGCGACGTCATCGCGTTCCCCAAGACCCAGTCGGGCGCCGACCTCATGACCGAGGCCCCGGGCCCGGTCGACGCGAGCCAGCTCGAGGAG
>JBIKVN010000238.1:0-4900 GCA_044356865.1 Phycisphaerales bacterium | reverse complement strand
GGCTTGAGGCGGCCGTCCTCGCTGCGGGTTCCTTCGGGATAGACCAGCACGCACCGACCCGCCGCGAGCTCGGCCAGGGCGGCCCGCAGCGACTCCGCCTCGCCCCGCTTCTCGTCGATCGCGATCGCGCCCCAGCTGCGCAACAGCCAGCCGACGGGCGGGAAGCGGAAGAGACTGCGGCGGGCGATCGCGGTGAATTGACGGTCCTGCACGGCGACGCCGTTGGCGACCGGATCGAGGAACGACTGGTGGTTCGAGACGAAGATCGCCGGGCCGGTGCGGGGCACCTGGTCCTTCCCGTCGACCCGGAGCCGGTAGACCACGCGAACGAGCAGCTCGAAGAGCGTTTCCCAGAGGTCGAACCACGCGACCGCGACCGCACCGCGGCCGGGCACGCGACGGGCGGCGCCGAGGAACCTCATGCCCCGCTCCCGATCGCGAGCCGGCGCGGGGCGGCGGCCCGCGCGAGGCGAACGAGCTCGGCGACCGTCTCGGCAAGGGTGAGGGGGCCGGTCTCGACGCGAATGGCGTCGATCGGGCAGCGGAGCGGGGCGACGGCGCGGCCCATGTCCATCTCGTCGCGGCGGACGATGGCGAGGAGGATCTCCTCGAGGTCGGCCGGCTGGCCGTCGCGGCGGAGCTGGGCGGCGCGGCGCTCGGCGCGGATCCGGGGGCTCGCGTCGAGGTAGAACTTGACCGCGGCCTCGGGAAAGACCACCGAGCCCTGGTCGCGGCCCTCGGTCACGAGCCGCGGGTGCTCGAGCGCGACCCCCCGCTGCGCCGTGACCATCGAGTGCCGCACCTCGGGGTGGGCCGCGACGATGCTGACCGCGGCCGAGACTTCCGCCGAACGGATCGCCGAGCCGAGCGCGAAGCCGAAGGCGGTGATCTCGGGCGGATCGGCGGAAAAATCGAAGCGGATGTGCGCCGAGCGGGCGAGGCGGGCGAGGCCCTCGGCGTCGCGAAGGTCGATGCCGGCGCGGAGGGCGATGAGGGTCACGGCTCGGTACATCGCTCCGGTGTCGAGGAACTCGAGACCGAGGGCGTGGGCGAGGGCGTGGGCGACCGAACTCTTGCCGGTGCCGGCCGGACCGTCGATGGTCACGATCACGGGAGGGAGTCCCGGTGGGGAGTCCGGAGGTTGGGGTACGGGACTCGGCATGATCCGCGCGGCCGGCGCCCGATCGGTGACCGGCGGGGTTCCCGTGCGGTCACGAATCCTCGGCGCCGATCGCGGCTTCCAAGATAGTGCGGGCCCGCTCGATCGCATCGACCGGGTCGCCCTTGCCGACATGCTCGACCGCGAGCGTGTTCACATAGCCGACGGCGCGGACCGCGGCGACCATCACGGCCAGGTCGTAGGGCCGATGGACGCCCTTGGCATCGAAATCGAAGACGGTGGCATCGATCGACTCGGCGTAGGGTGCCAGTTTCCTCAGGGTCTTCTCGGCGTCGCCGCTGGCGTGGGCGTGGCCGAAGCTGGGGAGGGAGCCGATCCGGAAGCCGCCCACCCGCTTGATGAGGGCGGCGAGGCGGTCGGGATCGGTGCTCCAGCCTTCGGCGGGACAGACCAGCACATTCAGGTCGTGGCGTTCGATCTCGCCCATCGATGCCTTGATTCCGGCGGCGGTGCGCTCGAGGGCGTCGTCCGCCTCGCCGGCCCCGCAGCGAATGGCGACATCGCGACAGCCGAGCCGGTTAGCAGCCTCGGCAAGACGGTTCAGCCGATCCCCCGCCCCGGCGGACTTCGCCGGATCGTTGTCCGCGAACGGAAGCGGTTGCTCGTCGACGAGGACGACGAAGGGGCAACCGGCCTTGTCGGAGGCGTCGCGAAGCCTCTCGAAACCGGGCGCGGCCAGGCCCGCGAGCATCGAGGCGGGGATGTTCAGGCCGCGCAACCCGAGATGCTGGCGGGCAAAGGCCGGGACCGCGGCAAGATTCGGACAACGACGATCGGCCGCGGCCAAGAGGCCCCGAAGGCTACCGACGGAAAGGGTCAGGACGATCTGGGGTTGCACGGTACCGGGGTGCGATCGGGCGGGGCGAAACGGGAGGGGCAGGGGGGCGAGTCTACCCGTGTTGCCGGTGGAGCGAACGCGGATGGCGGGGATCGCGGGCGCGGCGGAACGCCGCCGGCCTGGGGCCGGCAGCGTTCCTGGAGGGGAGAAAGCTTGGGAGGTCGAGACCGGTGCCGAGAGCGACCGGTCGACGCGGAGGGGCGGGATCTTACCGACCGGAGCGGAGTCGGCAACGGTCGCGGACAGATGGAGCGCTCGAGATCGACTGGCTCGGGAGGGGTCGCGCAAGGATTGCGGATCGAAGCGGCCGTGAGGTCGACTCGAACTTGACAGGAGTTCGAGTTGGAAATCGAGTTGGGAGTGGGAGTTGAGTTCGAATTGGACAGGCCAACTCAGGAGTTCGAATTGGACAGGCCAACTCAGAGTTTCGAGTTGGGGATTTCGAGTTGGACAGGCCAACCCAAGCGCATGCGCCAAGTGTGTTCCGGTTGTCCGGTTGGGTTGCCCGGTTGGACAGGCCATTCCGCTCCAAACCCGATCCGATTGGACAGGCCACCTCGCTTCAGCCGCCCCGCCGCGTTCCGCTGCCGACGCTGGGTGAAGGAGTTCGAGTTGGACAGGCCAACTCAAGCCCATGCTCCGGTTGTGCTCCGGTTGGACAGGCCATTCCGCTTCAAACCCGATCCGATTGGACAGGCCACCTCGCCTTTTTGGACAGGCCAAACTCGCCTTTTTGGACAGGCCAAACTCGCCCGACCAAACCGCGACGGGCGAATATGATCCCCCCTCGCGCCGGGTCCGACGGCCCGGCCACCGCCTCCCCGCTCCAAGACAGGTCACGATGTCCACTCCCGCCGATTGCCGTTACTCCGAGACCCACGAGTGGTTCCGCCAGAGCGGAAACACCGTCACCATGGGAATCACCCAGCATGCCGCCGATGCCCTGACCGATGTGACCTACGTTCAGGCCAAGGCGGTCGGAACCACGGTCGCCGCCGGCGGCTCGATCGGCGAGGTCGAGAGCGTGAAGACGACCAGCGAGGTCTACTCCCCGTTCGCGGGCACGATCGCCGCGGTGAACGACGAGGTCATCAAGGACCCCTCGCTCATCAACAGCGACCCCTACGGCAAGGGCTGGATCTGCCGGCTGACCGTCTCGGGCGAGGTCCTCGGCGGCCTTTTGGACGCCAAGACTTACGACGCGAAGACCGGGCATTGAGCGAGTCGCCGGCACGCGAACGGGCCGACCGGGCACGCGGCATTGCCGTCCGCGGCGTCCGCAAGACCTACCGCACCGGCGAGCGGACCGTCGAGGCCCTGCGAGGCATCGATCTCGACATCGCGGCCCCCGGCGTCTTCGGCATCATGGGCGCCTCGGGCAGCGGCAAGAGCACGCTCCTCCACCTCATCGCGGGTCTTGACCGCCCCGACGCCGGCTCGATCGAGGTCGACGGCCTCCGGATCGACTCGCTGCCCGAGCGCGATCTCACGCTCTACCGCCGCCGCCGCATCGGGATCGTGTTCCAACAGTTCAACCTGCTTCCGACGCTGACCGCCCTCGAGAACGCGATCCTTCCCGGAACGCTCGACCGGCTCGATCGCGACGCGTGCCTGGCCCGCGGCCGGACGCTGCTCGGGGAACTTGGCCTGTCCAACCGCGTCGACCACCGCCCCGAGGCCCTCTCGGGCGGCGAGCAGCAGCGGGTCGCGATCGCCCGGTCGCTCTTCTTCGACCCGCCGATCCTGCTCGCCGACGAGCCGACGGGCAATCTCGACTCACGGACGAGCGAACGGCTGTGGGACCTGCTCGGGTCAATCGCGGAGTCCCGGCGTATGCTCGTCGTTCTCGTGACGCACGAGCCGGCCGCCGCGGCCCATTGCCGCGTGGTGCACGTGATGCGGGACGGTCGACTGGCGGGTTCCATCGATGTCGCGAGCCTTGATCCCTCCCATCGGTCGAGCGAGCTGGCCCTTCGCGCGGCAGAGCTTGGCCGGGCGGCGGGGTAGGACGGCCCTGCTCGTTTCCGCGGTCGCCCTCGCGGCCGGGCTCGTGACCGCGATCAGCTGCGGGATCGCCAGCGCGACCGCCGGGGTGGAGGAAGGCCTCGCCCGGGCCATCGGCCGCAGCGACGCCCGGCTGGTCCATCGCGGCGGCGTGCCGTTCCCGGCCGCGGAGATCGAACGCGTGGCCGCCCTTCCGGCCGTCGAGGCGATCTCGGCCCGCCTGAACGGTTCGCTCACGCTCGTCCGGGCCGACGGCGGAACGGCCCCCGACGGACGCCCTCGCCGCATGACGGTGCAGGCCCGAGGCATCGAGCTGCCCGCCGACGACCGGTTCCGCGAGGTGAATCTCGCCGCCGGACGAAGGCCGCAAGCGGCGGGCGAGATCCTGCTCGACCCGGCCGGGGCCGAAGGGCTCGCGGTCTCGGTCGGCGATCGGGTGCGGGTGCAGCGATTCGGCCCGCCGGTCGAGCTGGCCGTGGTCGGCATCATCGAGCGGCCGAAGCTTGGCGTCCTGCAGCAGCCGTGGGCGGAACTCGGCCGCGACGACCTCGTGGCCTGCGGCGGCGGCGGCGACGATCGCGTGAGCTCGATCTCGGTCGTCCTGGCCGAAGGCACCGACGTCATCGCCTGGTGCGCCGAGCACGCGACCGGGTTCGCGGAACCGCTGTCGCTCGAGCCCGCCGAGCGGATCCGCACCGGCTTCGACCGGCAGGTCGCGGGCGGCCGCATCAGTTTCGTCCTCTCGGCGGCTATGGGCATGCTGGCCTGCGCGTTCATCATCGCGACCGGCCTCACCACCGCGGTGAGCGAGCAGCAGCGGGAGCTCGCGATCGCCCGCTGCATCGGGGCGGGACGCGGGCAGATCATGGGCGGGCAGC
>JBIKVN010000237.1:0-4902 GCA_044356865.1 Phycisphaerales bacterium | reverse complement strand
GGCCGAAGGAGCCACCCGATGAGACGATTCCTCCGCATCATCGCCGGCGCGGCGCTCGCCCTCGGCGCCGCCGCCACGCCCGTCGCCGCGCAGCAGCAGCTCGACTCGAAGGTGCCGATCGCCTTCAACCGCTTCTACGACTACGAGGAGATGACGGACCTGTTCAGGCGGCTGGCCCAGGCGTACCCCCATCTCTGCACGCTGAAGTCGCTCGGGAAGAGCGAACAGGGCCGCGAACTCTGGGTGCTGACCGTCACGAACGCGAAGACCGGCCCCGAGCTCGACAAGCCGGCGATGTACATCGACGCGAACATCCACGGCAACGAGGTGCAGGCGGGCGAGACGGTGCTCTACACCGCGTGGTACCTGCTGTCGGGCTACGGGCAGGTCCCCGCGATCACCGAGGCCCTCGACCGCTCGGTCTTCCACCTGATCCCGATGGTCAACCCCGACGGCCGCGACGGCTGGTTCGCCGACGCCCACACGCCCCACTCGAACCGCACCGGCCTGAAGCCGACCGACAACGATCGCGACGGCGAGCTTGACGAGGACGGCCCCGAGGATCTCGACGGCGACGGCTCGATCGGCTTCATGTGGCGGCCCGACCCGAACGGGACGCACCGCCGCAGCGAGCTTGATCCGAACGTGATGGAGCCGGTCCCCGCCGAGCCGCGGGCCGACGGCTCGATCCGCCGCGGCGACTGGAGCATGGCCGGCTCGGAGGGCATCGACAACGACGGCGACGGCCGCATCAACGAGGACGGACCGGGCGGCTACGACATGAACCGGAACTTCCCCGCCGACTGGCATCCGCCGCATGTCGAGGGCGGGGCGGGCGACTGGCCGTTCGCGTATCCCGAGACGCGGGCGATCGGCGAGTTCATCCTCGCGCAGCCGAATCTCGCGGCCGGACAGGCCTACCACAACACCGGCGGCATGATCCTGCGGGGCCCCGGGGCGCAGTCCCGCGAGGGCGACTACCCGCCGCGCGACCGGGCGACCTACGACGCGATCGCCAAGGCCGGCGAGGAGATGCTGCCCGGGTACCGCTCGATGGTGATCTGGTCGGACCTCTACCCGGTCCGCGGCGGCTTCGTGAACTGGCTCGCCGAGAGCCTCGGCATCGTGAGCTACACGAACGAGCTCTGGACCGAGAAGCGCATCAGCCAGAACGGCGGCTCGCCCGACGGGCCGGCGATGGAACGCTGGAAGGACCGCGTGCTGCTCGACCGGACCTCGACGCCGCTCTCCGAGGTGATGCATCCGACGCTCGGCCGGGTGCTCGTGGGCGGCGGGAACAAGTGGAGCTCGCGGATTCCCCCGCCGTTCATGCTCGAGGAGGAATGCCACCGCAACTTTGCGTTCACGCTCTACCACGCCGGGCAGATGCCGCTCGTGCGCTTCGGCGAGGTGAAGGCCGAGGCGATCGAGATCGGGCCGGGGCTTTTTCAGGTCGATGTCGAGGTGGCGAACGACCGGCTCATCCCGACCCGGACCGAGCGGGCGGCCTCGAAAGGCATCGGTCAGCCGGATCGGCTCACGCTGACCGGGGCCGATGTCGTGGCGAGCGGATTCCTGCGGGATCGCTTCGCGAAGTCGATGGAGGAGGTGCGGTTCCGGCCGGAGACGGTTCCGATCGACGACGGCATTCCCGGCCGCGGCTCGCGGTTCTTCCGGTTCCTGGTCGCCGGCAAGGGCGGCGACGCGGTGACGCTGAACTACGCGGCCGAGAAGGCGACCGATGTCTCGACGACGGTCCTCCTGCCGAAGCCCGAGCGGTGAGCCCCGACCCCGTCGTCGTCGTCGGGGCGGGCGCGGCCGGGCTGTTCGCGGCGATTCACGCGGCGCGGGCCGGGGCGGCGGTCGTCGCCCTCGACGGGGCCCGCACGCTCGGGGCGAAGATCCTGGTCGCGGGCGGCGGGCGGTGCAATGTCACGCACTGGCGGGTCGAAGATCGCGACTACGCGACCGACGCGAACTCCATCCTCGTGCGGCGGGTGCTGGCGCGGTTCGGCGTCGACGACACGGTTTCGTTCTTCGCCGAGCGCGGCGTCGAATTGAAGCGGGAGGAGACGGGGAAGCTGTTTCCCGTGACCGACAAGGCGCGGTCGGTGCTGGATGCCCTGCTCGGAGCGGCCCGGGATGCGGGCGTTGACCTTCGGCATCCGTGCCGGGTGTCGGCGGTGCGGACGGACGGCAGCGGGTTCGTCGTCGAGACCGAGTCGGGGCCGATGCGGGCCGCGAAGGTGATCCTCGCGACGGGCGGACGCAGCCTGCCGAAGTCGGGCTCGGACGGGCTCGGGCTCGAGATCGCGCGGAGCCTCGGGCATTCGCTGACCCCGCTCGTGGTGCCGGCGCTCGCCCCGCTCGTCGTCTCCGACGGGCACTGGGTGCGCGAGCTCTCCGGCATCGCAATTCCGGCGGAGCTGTCGATCGTCGGGGGCGACGGGAAGCCGTACCGGCCCGCGAGCGGCACCGGCTTCGTGCGGCCGAAGTCGCCCGTGCTCTGCACCCATTTCGGGCTGTCGGGCCCGGCGGCGCTCGACATCAGCCGGCATCTCGCGCATGCGCGGAAGGGCGATCCCGAAGCCCGGCTCATCGTGAACTGGTTGCCGGAGCTCGACGCCGAGCGGCTCGAGCGGGAACTTCTCGCCCGCACCGGCCAGTCGACGCTCGCGGCGCTGCGGGCGATCGCGAGTGCGGAGGTTCCCGAACGATTCCTGAAGGCCGCGCTCGCCGCCGCCGGGGTCGACGCGGCGCGCGGCGTCCAGCAAGTCCCGAAGGACTTGCGGCGGAAGCTTGTCCGCACCCTCGTCGCAAGCGAGATCCCGGTCTCGGGCGACCGCGGCTTCACCTACGCCGAGACCACCGCCGGCGGCGTGCCCCTCGGCGAGATCGAGATCGACTCGATGGCGAGCCGGCGCTGCCCGGGCCTCTTCCTCTGCGGCGAGATCCTCGACGTCGACGGCCGCATCGGCGGCTTCAACTTCCAGTGGGCCTGGGCGAGCGGATTCGTGGCGGGGATGGGGGTACGCGGCTGATACGACCCGCCCATGGAGCGTCGGTCCGCGACCGACGCGTGACTCGCGACGCGGCCAGCGCGAGCCCAACCCGCGTACCGCTTCTGCGTAGATCCACGTCGGGCCTCGCCCGACGCTCCCAAACGGCGCGCCTCGCCGCCGACGGCACCCAGCGCATGGAGCGTCGGCCTGCGGCCGACGCCTGACTCGGCAGGCATCCAGCAGCCACACCCCACCTCCGACGACCGGGCACGCGGAACGACGAGGCCATGCCTCGTCGCGGAAGCGCGATGTGGCCGGGCGTCACGCAAGCGGACGGCGGGCGAAGGCCATGGGTCGGCAGCGCGATGTCGGCCCGCTCGAAGGTGACGACGAGGCATGGCCTCGTCGTTCCGGGCCGGCCCGCATGCGGAACCGGCGTTCCTCAGAACACGCTCTCGGGGAAGTAGTACGACGCCGCATTCTCGGGCGTGATCAGCTCGACGTCGATCATGAGGTGCTTCGGCATGAACGGCATGATCTTCGCGCGGTTCCCGTCTCGCAGGATTCCCACCGCCAACTGGATTCCCGTCGCGATCATCGACGGCGGATAGGTGATGTTCGCCGGGTACATCGGGTCGCGATCGCGGACCCGCTTCACGATGTCCTTCATGCCGGCGCCGCCGAGGATCCACATCTCTTTCGCGCGGCCCGCCTCCTTGATCGCCTGCTCGGCGCCAAGGGCCATGTCATCGTCCGAGGCCCAGAGGCAGTCGATTTTCGGGGTCTTGACGAGAAGCGTCTCGGTGACCTCGAGCGACTTCTGCCGGTTCCACATGCCGACCGCCTCACCCACGACCTTGATGCCGGGGTTGGCCTTGAAGACCTCCATCGCGGCGTTGTAGCGGTCGGTGTCGACGGTGCAGGGAATGCCCCGCAGCAGGGCTACGTTTCCCTTGCCGCCGAGGCGGTCGACGATGTACTGGGCGCTCTTCCGGCCGAACGCCTTGTTGTCGCCCTCGAGGAAGACGTCGGCGACCGGCTCGAGGAAGCCGCGATCGACGTTCACGACGAGGAACCCCTTGGCGTTCGCCTCCTTCGCGACGGGCGTGAGCGGGGCGCTCTCGGTCGCGAGGATCACGAGGCCCTGCACGCCCTTCGCCATCATCGTCTCGATGTCGGCGATCTGGGCGGTCGGCGTCGCCGCGGGCGTGAAGGTCCAGTCGACCTGCGGGTAGAGGGCCATCGCCTGCTTTGCCCACCAGATCACGCCCGCGGTCCAGCCGTGGTCGGCGGCGGGGACGCTCACGCCGATCTTGATCTTGCCGCCCGAGGCCCCTCCACCGGACTGGGCGGCGGCAAGCGAGCCGGCGGCCCCGGTGATGGCGGCGACGGCGGCGAACGACTGGCGACGGGTCAGCGACATGGTCTCTCCTGTTTCCCCGGGCGGCTTCCGATGGGCGATCGGCGTTCACGACGCCGGCCGGCCGCGTTGGATCAGCACGGCGAGCACGATTATGACACCTTTCACGAATCCCTGCCAGTGGACGCTGACGCCCCGCATGACCAGCATGTTGTTGATGATGGCCAGGATCAGCACCCCCACCACCGTCCCCCAGACCCGGCCGCGGCCGCCGGCCATGCTCGTGCCGCCGATGACCACCGCCGCGATCGCGTCGAGCTCGACGTTCAGCCCGAGCTGCGAGCTCGAGACGCTGTTCATCCGCGACGAGAGCATCAGGCCGGCGAGGCCGGCGCACGCCCCCATGATCGCGAACGCCCCGAGGCGGACGAGCCCCACGGGAATCGCCGAGTAGCGGGCGGCCTGCTCGTTGCCCCCGACCGCGACGAGATGGCGACCGAATCGGGTCCGCGAGAGCAGCACCTGGCCCACGATCGCCAC
>JBIKVN010000236.1:0-4924 GCA_044356865.1 Phycisphaerales bacterium | reverse complement strand
TGCCCGTGCAGGCAGGCCCGGGCGATGTTCCAGTCGTTCTCGCGGTTGGTCTCCTCGGCCGCCCGCGACGTGTCGTCGGGGATCTCGTCGATGTAGCCGAGATCCTGGAACTGCTCGAGAAGCGCCTGGTCGGCCTCCTCGCCGAACGACGCCCGCTCGCGACGCGGCGCGTCGGGACGTTCCCAGGTCGGCACCGTCTCGACCGGACGCTTCGGGTCGAACGCATCCTCGAGCACGCGGCCTTCCAGGTCGGCCCCGACCGGAAGCCCGAACCAGTGCAGGACGGTCGGGGCCACGTCGAGCAGCCGGGCCCCGTAGACGAGCTTGTCCTTGGCGAAGCCCGGCCCCGCCGCCGCGAACACGCCCTGCGGCCGATGCCACACGGTGATGCCCGCCGGCACCCGCGGCGTGAACTTCGGCCGCAGGTGATCGCTGTGGAAGCCGTGGTCGGAGATGAGCACCACCGCCGTGTCGGGCCCCGCGAGCTGCATGAGCCGCGCGAGCAGCAGGTCGTGCAGCCGGTAGATGCCGGTCACCACGTGGCGGTAGAGCTCGAAGTCCTTTTCGGGAATGCCGTCCATCCGCGGCGGGTGGTAGGGCATGAACTGGTGGCAGACCTCGTCGATGGCGCGGTAGTAGACCGCCATGAAATCCCAGTCGCCGTGGTTCGCGAGGAGGTGCGTCGCCGCCTCGTGCACCGAGAAGGTCTCGGAGAGCCGCTGGCCGAGGCCGAACAGCCGCTTGTCTTTTTCCTGGTCGACGAGGTGCGCCTCGGGTACGAACAGCCGGAGGACTTGGTCGGGATCGATGTCGTGGATGCTCACCCGCACCGGGTCGAGCTCGGCCCGGAGCGACTCGGGCCAAAAGGTCCCGGGCGGCGACGGCGGCCACTCCGAGGGGTCCTGTCCCTCCTTCGCCCCGCGCACGTGGCAGTACATGTTCGAGACCATGCAGCCGTTCAGGTCGCGCTCACCGTGGGTCGCGAACCACGACACGACGTGGCTCTTGAGGCCGCGCTCGCCGAGCATCTCCCACAGCGTCCGCGCCTGGCGGGTCGCCGCCGAGACCGGCACGACCTTGCCGCTGCGCGGATCGACCTCGGTGAAGCCGGGTACGCGATGGTGGTAGGCCATCTTGCCGGTCGCGATGCTCGTCCAGAGCATCGGCGAGAGCTGCGGCTCGAGCGTCGTGAGGTTGCCGCTGGCGCCGTGCTCGACGAGGCGGGCGACGGCGGGCATCACCCCGGCGTCGAGCAGTGGATGGATGATCTTCCAGTCGGCGGAATCCCAGCCGACGAGCAGCAGGCGGCGGCGCGCGGTCATTCGGCCATGCTAGCGAAGGGGGGATGCTGGATGCGAGGGAAAGAGACCGGCGGCGAGACGCATGCGCCTCGCCGCCGGAGTTCGGACTCGATGGTTATCGCTGTACGCGAGCTCAGGCCGCCCGGGCGCGGCTTCGGCGGAACGAGTTGCCGCCGAGGGCCATGAGGGCGAGCAGCGACGCGGCCGGAACGGGAACGGCGCCCGTCGCACCCGCGAGGATCCCCGTGTTCGCGGTCGACTCCCAGGCGCCGCCGAGGATCTCGAAGGTGCTCGACGACGGAGTGCCCCCCCAGGTCCAGAGGACTTCCAGATAGCCGTAGTTCCGAGTAGAGCCGAAGTCGCCGGAGAAGCGGAATCCCATGAAGCTTCCGGCGCCGAAGTTCGGCGAGATCTCGCCGTCGGAGCCGTAGTAGAAACTGGCGTCGTCCCCGCTCCACATCCAGGGTGCTGACGCGTCGATCATCGCGCCGCTGGCGAAATTGCGCGGCTGTGCGTCCCCGTCGGACGCGAACATCATCCAGCCGCTGGGCAAGATGCCGATGTAGTCGGAATCGAAGTAGATTTGGATGCCCGCATTGGCGCATCCAAGCCAGTTGTTGACATCGCGGTCCGCCTGGCCGAACGTCATCCCCGCATTCACGCCGGAGATGTCGGCGCCGCTGCCGAGCACGTTCGTGATGTCGATGTTCACGACCGCCGCCTCGGTGTGGGCGGTGGCCATCATCGCGCCGGTGACGCCGACGGACAGGTAGGACGCGAGGCACACCGGATTCCTGGCCGATTCGGTCAGGCCGGCGCGGGTCGTGGACGGATTCGGATTCATGGTCTCAATCTCCTCTGGTTGTCAGGCCGTCGAAATCGATGCGGCCTGCTGCTGGGGACTCCCGTGCCGGGACGACCGGGACGTCGGGCGTCTTCGTGGCCCGCGTGGACCAAGGGAAGATGCCTTGCGGGGGAAAGTGAACATACTCCGAGAATCCTCGCGCACACCCGGTCACCGTTCCCGTGGGAACGCCACTTCGGGGCGGCGTCCCCGCGGTACGATGGGTTCGTCGAGGATGGAGACGCCTGACGGTCGTCTCCGTGGGGCGGTTCGCGAGCGGTCATCGTCGTCGTGTCGAAGTCCAACACCGATTTCCGCGAGCAGTGGCACGAGCTGATCGCCCTCGTCAACGAGCTTCGCTCGTGCCTGCGGCCCTTGCTCTCCCGTCTGCTGCCGGCCGGTTCGGGCCCGCGGTCCTGCGGGCGGGCGCTCCGGACGAGCCTCGGGAACGGGTTCCGCTGCTGGACGGTGGCCCACACCGCCGACCCCGCGGTCGCGATCCGGTCGTTGCCGGGTCGCCGCGGCTGGGAACAGGTCGTCGCGGGGCTGGCGGACCGCGGGGCGACGAGGTCCGAACTGGGGGACCTTCGCAAGGCCATCGAGGCGATTGAGTCGGCGGTCCATGTCCGAGGCATGCGGCGGACGAACCTGCGGGCGTTCGCCGCCGGCGGACTTGACTCGCCCGACGCGGCCGCGGCCATGCGGCGCACCCGGGCGGCGAACCATCGCGGCAACCTGAAGGTCTACGGCGTCGGCGCGAAGGCGATGACCTGCGCGGCCGTGATCGGACCGTAGCGCGGTTCGCGGGGCATGTCGATCGGGTTTGCCGGCGTCTTCGACGGTCTCGAGCGAAGCCGCCCCGGCCTGCCGTGGCCGATCCTGCGAACCTCGTCCGCCACCCCCGACAGTCGCGTCCGTGCGGCCGAGCCATGCGTGGCCCTCGGGGACGATCGGCTCCTGCCCTCGCTCATCACCGGCGTCTCGACCACGGCCATCTCCGGTCGCGAGCTGCGGCCGGGTCGTCCCCACGGCATCGAGACCATCGACCTCGCCGACGTCCCGGCCGAGCGCATCGGGCGCCTCCGCTTCGGTCACGCCGAGATCCTGCGCGACCGCGGGTCGCTCACGCCCGGCGAGATCTTGCCCGGCTGCATGGCGTTTCCGGTGCTGCTTCCGCTGGAAACGCTCGTGGCCGACCTGATCGTCCACCGTCGCTTCGCCTTCGCGGCCGAACCGGCCTCGGCGGTCTTCGGGATGCCGCTCCAGCCCGATCAGATCGCCAGCTGGAACGACAGCGCGCGGGTCCCGATCGACTCGATCGCGCAGCCGGTCTCGTCGCTGCGGTTGCCGAAGTCGCTCGCGTCGCTCGACCACGCCTATCTCGAGGCGGTCTCGCGGATGGTGCGCGAGCAGGGCGCGACGCTCGAGGAGTATCGAATCGACCGGCTCGTGTTGCCGTATCCGCCGCTCTTCTCGACCGTCGCGTTCCTCTTCGAACTTGGCGAGTCCGCGCCGGACGCCCCGTGATGCCGGTCGGTTTCGGGTGGGCATGCGACGGTTCGCCTCGGCGCGCCCATGGTCGAAACCAGGCCAGCCGGCAGCGACCAACCGCCCAGACCGGCGATCCCGGGCGGCCATGGTGCCGCAGTCGGCCTGGTGCGTCGGCCTTGGCCGACGGGTGAGGATCGGGAGTCTTGCCGGACGGGGGCGACGAGCGGACGCGTTGTCGGGTCCGAGGAGTAAGACATCCCGCGCCGGCGGAGGCGGTCGAGCCGGTGTGGTCTTCAGGGCCGCGGGCGGCTCCCGCCAGCCTCAGCGGCGAATCACCCTTGGATCTTCCGGCGCGTTGTCCCATGTTCATGGGACATTTCGGTCGGCCGTCGAGCCGCAGTACCCTCTCGGGGTGGACGCTCCCAGACTCGACATCCGCCGCCCCGAGGTTGCGTCGCTGCTCGCCGACCCGCGGACGATGTCGATCTGGGAGATGCTGCGCCGTTTCGGTCGCGCGGTCTCGGTCGCGGAGCTTGGCCGGGCCTGTGAACTTCCCGAGCGTGCGATCACCGACTCGCTCGGGCGGCTGGTGAGAGTCGGCCTGGCCGAGACGGCGCTGGTGCGGCGCGGGCGGCGCGGGTCGGGATTCCGGGCGGTCGGCGAGCGGATCATCGTCGAGATCGATCCCTCGCAATCGTCCGACTCGGCGCTGCTCGCCTCGCTGTCGAGCGCCTTCGAGGCCGAGAGCCGCGCGCGGATCGAACGTTCGCTGGTCGATGCCCGCGCCGGCCGCGACGGTCACGGGCGAAACCACGCGTACGCCTACCTGGCCCTGGACGCGGCGGAAGCGAAGGAATTGCTGTCGCTCTTCGCGCCGATCGACGCCTTCGTGGCCCGGATCGCGAACCGACCGCCGGATCCCGACGGCCCGGCCCCGATGCCGTGCAACTACCACCTCGCGCTCCATGTCGCGCCGATCGCCGACCGGATGCTCCCGAAGGCCCGCATCCTGCTGGCGCGGCGCGGGGTCGCCGCCGAGACGGCCCGTTCGCGGGCCGATCGCGAACCGATGGGACGGTTGGCCGCGAGGGAACGCGAGGTGGCGACGCTGCTCGGGGCGGGCCTCACGACGGCCGAGGTCGCGAAGCGGCTGGGCATCAGGCCCTCGAGCGTGGTGACGCTGACCTCACGCATCTACCGGAAGCTCGGGATCCGTCGCCGGGCCGAGCTCGCGGCGCGGCTCAAGGGCCTTTCGCCGGCGTGAGGCGGGCAGACCCCGCGTCCGGTC
>JBIKVN010000235.1:0-4956 GCA_044356865.1 Phycisphaerales bacterium | reverse complement strand
AGTTCGGCTTCAGCGACAGGAAGAGGAGGCCCGCGGCCAGCCCGCCGAGCATGAAGACCAGCTCGCCCGCGAAGCTGAGACGCGGGTGGGGATCGGCCTCGGTCGCGGTCCGGAAGAACTCCTTGAAATAGGCGGGCCGCAGGATCGCCAGCGACATCGGGACATGCCAGATCGCCCCGAAGACCCCCGCCCGGAACCAGGCCGCGGGTTCGACGCGGACGACCTTCCCCCGCTTCCGCCGCAGCGTCGCGAGGCACCCGAAGGCCAGGCAGAGCGCCGCCGCCATCGACACGCCCTTGTTGACGACGAAGACCGGCAGGCTCTCGAGGTTCTGCGGCGCGAACACGACATACCGAATCGCCGAGTAGAGCACCGAGGCCGCATAGAGCAGGACGATGGTCTTCATGCGGGCTACCTCGGGCCAGGCCACGCTCCCGTCAACCGCCGTCGGCGAGGGGATGGCGGAAACCCGCGGGCTTGATCGCCAGCACCGAACAGCGCGACTCCGCAAGCACCCGCTCGGCGGTGCTGCCGAGCAGGACATCGCGCAGGTTGGTCCGGCCGCGGGTCCCGAGCGCGACGAGATCGGCGCCGACCCTCGACGCGTAGCCGGCGATCCCGACCCGATGGGTCCCCGGATCGTCGCAGACGGCGCGGAGCTTAAGGCCCGGGTTGGCGGCGGTGACCGGGCGGATGAACTCGGCGAGCTGCCGCTCGATCGCCTCGCGGTAGGCCTTCTCCATGGCGAACGGCGTCATCGATTCGGGCGCGAGATACGGCAGGTGGCGCCAGGGCGCGTCAAGGACATGCAGCGCGTGGAGTTCGGCACCCTCGCTCGCGGCGAAGCGGGCCGCGCGGTGCAGGGCCCGCAGCGAGGTCTCGGAGAAGTCGACGCCCACGACCACGGTGCGGAACGGGCCCTGCTGCGTGTCGCGCACCAGCAGCACGTCGGCCCCGGCCTTGCGCACGCACGCGGTCGCGAGCGTGCCGAACCCGACATCGGGCCGGCGATCGCCGAATGCCCCGAGGACCAGGAGGTCGGCCCGGGCCTCATGCACCAGGCCCAGCACGCCCGCGATGCGGTTGTTGAGCTCGAACTCGATGGGGATTCCCGCCGCGCCCGGGACCGAGGCGGCAAAACCCTTCCACGCGGCCTTCGCGGCGTCGGTCAGGTGCTCGCGCACGGTGCGCTGGAAGTCGGAGAGCGCCGACTCGAAGTCCACCACCACGCGGGTGTCGATCACGTGCACGGCGCGAAGCGTCGCGTCCGACCCGGCGGCGATGCGCAGGGCCGCGGCCACGGCCACCGCCGAACACGGCGAGAAGTCGGTGCCCACCACGAGGGATCGGTAGGGCGCGGGAGGATCGACGGCGGGAAGTTCGTGGGTCGACATGGGTGGGCTCGCGGCGGGTCCCCGGGCGCACGCGACGCGGGCGAGGGTCAGGGGACCCACGATAGACCGCCCCGGACGCACGGGAAAGCCCGTTCGCCCCGAGCCACCAAAGGAAACCGGCGGCGGGCACGGGGCCCGCCGCCGGATGGATTCCAAGAGGAGACGGCCGACCGGCCGCCCGTCACGCCCGAACCGAACTCACTCGAAGAGGTAGGTCGACTCGGTCTCGGTGACCGGGGTCTTGAACTGCTCGCTGGTCATCTCCCAGCGGGAACGCGCGTCCTCGGCCTTCGCGGCCCGCACCGTGATCCGCCACTCGGCCTTCGCCCCGGGGGCAAGGGTCGCGACCGGCGACATGGTGACGGTCTGGCCGCTCGCCGAGACCGCCGACGCGCCGGTACCCGACACGAAGGTCATCGACGCCGGCAGGGTGGCGACCACCTTCACGTTGCGGTCGGTGGCCGAGCCCTGGTTGGTCGCGGTGACGATGAACACGGTGTCCTTGCCGACCTCGACCGGGTCGATGGTGTCGACGACCTCGAGGAGGATCGCCGGGATGCCCGCCACCTCGGTCGCGCAGTTCGTCGACATCGGGTCGATGCACTCGGCCGCGAGGGTCGCGGTGACCGCGGCGTTGCCGACGCCGCTCGGGCGAACGGTCATCGCGACGGTCGCCGTCTGCCCGGCCGCCACGGTCGGCATGCGCCAGATGACGCTGCCGGCCTCGAGCTTGCCGCCATTGTCGGCGGAGACGAACTGGGTGCCGCTCGGGACCGCGACGCGGACCGCCGCGGCGGTCGCCGCGCAGGTGCCGTCGTTCTTGACGGTGAAGCGGTAGGTGATGTCCCGGCCCACGAAGACCCGCTTGTTGGCGTCGCAGGTGACGGTGAGCTTCGGCTCCTTGACCACGGTCGCGGGCTCGCCGCTCTTCGCGCTGAGGCCGCCCCCGCTCATCGCGGACGCCGCCGACGCGTAGCTGCCGGCCTTCGCGGCCTTCGCGGTCACGTTGAAGCTCTTCTCGGCGCCGCTGGCGAGGTCACCCACGTTGATCTCGACGGCGCTCTTGCCGTCGAGGGTGGTGAGGCCCGCGGGGAGGGTGTCCTTGATGACCACGGCCTCGGCCAGGCCGGTGCCGGGGTTCTTCACGGTGTAGGTCAGCTTGACCTCGCCGCAGGTCCCGCAGACCTCGGGGGTCGCGGTCTTCGCGAGCTGGAGCGAGGGCTCGACCACGACGGTCGAGGCGCAGAGCACGTTCGCGTAGACCACGCTGAGGCAGTTCGACGCCACGCCGACGCCCTGGGCCTTCGCCTTGATGACGATGGTCTTGGTCGCACCGCCGGGAAGATCGCCCAGCATCCAGGCGAGGTCGCCGTCCGGGGTCTTCACCGAGTCGGGAGTCGAGCCGAGGATCTCGACGTTCTTCGAGTTCTCGAGGTTGACCACCACATTCTGGAGATCGCCCGAGGTCAGGTTGATGACGTCGATGGTGTAGTCGTACTCGCGACCGACCCGCATCTCGCTCGGGGTGGTCTGGCGGAGGAGGATCGCGCTCGAGGCACGGTCACCGGTCGGGAACGCGAGTTCCGCAACCGAGGTGCCCGAGCGACCGGCGGCTCCGGCGGCCGGCGCGGCGGCGGCCGACTTGGCGCCGGCGGACTTGGCGCCGGCATCCGACTTCGCGCCGGCATCCGACTTGGCGGCAGCATCCGACTTCGCGGCAGCATCCGACTTCGCGGGCGCCGCCGTCATGACGGGAGCCCCGCCCTCGGTGCGATGGGCGTTCGGACCGGTTCGACTGCCGCGGGTCGCGTCGTTCGACATCGTCGACTGGCAGCCGGAGAGGGCGGACACGCCGGTCAGCGCCCCCATCAGGGCGACCACCGGCCAGAAGGACTTGGAAACGTTCATGAGAAGTTGCTCCCTTTGGGACATCCACCGCAGGCTTGCGTGCGCCTCGGAACTCTCGCGGCACCTGACACGCGTCAGGTTTCAAACCCCCGAGAACCACGAGCGCCGCCTTCCACCTGCCCCGCCACGGTCACGGGGAAAGTTTCCCCAGGGAACCGCGCGAGGAGTCAGTCTAAGGCAAATCCGCGCGGTGCGGAAGGCGGTCGGATGCCCGATCGGCACGAAATCAACCCCGCGACCAAGCCGGCCCCCGTCCCTGGGGAAGGAGCGCGATGCAAGCTTCTGCCGAACGGCAACTTACGCTTTCGCGCCGAATCCGCCGGACGGCCGTTCACGACCCCGCCAGATCGAACCGGTCCAGCATCATCACCGTGTGCCAGGCCGCGACGAAGTCGTGCACGAACTTCGTCTTCGCATCGAGCGCGGCGTAGACCTCGGCAAGCGCCCGCAGCTCGGAGTTCGAGCCGAAGACGAGATCGACGCGGCTTGCCGACCAGCGGGCGTTGCCGGTGGTCCGGTCGCGGCCGGTGAAGATCTCCCCGTCCGAAGACAACGGCGACCACTCCGTGCCCATGTCGAGCAGGTTCACGAAGAAGTCGTTCGTCAGGACACCCGGCGTCGCGGTGAGGAGGCCGAGGCTCGACCCGTCGAAGTTCGCCCCGAGAGCCCGCATGCCGCCCACAAGGACGGTCATCTCGGGCGGCGTGAGCGTCAGGAGGTCGGCCTGGTCGACGAGCAGCTGCTCGGCGCGGCGCGGCAGCCCGTGGGCCCGGTAGTTCCGGAACCCGTCGGCCACGGGCTCGAGCACCGCAAACGACGCGGCGTCGGTCTGTTCGGCGGTGGCGTCGGTGCGGCCGGGCACGAACGGCACCTCGACCGGAACGCCCGCGGCCTTCGCGGCGTGCTCGACCGCGGCGGCGCCGGCCAGGACGATGAGGTCGGCAAGGGAGATCTGCTTCTTTCCCCCGGCCTGGAGGGCGTTGAACTCGGCGCGGATCGACTCGAGTTTCGCGAGCGTTGCGGCCAGGCCCGCCGGGTTGTTCACCGCCCAGTCCTTCTGCGGGGCGAGGCGGATGCGGGCGCCGTTCGCGCCCCCCCGCTTGTCGGTGCCGCGGAAGGTCGAGGCCGAGGCCCAGGCCGCCAGGACCAGCTGCGAAACGGTCAGGCCCGAGGCGAGCACCGTCGCCTTGAGGCCGGCGACGTCCTGCGCGTCGACGAGCCCGTGGGTGACCGGCGGGACCGGATCCTGCCAGATGAGCCGTTCTTTCGGCACGAGCGGGCCGAGGTATCGCGAGACCGGCCCCATGTCGCGGTGGGTCAGCTTGAACCACGCCCGGGCGAACGCGTCGGCGAACGCCGCGGGATCCCGGTGGAAGCGCCGCGAGACCCTCTCGTACGCCGGGTCCATCCGCAGCGAGAGGTCGGTGGTGAGCATGATCACCGTCTCGCGCCGCGACGCGTCGTGCGCGGCCGGTGCGGTGACCGACGAGCCCTTCGGCACCCACTGGTGCGCCCCCGCCGGGCTCTTCGTGAGTTCCCACTCGTGGCCGAAGAGCGTGTCGAAGTAGCCGTGGTCCCAGGTCGTCGGCGACGGGGTCCACGCGCCCTCGAGGCCGCTCGTGATGGTGTCGCCGCCGCGGCCGGTGCGGAACGA
>JBIKVN010000043.1:0-16886 GCA_044356865.1 Phycisphaerales bacterium | reverse complement strand
CGAGGAGCGCTCGATCGGGGCCGCGTGGATCGTGCCCGCCCGCCTCGGCGAGACCGAGATCTGGCGGCCTTCGGTCGGCGAGGCGATCGGGGTCCAGCTCGGCGGCGGCTCGCTCGCCGGCACGATTTTCGGCGAGCCGCTCGCGAACCTCGCCGGTGCGGTGCTGCCCGCGGCGACGGGCTCGCTGCTCGAGGTGCTCTCGGCGCAGGCCGTTCCGCTGCGACGCTTCGGACCCGCGTGCGTCAGCGTGCAGGTCGACGGCAACGTGAACTTCCTGAGCATCGGCGACCTGCAGGACATGCGTCGCTGGATGAACCCCGCCCTGTCGGGACAGGGAAACCCGAACGACTTCGGCCATTCGGACGACTGATCGCCTCAGCGCGACCGGTTGGCGGTGCCGAACCCCTGCTGCGCCGCGGCGATCAGGCCCTCGAGCCGGCCGATCGCCTTCTCGGCCTGGCCGCGGAAGGCGGACGCCGCGAAAAGTGCGAAGATCGCCACGCACAGGCCGGCCGCGGTGCTCGTGAGGGCCTCGGCGATGCCGCCCGAGACCTCGCTCGGGTCGACGAGGGTCTGCTTCGCGCCGAGCACCTTGAAGCTGCGGATGATGCCGAAGACCGTCCCGAGCACGCCCAGCAGCGGGGCCGCGGCGACGATCGTCGAGAGCAGCGGCAGGAATCGGTCGATCGAGCCGCGGGCCTCTTCCACCGCCTCGACCGCGACGCCGTCGCCGGCCCCCTTGTCGAGGAGTTGCCGCACCACCGTCGCGTAGGGCGTGTCCTTCCCGTCGACGAGACCCCGGACCCGCTCGGAGTTCCCCTCGCGGAGCGCCTCGGTGAGGCGGCCGACCGCGGCGAGCGACTCGCGGCCGTGGATCCGGCGCCAGTAGATCGCCCGCTCGATGGTCACACCGACCGAGACGACGCTCAGCCCGAGGATCGGGACCATGACCGGACCGCCGCTCTTGAGCGCGGTCACGACCTCTGAGAGAAAGCCGGGGGCGTCGGCCATGGGAGGCGAGGATGATAGTGGCGGGCCGCTACCATCGAGCCATGGCCTCGACCGCCGCCGATCCGTTGCCCGCCACGAGTTCCGAACTCCTGCCCCGCATCGAGCGATCGCTGGGGGCGACCCTCGACGGTTTCGCCGGTGCGGACGGGCTTCCCGAGGGCCTTCTCGCGGCGTGCCGGCATGCGACGCTCGGCGGTGGGAAGCGCCTCCGGCCGCTGCTCACCCTGCACGCCTGCGCCGCCTGCGGCGGCCGCGAAGCCGACGCGATGCCCGCGGCGGTCGCGATCGAGTTCATCCACTGCTTCAGCCTCGTCCACGACGACCTGCCGGCCCTCGACAACGATCGCCTCCGGCGGGGCCTGCCGACCGTGCATGTGGCCTTCGGCGAGGCGATGGCGATCCTTGCCGGCGACGCCCTGATGTCGCTTGCGGTCGAGGTCGCCGCGGGCAGTCCCCGCCGCGGCGGCGAGATCGTGCGCGAGCTCGCCCGCGCGACGACGCGGATGATCCACGGGCAGGTGCTCGACACGCTCTCGGGCGAGGGTGTCGCCGGGAGCCCGGCCGAGCGGCTCGAGCGGATCCACCGGCACAAGACCGGCGCCCTCATCGAGGCCTCCTGCCGCATGGGCGCACTCGCCGCCGACGCCGACGCGACCCGGCTGGCCGCGATGGGCCGCTACGGCGCCGCGATCGGCCTCATGTTCCAGATCGTCGACGACCTGCTCGACGAGACCCAGTCGGCCGAGCATGTCGGCAAGGCGGTCGGGAAGGATCGCGAGGCGGGAAAGCTCACCTATCCGGCGGTGCACGGGCTCGACGCGTCGCGGCGGCAGGTCGGCGAACTGCACGAGGCCGCGGTCGCGGCGATCCGGCCGTTCGGGGACGCGGCGCGGCCGCTGGTCGAACTCGCCGGCTTCCTCGCGTCACGGACCCGATGACCCGAACCGGTTCGCGGACCGGTCTCGGCCGGAGTCCCGCCGCGATCGCGGCGAAGTTGTCCCGCGGGAAAGGTCGCGAAGCCGGTGGACCGGTATGCTTCGGGCTTCCGTCCCCGGATACCTCCCCGACATGAAGCACCTGCCCCGCATCGAGAGCCCCGCCGACCTCAAGCGGCTGCCCGTCTCCGCCCTGCCCGAGGTCGCCGCCGAGATCCGCGCGGCGATCTGCGACGCGGTCAGCCGCACCGGCGGCCACCTCGCCCCGAACCTCGGCGTCGTCGAACTCTCGATCGCCCTGCACTATGTCTTCGACTTCGGCCACGACCGGCTGCTTTTCGATGTCGGGCACCAGTGCTACCCGCACAAGCTGCTGACCGGCCGCCACCGGCTGCTCGACCGCCTGCGGATGCGCGACGGCATGGCCGGCTTCCCCGAGCCGCGGGAGTCCCGCTACGACCTCTTCTCGGTCGGCCACGCCGGCACCGGCATCTCGACCGCGGTCGGCATGGCCACCGGCGACTCGCTGAACGGCGAGGGCTGGTCGCCCAAGAACCCGGGCGGCCGCCGCGTCGCGACCATCATCGGCGACGCCTCGATCGTGAACGGCGTCGCGATGGAAGGCCTGAACGGCGCCGGCACGCTCAAGCGGCAGTTCCTCGTGGTGCTCAACGACAACGGCATGAGCATCGCGAAGCCGCAGGGCGCCCTCGCGTCCTACTTCGACAAGGTCCGCCTGAGCCAGAGCTACGGCGACTTCAAGCGGGCTGCGAAGGGCGTGCTCGACCAGCTGCCCGGCGGCGGGAAGATCCGCGAGGCCTACCACCGCCTCGGCGAGGCCAGCAAGGCGGTCGTGAACGAGGACGCCTGGTTCGAGCATTTCGGGCTCGTCACCGTCGGACCCGTCGACGGCCACGACCTGCCGGGACTCATCGAGGTGCTGACCGAGGCGAGCCACTTCGACCGCCCGATGGTGCTGCACGTGAAGACCGTGAAGGGCAAGGGCTACGCCTTCGCCGAGGGCGACTCGACGACCTTCCACTCGCCGAGCCCCTTCAAGATGGTCGACCTCGAGAACGAGGGCTGCCGCGTCGAGCTCAAGAAGGGCTCGCGTTCGTTCACCGCGGCGTTCGGCGAGATCCTCGGCGACCTCATGGCCCGCGACCCGAAGGTGGTCGCCGCGACCGCCGCGATGCCCGACGGGACCGGCGTCGCGAAGGTGATCTCGCGCTTCCCCGAGCGGACCTTCGACACCGGGATCTGCGAGAGCCACGCGATGGACCTCATGGCCGGCCTCGCCAAGACCGGCTGGAAGCCCTTCTTCGCCGTCTACTCGACCTTCCTGCAGCGGGCCTTCGACCAGGCCTTCCAGGAGGTCTCGCTGCAGGGCCTGGCCGTGCGGCTCTGCCTCGACCGGGCCGGCCTCGTGGGCGGCGACGGGGCGGTGCACCACGGGTTCTGCGATGTCGCGCTGCTGCGAACCCTGCCCAAGGCCTGCCTCCTGGCCGCGATGGACGAGCCGAGCCTGAAGGCCGCGGTCGACTTCATGGCCGGGTACGAAGACGGCCTCTCGGCGGTGCGTTACCCGCGCGACTCGGTCAGCCCGATGTTCGCGGGCGAGGCGTGTCCGCCGTTCGTCCCCGGAAAGGCCCGGGCCCTCGTGGCCCACGACCGGCCCGATGCGGCGATCCTGGCCTACGGGACCTGCGCGATCGACGCGGCCGTCGCGGCCCGCGAGTTGAGCGGCGAGTACCGCGTCTCGGTCTACGACGCCCGTTTCGCCAAGCCGGTCGATGTCGAGCTCCTGCGGTCGCTGCTCGGCCGGGGGATCCCGGTCGTCACCATCGAGGACCACTCGATCGAGGGCGGTTTCGGCTCGTGCGTGCTCGACGCGGCGAATCTCGCGGGCCTCGACGGCCGCCTGGTCACGCGGATGGCCCTGCCCGACCGTTGGATCTTCCAGGGCGAACGCTCGGAGCAGCTTGCCGAGGCCGGCCTCGACGTGCCCGGCATCGTGCGGACGGTCCGGGGGGTGGTCGACTCCTCGACCTCCTTTCGCGTCGCCGGCGAGCCGCTGACCGCCGCCGCGCGAGGGTGAGGCGCCGCGAAAGCAACCTGCTCACGCGAAAGCAGCCTAATCAGTAGTGCAGGTCCTTCACGCGACCGGCGCTGATGCGATCGGCCGGCATGAGGAAGAGGGCCACCTGCTCGGCGAAGCGGCGGGCCAGCCGCTCGGCGTCGGGGCCGAACCGCTCGGTGCCCGCGCGGACGGCCTCGGCCCCGAGGCCAGGCGTCGCCGCGACATCGTCCTTGCGAAGACGGGCCGCCTCGAGGACATCGCCGCTCCGCCAGTCGATCGACCAGTCGAGGGCGTACTGGAAGACTCCCGCGGAGAATCCCGCGATGCGTCCGTTCGGACCGCTTCCGAGCGACACGCACCCTTCGGGGAGCTTGGCGACGAACTCGCGGCGCCAGAAGCATTGGGTCGGCGTCCACGGCCACCCCTTGAAGAGCGGGTCCTCGCGGGCCGGCCAGGACAGCGTCAGCGGATGCCACCCGAGATCGGGGCTGCCTCCGCAGGAAGCGATCTCGCCGCCGAGAGCCGACGCGAAGAGCCTCGCGCCGAGGCCGAGCCCGAGGATCGGCAGGTCGGCGGCCTTCGCCGCCCGGAGCAGGGCAAGCTCCGCGGCAAGCGGGCCCGCGTCCCCCGCGATCGACTGCGGCCCGTCGCACGCGACGATCCCGTGGATGCCATCGAGGTCTCCGGGAAGCGACTCCCCCCGATCGAGGCGGACGGTGCGGATCTTCTGGCCGTACTCGCGGAGGGTCTCGCCGACGAGGCCGGCTCCGGGAGCGATGCGGGAGTGCTCGATGAGGAGAAGCGGCATGGCGGGATCCTAAGGCCGGGCTGGGCTGGGCCGGGCCGGGCCGGGAGTGGCGACCGGACTCAGGCCTTCGGACCGGCGGCACGGACCTCGGGGGTCATCGCGAACTTGCCGTCGTTCTCGCGGAACTTGCGGGCGAGTTCCTTGGCCTTCGCGTCGTAGGCGGCGGGATCCTTCCAGGTGTTCCGCGGGTTGAGCACCTCGGCGGGAACGCCCGCGACCTCGACCGGCACCGGAAGGCCGAAGACCGGGTCGGTCGAGTACCTCGCCTCGCGCAGGCTGCCGTCAAGGATGCGATTCACGAAGGTGCGGGTCCACGGGAGCTTGAAGCGGCTGCCGACGCCGTAGGGCCCGCCCGTCCAGCCGGTGTTGAGCAGCCACACGTCGGTGCCGTGCTGGGCGATCCGGTCGGCGAGCATCTGGGCATAGACCATCGGCGGACGCGGCAGGAAGACGCCGCCGAAGCAGGCCGAGAAGTTCGGCTGCGGCTCGGTCACGCCCGCCTCGGTGCCGGCGAGCTTCGAGGTGTAGCCGTTCAGGAAGTAGTACATGGCCTGCTCGCGCGAGAGCTTCGCGACCGGCGGCAGCACGCCGTACGCATCGGCGCTCAGGAAGACCACGTTCTTCGGGTGCCCGCCGACCGACGGGATCACCGAGCCGTCCATGAACGAGAGCGGATAGGTGACCCGGGTGTTTTCCGTGCGGGACTGCGAGTCGTAGTCGGGCAGGCGGGTCGCGTCGTCGACGGTCACGTTCTCGAGCACCGAGCCGAAGCGGATCGCGTTCCAGATCTCGGGCTCGCCCTCCCGCGAGAGCTTGATGCACTTGGCGTAGCAGCCACCCTCGACGTTGAAGACGCCCTTCCCGCTCCAGCCGTGCTCGTCGTCGCCGATGAGGCGGCGGTTCGGGTCGGCCGACAGCGTCGTCTTGCCGGTGCCGGAGAGGCCGAAGAAGAGGGCCACGTTCGCCGGGTCGTCCTTCGCCACGTTCGCCGAGCAGTGCATCGGGAAGACGCCCATGTCCGGCAGGTCGTAGTTCATCGCGTAGAAGATGCTCTTCTTCATCTCGCCCGCGTAGCGGGTGCCGAAGATGAGCACGGTGCGCCGCTCGAGGCTCTGCACGATCGCCACGTGGCTCTTCACCCCGTACTCGGCGGGATTCTCGATCCGCAGGCCGCCGCAGTTGATCACCAGCCAGTCGGGCTCGAAGCCCGCGAGTTCCTGCGGGTGGGCGTTGATGAAGAGGGTGCGGGCGAAGAGCGAGTGCCAGGCCTCCTCGGTGATCACGCTGACCTTCAGGCCGTAGGCGGGATCCGCGCCGGCGTAGCCGTCGAAGCGGTAGAGCTCGGGCCGGCCGGCCAGATGCCTCTTCGCGAGGGCCTCGAGCTTGGCGAAGTTCGCCGGCGAGATCGGCTGGTTGACCTTGCCCCAGTCGATGTTCGGATGGACCTTCGGGGTGTCCTCGAGGAACTTGTCGTTGGGACTGCGGCCGGTCCGCTCGCCGGTGTCGCAGTTGAGGGCCCCGTTCAGGGCGAGCTTGCCCTCGCCGCGGCGGAGGGCGTGCTCGACGAGGAGCGGCATCGCGAGGTTGCGGTGGACGGTGCCGACGGCGAACTCGGCGACGCGGGAGCGGGTGGCGGAGGTGGTCATGGCGGGGTTCGGGGGCGAGGTCCGGCGGGGCCGGGGGAAAGGGGTCGAGTGTAGCAGCGGGCCAAACGGGGTCGCGGGAACGCGTTGACCCCCTGCGGGACGGGGGATATCGTCCACCTCCCGAGAAACCTTTCGGGCTTCGGCCGCAGGGCCGAGATGGCGACCGTAGCTCAGTTGGCAGAGCACCGGGTTGTGGTCCCGGTTGTCGCGGGTTCGAGCCCCGTCGGTCGCCCTTCTTTCGATTCCGAGCCGCGGTTCGCCTACCGACGGGGATCGAACCCGTTCCGGTCGATCGCAGCCCCGGGGCCCCGGGCCCCGTCAGTTCGTCGGCCCGAATTCGGTTCCGCACTCGCTGCAACGGACCCCGGTCTGCCCGCGTCGCGCATACCCGCACGCAAGGCAGATCTCCCGCCGCCACGCCCGGCGGCGCTGGCGACTCAGGAAGAGCACCACCGCCGGCCCGGCCAGCCACAGCAGGGCCGCGAACCCGATGCACAGCGAGAGCCAGGTCCCGGTCGCGCACATGCACGCCCCGCGACGCCGGGCCAGCACGTCGAAAGGAATCACCAGGACGATCGACGCGAGCGAGGTCGCGAAAAGCCGCCGCAGCTGCCGTTCGCCCCGCAGCGGATCCGCCGCGGCGGTGAGCCGCGACAGCAGGACGCCCCACAAGATCCACACCGGGACGAGGCCAAGCAGCGGAAGCGCGAGAAGCCAGGTGCCGCCGGGAACCGCCCGCTGGAACGCCGCGAGAGCCTGTTCGCCCGAGATCTCGCGGGGCACCTCGACATTCATCAGCTGGTAGAGCCCCTCGACCAGCCCATACACGAGCCCCACCGAGATCGCCGCCCCGACGAACGCCGCCACCGCGGTCGACCACCAGAGCGACCGGCCGGGACCGCTTCCGATCCGGGGCGGGCCACCGGTCCACGGCAGGAGAAAAACCGCTTGGGCGGCAAGAAGTCCAAGAGCCGGCAGGATGATCATCCACGCCTCGCCGTCGCCGCGCACCACGGCCATCGGCCACTCCACGGCGAAGTTCGCGATATCCCGCCCCGCGTCGAGCACCTCGCCGCCGAGGTCGCCGCGGAACTCGATCACCGAGAGCCGCAGGAAGAGGACCGAGAGCAGGATGTTGACCGGAACGGTCACCGCCCCGAGGACGGCGAGCGTCGCCCACCGGGGCCAACCCGAGCGGAGCGGCTCCGGGACCGGATCCATGCCGGGGACGATATCGTCCGCGGGGTGATCGTCGCCGCCGTCCAACTCGACATCGCCTGGCACGATCCCGCGGCGAACCGGGCCTGCGTCGCGGCGATGCTTCGCGAGCGTCGGCTTCCGGCCGGTTCGTTCGTCCTGCTTCCCGAGCTTTTCGATGTCGGCTTCTCGACCGACCTCCCGGCGATCCTTCCCTCCGACGCCCCCGGTTGGGCGGCGGCCCTGGCCCGGGAACTCTCGATCTTCCTTCAGGTCGGGTTCCCGGAACTCGGCCCCGACGGCTTCGGGCGGAACTGCATGGCGATCGCCCGGCCGGACGGCACGCTCGCGCCGACCTACGCGAAGATCCATCCCTTCGGTTACGGCCGCGAGACCGAATCCTTCCGCGGCGGCGAGCGGCTCGTGCTCGTTCCCTGCGGAGAACTGCTCGCGATGCCCGCGGTCTGCTACGACCTGCGCTTCCCCGAACTCTTCCGGCACGCGGCACTTGCGGGCGCGAGCCTGGTCTCGATCGGAGCTTCCTGGCCCGAGCCGCGGGCGGCGGCGTGGCGGGCGCTCGCGATCGCGCGGGCGATCGAGAACCAGACCTTCGTCGTCGCGGGCAATCGCGTCGGCACCGATCCGAACGCCCGATACTCCGGCGGCTCGCTCGTGGTCTCGCCCGAGGGCGAGGTGCTCGCCGAGGGCGACGCGCGCGAATCGATCGTCGAGGCCGAGTGCGACGCGGCGCGGTGCGCGGCGTGGCGCGCGAAGTTCCCGGCGTTACGGGACGCCCGGCCTTCGCTCCTCGGCTCGATCGAGATCGTGAGATCGCGCTGATGGTCCGATTCGCGAACGGCTGAGAACCTTGCGAGTTCGCGGCGAGCGTCGTGTGAGCGTTGACGCCCGCGCCGCGCCCGGTAGACTCCGCCCCGCAGGATGCACGCCGATCGCGAATTCCCGCGAGCGGTGCGGAACGCAGGAGGCGTACCGAATATGGCTGGATTTCGCGGATTCGTCGTGCGGAGCGCGGCGCGAACCGTCGGCAACGAAGCGCGACTCGATGCGAATCGGGCGCGGACGCACGGGAGATCGATGAACGGCACGGCCCCACTTCCCCACGCAAGCGATTGCCCGCTCGGATCGGTCTCCGACGCGAGCGGCCTGCCGAAGGCCCTCGTCGACCGGATCCGCCGCGAATGGTTCGCCCGGGCCGGCGGCGTCGCGACCCGTTACGGCGTACTCGTCGACGAGGCGCTGGACCACCTGCGGAAAGCGAATCTCGCGGAAACGCCGGGGCCGGCGCGGGCCCTTTCCTTCCTCGAGGACCTCGTCGGCGCCGTCGCGTGCGTGCGGGGCCATCCGGGCGCGTGGCAGGATCTTTGGGAGCGACATGAGTCGATCCTGCTGCGGGCGAGCCGGCTGCGGCTTGGCGATGTCGATGCGGTGCTCGCGACGCGTCGCTTCTGGCGCGAGCTGCATGCGGTGACCACGCTGCCCGCGTCCGACCGTGCCGGACTGTCCGACCGCGACGGGCTGCCGCCGTCGCTGGCCGAGTATGTCGGCGTGCGGCCGCTGCGGGTCTGGCTTTCCGACCGCCTGCTCGAGCAGCTGGATCGGCCGGGACCCGGCGTGCGCTTCGAGCGGCCGGCCCGTCGTCCGGTCTCGGCCGAGACGGCGTGCGACCCGACCGGGCCGGTGCGGATGCGACTCGTCGATTGAGTCTTGGTGAGCCCCGGATGCGGGCTGACCCGGTTGACATCACTGCATCCCGGGCTACTCTTCGCGGTTCGGCCGCGGCATCCCGGGGCCGAGGGGCAACTTAGCTCAGTTGGTAGAGCAGCGCATTGAAAATGCGCGGGTCCGCGGTTCGAGTCCGCGAGTTGCCATTCTTCCTTCCCGCCGCCCCGTCGCGATCGTTCCTCAGGCCGAGGCCCGGATCCGACCCCGTGCGGCGACGGGCATCGATTCCATGCCGGCGAGGGGAAACCTTCGCGAGAGGTGCGCGACCAGTTCGGCCTCGGTCACGAGGACGAGAAACACCGGACGCCGGATGGAGGCCGTCGCGAAGCGAAGCGCCCGCGGCAGGCTCTCGAGGGTCGTCGCCGTCACGAGATGCCCGTCCTCGATCCGCAGCGGCGCCAGGCGAAACTGCCAGGCCTGCCGGGCAAGCACCGCCGCCTCCGCCTCCGGCTCGACCTCGTCGAGCCGCGGGTCGAGCGAGCCGACGAGCGAGGCGTACTGCCGGGCCCAGGCCCCTTCGACGAGCTGCGGATCGATGCCGAAGAGCCGCTCGCAGGCGACCCCGAACGGCTCGCCGGTCGAGGCTTGCCGCTCGACGATGGCGCGGACCCGGTCCGCATCGAGGATTCCCTGGGAGACGAGCAGTTCGCCGAGTCGCATGGTGGGCTCCTGCGGCGAAGCGCCGCGACTCCTGCGATCGGCCGCCCGCGGGGGGCGGCCCGGCGGAAGTGCCTCCGGATCGCGACGGGAACCCGCGACCTCGCGGACTGGTCGGGCTGCGCCGGTCGCGCGAGGCCCGAGCGGTCTTTCCGGACGCGCCCGGCCCCGCGTCACTCGGCCGGAGCCTCGCGGGCGTGGGGCGGGACGCGCCGCCGCGCCGCGGCGCGCTCGGGCGCGAAGATCGCCGCGATCGCCTCGCCGGCCGGGCGGCCGTCGATCTCGAGGCCCCGCGCGGCGGCCAGCCGCTCGGCGTGGCGGCGGCCGAGCCGCACCCGGAAGTGGCCGCGCTCGCCCTCGTAGCGACGCTCGAGCACCTCGGGCAGGCGTTCGATCAGGTCGACGGCCTTGCCGTTGGCGAGCGGCACCGAGATCTCGCAGGTCTCGAGTTCTCCCGACATGAGCTCGCGCACCGCGGCGGCGAGCCCGTCGAGCCCCTCGCCGGTGACCGCGCTCGTCGCCACGGTGCGGTCGGCTTCCGCCTGCCACTGCCGCGGCGAGCGGCGGCGCTCGCGGCTCTCGTCGGACAGCTCGCGCCACCGGTCGATCTTGTTGAGCACGAGGATCCGCGGCTGGCCGGTCGCCCCGATCTCCTCGAGCGTGCGGGTGACCGTCTGCCACTGGCCGATCGCGTGCGGATCGGACACGTCGAGCACGATGAGCAGGGCGTGGGCGTGGATCGCGTCCTCGAGGGTCGAGCGGAAACTCGCCACGAGGTGGTGCGGCAGGTCGCGGATGAATCCGACGGTGTCCGACAGCATCGCCTCCTCTCCCGCGCCGACGTTCCAGCGTTCGACGCGGGTCGCGAGGGTCGCGAACGGCTTGTCGGCGGCGTAGGCCCCGCCCGCGGTGAGGGCGTTGAAGATCGAACTCTTCCCGGCGTTCGTGTAGCCCACGAGCCCGACCGTGAAGTGCTCGCCGCGGCGGGCGAGCACCTCGCGGGTCTTGCGGGCCTGCACCTCGGCGAGCTCGCCCTGGAGCCGCAGCAGCCGTCGCTGCACGAGCCGGCGGTCGATCTCGATCTGCTGCTCGCCGGGGCCGCGGGTGCCGACGCCGACCGGCGCCCCGCCGGTGACCTGCCCGAGGTGGCTCCACATCGCCCGCAGCCGCGGCGCGGTGTACTCGAGCTGGGCGATCTCGACCTGGAGCTGGGCCTGCCGGGTGGTGGCCCGGTTGGCGAAGATGTCGAGGATGAGCTCGCTCCGGTCGATGATCTTCATCTTCCGTTCGAGATCCTCCTCGAGGGCCTGGATCTGGCTCGGGGCGAGCTCGTTGTCGAAGACCGCGACGGTGGCGTCGAGGCTCGCCGCGAGGGCCGAGAGTTCCTCGACCTTGCCCTTGCCGAGATGGGTCCGCCCCCGCGGCTTTTCCCGGCGCTGGACCAGTTCGCCCACCACCGAAAGCCCGGCGGTCTCGGCGAGGGCCTTCAGCTCGCCGAGCGGGTCCCGGGGGTCGCGTTCCGATTCGGGCGTGAGGACCCCGACGAGGATCGCCTTCTCCGTCGCAAGGGCCAGCGTGTCGCGGGGCGAGATTTCCACGGGTCGATGATACGGCCCGCGGGAGGGCGCACCGTATGATCCGCCCGCCATGACGCCGAACCCGCGACGGATTCCCGTCCTTGCCGCCCTCGCCGTGCCCGCCGCCGCGGCCGCGATCGCGTTCGCCGCCGTCCGCGCGGGCGATCCCGCGGCCGACGACCACTCGTGGTTCGACCCGGTGATCGACGTGCGGGCCCTGCTCCTCGACGGCCTCGTCGAACCGCCCGACGCGGCGGCGATGCGCGACGCGGCGATCCGGGCCATGGTCGGGAGCGTCGGCGATCCGTACACCGTCTGGATCCCCCCCGCCGACCTCGCGAGCTTCAACAAGAGCCTGCGGGGCAGTTACGCGGGGATCGGCTGCGAGATCGACACCTCGGGCGGCTTCCTGCGGGTGGTGAACCCGTTCGAGGACTCGCCGGCCGAGCGGGCCGGGATCCGCTCGGGCGACCTCGTCCTCGAGATCGACGGCACCTCGACCCGCGACCGGCCGGCCGCGGAGTGCACGCGGCTCCTGCTCGGCGAGCCGGGCACGGAGGTGCGGCTCACGCTGCGGCGCCGCGACGGCCACGAGGAGGTCGTGACGGTGATGCGGGCCCCGATCCAGGCCCGCACCGTCAAGGGCCTCTTCCGCGACGAGTCGGGCTGGCGGTGGACGCTCGCGCCGGGGTCCGACCTCGGCTACGTGCGGCTGCTGCAGTTCACCGAGACGAGCCGCGCCGACCTCCGGGCGGCGCTCGACGCGGCGATCTCGGGCGGGGCGAAGGGAATCATCCTCGACCTGCGGTTCAACGGCGGCGGCAGCCTCGGTTCGGCGATCGAGATCGCCGACACCTTCCTGTCGGGCGAGCCGATCGTGAGCGTGCGGGGGCGACGCGACGGCGAGCGCACCTTCGCATCGAAGCCGAGCGGCGACGACCTCCGCCTGCCGCTCGTGGTGCTGGTGAACGACGCGAGCGCCAGCGCCAGCGAGATCATCGCCGGCTCGCTCCGCGAGAGCGGGCGGGCCCGCGTCCTCGGCACGCGGACCTACGGGAAGGGCTCGGTCCAGGAGGTCCGCGACCTGCCCGAGGGCCGCGGCTCGCTCAAGCTCACCACCGCGAAGTACTACCTCCCGAGCGGTCGCAACCTCCATCGCGAACCGGACGCGATCGAGAAGGGCCTGGTCTGGGGCGTCGATCCGGATCCGGGGTACCACGTGCCGATGAGCCCGCCCGAGGCGAGCGCGAGCTTCGACCTGCGGCGCCGGTTCGAGGTGCCGGGGGGACCGGTCGACCCGGCGAATCCGCCGCGTTTCGACGATCCGGCCTGGATCGCCCGCGGCGGGTCGCCCTCGGACCCGGCGTCGGGTCTCGGCGACCGGCAGCTCGCCGCGGCGGTCGTCGCGCTGCGGGCCAAGCTCGATTCCGGGGCCTGGCCCGAGCGGGTCGACGAGTCCGATGGGGAAGGCGCCCAAGCCGCAGCCGTCGACGACGAGCTGCTCGAGACCCTCGCCTACCGCGAGCGGCTCGAGCGCGAACTCACGGGCGTCGAGGAGCGGATCCGCACGCTCGAGGCGGCTCGCGAACGGGCCGCCCCGGAACCGGCCTCGCCGTGAGCGGGACCGCGCACGCGATGATCCTCGGCCTCGAGTCGAGTTGCGACGAGACCGCGGCCGCGATCGCGTGCCGGGCGCCGGACGGCACGATCTCGATCCTCGCCGAGCGGGTCGCCGGCCAGGACGAGCTCCATCGCCGCTACGGCGGCGTCGTGCCCGAGATCGCCAGCCGCGCCCATGTCGAGCGGATCCTGCCGGTCGTCCGCGACGCGATGCGCGACGCGGGCGTCGGCTTCGGCGATCTCGCCGCGGTCGCGGTCGGACACCGGCCGGGACTCATCGGCTCGCTGCTGGTCGGCACGAGCGCCGCGAAGGCGATCGCCTGGAGCCGCGGGGTGCCCTTCCTCGGCGTCGACCATGTCGAGGCCCACCTGCTCGCCGGCCTGGTCGGCCGCGGGCGTCCGGCGTTTCCCGCCCTCGGCCTGGTCGTCTCGGGCGGGCACACCGCGATCTACCGGCTCGGGTCGGAGCGCTCGATCGAGCTTCTCGGCGCGACCATCGACGACGCGATCGGCGAGGCGTTCGACAAGGCGGCGGCGCTGCTCGGTCTCGGCTATCCGGGCGGGGCGGCCCTCGATCGCGCCGCCCGCCGGGGCGACCCGGCGGCCCACGCCTTCCCGATCGCGGCGATTCCCCGCGAGCGGCTCGACTTCACCTTCAGCGGGCTGAAGACCTCGCTGCTCTACCGGGTGCGGGGCATCCCCGAGCGCCGCGGCGACGGCGGCCCCGCGGTCTTCCCGCGGGAGGCCTCGGCGCTTTCCGATCGCGGGCGCGACGACCTCGCCGCGAGTTTCGAGTTCGCCGCGGTCGAGCAGGTGCGGCGGATGCTCGTCCGGGCGGTCGAGCGCCACCCGGTCCGCACCGTGCTCGTCGGCGGCGGCGCGAGCGCGAACACGCGGCTGCGCGAGACGCTCGGGCGGCTCGGGAGCGAGCGCGGCCTCGAGGTCGTGTTGCCCGCGATGCGGCATTGCGTCGACAACGCGGCGATGATCGCGGCGACCGGGCTCCTGCGGCTCGAGGCCGGCGAGCGCGACGATCTTTCGCTCGCGGCCGAACCGCTTGCCGCGACGGCCCGCGCCCCCGGAGCCCGCCGATGACCTACCGACCGCCCTTCGTCGATCCCGTCTTCACCATGGTCGATGCCCCGCACCCGGCGACGCTCGAGGAAGCCGATTTCCTGCGGCAGTGCACCTTCGACATCGGCCGCGTCGGCGGCCCCGGCGGCCAGCACCGGAACCGCACCGACACCGCGGTGTTCCTGATCCACGATCCGACCGGGATCGACGCGAAGGCGACCGAGCGGCGCAGCCAGCACCAGAACCGGCGGACCGCGATCTTCCGCCTGCGGCTGAAGCTCGCCGTGAAGGTCCGCATCCTCGCGAGCCGCGACCGGCACGAGGCGAGCGAACTCTGGAGGCGGCGCCGCCAGGGCGAGAAGCTGCCGGTGAATCCCGAACACGAGGACTACCCGGCCCTGCTGGCCGAGGCCCTCGACTGCATCGTCACCCGCCGCTACGACGTGGCCGGGGCGGCGGGCATGCTCGGGGTGACCATGAGCCAGCTCTCGCGGCTGGTGCGGCACGAGCGGCACGCTTTCGCCCTCGTGAACGAGGGCCGCGAGCGGTGCGGGCTGGTGCGGCTCCGGTCGTGAACGGGATGCGGGGCCGTATGCTGCGGCCATGACCGACCTGCCGCGGACCATCGCCGAGGGACTCCCCGGCCTCGTGGCCTTCCGACGCGACCTCCACATGCATCCGGAGATCGCCTACGAGGAGGTCCGCACCGCGACGCGGATCCGCGAGGAGCTTGCCGCGGCGGGCATCCCGTTCGTGGCTGGACTCGCGGGCGGCACGGGCACCGTCGCGCACCTGCCCGGCCGCGACGGGAGCGCGACGGTCGCCCTCCGCGCCGACATCGACGCCCTGCCGATCGTCGAGGAGAGCGGCCGACCGTGGGCGAGCCGCACGGCGGGCCGCATGCACGCCTGCGGGCACGACGGCCACACGGCGATCCTGCTCGGGGCGGCCCGGACCCTCGCCCGGATGGCCCGCGAGAATCCCCTGCCGCGTCCGGTGACCTTCCTCTTCCAGCCGGCGGAAGAAGGCGGCGGCGGGGCGAGGAAGATGGTCGACGAGGGCTGCCTCGACGGCTCGCGGATCGGCCCGCCGGTGCGTTCGGTCTACGGCCTGCACGGCTGGCCGGGATTCGCCCTCGGCACCGCCGGCACCCGCAGCGGGCCGCTCTTCGCGTCGAGCGACCGGTTCGAGATCGAGATCCGCGGCGTCGGCACGCACGCGGCCTGGCCGCACCTCGGGCGCGATCCGGTGCTGGCCGCGGCGCTGGTGACGGTCGCGCTCCAGTCGATCGTGGCGCGGGAAGTCGATCCGCTCGAGGCCGCGGTGGTGAGCGTCACGCGGATCCACGCGGGCACCGCCTTCAACGTGATTCCCCCCGTGGCGCATCTCGGAGGGACCTCGCGGGCCCTCGACGAGTCGGTCCGCCGCACGCTCGAGCGGCGGATCGGCGAGGTGGCCGCGGGCGTGGCCGCCGGGCTCGGCTGCACGGCGGCCACGAGCTACCACGACGGCTACCCGATCGTCCGCAACGATCCCCACGCGGTCGCCGCCTTCGACCGCATCGCGGCCGCGACGCTCGGGCCGGAGCGCCTGCGGCCCGTCGAGCGCCCGGTGATGGGCGGCGAGGACTTCGCGTTCTATCTCGAGCGGGTTCCCGGCTGCATGTTCGCCCTCGGGCTCCTGCCGCCCGGCCAGGAATCGATGCCCGCCCTCCACCACCCGGCCTTCGACTTCAACGACGACGCGATCGCGACCGGCGTCGAGCTCTTCTGCCGGCTCGCCCTCGACCCGGCGGCGTGAGTCGGGCGGACGCGTCCCGAAATCGCTGCGAACGCGACAATCGGCGGGGCTTCCCCCGTGCTTCCCGTGGTCGAGCGGCCCGATCCGGCGCACAATCGCCCTGATGATCGCCGCCTCCCTGCTCGCCGCCTCGATCGCCCTCGCCCCGCCCTCGCCGCTTCCGGCCGCGATGGGCCCGGCGCGGACCCCGATCGGCCTGCTTCCCGGCTCCCGCACCGTGCCGCCCGCGACGCTCGCGGCGCTGCACGGCGACGCCGGACGCCTGTCGCTTTCGCTGCCCGATCCCGACGGCACGCCGCTGCGGCTCGAGCTCGTGCGGACCCGAGCCCTCGCCGACGACGCCCGCATCGAGATCGCGGGCCCGCGCGGCACCCGCCCGCTCGAGACCGCGACGCTCGACCTCGACGCCTGGCGGGGCACGGTCGTCGGCGAGCCGGGCTCGAGGGTCTTCCTGCTCGCCTCGCCCGAACTCGTCGGCGGCGTGATCCGGCTCGGCGAGGACGGGCGTTCGCTCCGGACTCTCTTCCTCTCGAGCGGCCCGGTCGGGCGCGGCCTGCCCGCGACGATCTGGGAGCCCGCCCGCACGCCGGGCCTGCCCTCGGGCGAGTGGAGCTGCACGCTTCTCGAGCCGCCTCCGGCGGACGGCGGCCTCGCCGGGACCTCGGGCGGTGGCACGGCCTGCCGCGAGATCGACGTCGCGATCGAGACCGACCTCGAGTTCACCGCGAACCTCTTCGG
>JBIKVN010000042.1:0-16927 GCA_044356865.1 Phycisphaerales bacterium | reverse complement strand
TCGACCGGGGCTTCGCGTACTGGCCCCCGATGCGGCCCACGCGAATCACCCGCTTGCGGCTGCCGTGGGCCAGCACCAGGCTCATCTGCAGCAGGATCTTGAGGATGCCCGTGATGTGCGAAGGCTCGCACTCGTCGAAGGTCTCGGCGCAATCCCCCCCCTGCAGCAGGAACCGCTCGCCCCGCTGCGCCGCGGCGAGTTCGGACTTCAGCCGCTCGATCTCGCCGCTGGTGACCAGCGGCGGCAGTCGGGCGATCCGCCCGAGGACTTCCTCGGCGCGGGGGGGATCGGGGTAGTCCGGCTGCTGCTCGGCGCGGGCCGACCGCCACGAGGACGGCGACCATTCCACCGGGGATGCAGGAACCGTTCGGGGATGGTCGGCCATGGCGGCTCGTGGGGATCGGACACCGGCGGCAACCGGATGCGGGTGACAGGACTTGAACCTGCACGGGGTTGCCCCCAAGGGAACCTAAATCCCTTGCGTCTGCCAGTTTCGCCACACCCGCGGCGAGCGGACACTATAGAGTGACCATCTTCCCGGACGCGGCTGTCCGGCGTCCGCACCGGGACGATTCATGAGCCTGAGCCAATCCGCCTCCCTCAACCTCGTCCCGCTGTTCGCCCGGATCGTGCTCTGCCTGGCGTTCGTCCCGATGGGCTGGAACAAGCTCATGCAGGACATCGAGTACTCGGGCGAGGACGCGAAGCGGCTGCGCGAGATGAAGGTCGTGGCGGCATTCGAGGTCGATCCCGGATTCGCCCTCGCGTCGCTCGTGCCGCAAGGCTCGACCCCGGCCGCCCCGCCGGCGTCCGCCCTGCCGACGAGCGACGAGCCCGCGCCTCCGGCCGCTCGCCCCGGAGCGGACACCGCCGGCGGCACCGGCGAACCGGTGCGGGCCAAGGGACTGTTCCGGATCGCCCTCCTGCTCGACCGGCAGGGCTGGTCGTACCAGGTGCCGCTCGCGTGGATCGCGGCGATCACCGAACTGGTCGGCGGCGTGTGCGTGCTCATCGGGCTCTTTACGAGATTCTGGTCGATGGGCCTGGCGATCGCGATGGCGGTGGCGTTCCGGCTCACCAGCGTCGCCGCGCTTTCCGACATCGGGCTCTTCTCGATGGGACTCGATCAGTACAACCGGACCATGGTGCAGCTGGCGCTGTTCGCGCTCGCGGCGGGACTGGTGTGTTCGGGGGCGGGCGCCCTGAGTCTCGATCGCGGGCTCTTCCGCGGGTCGGGCCCGGGCGGCGGAAAGGGCGGCAAGAAGAAGCCCCGCCGCGACGAAGCCGAGGCGTGATGTCCGGCGGCGTCCGCAGGTCGACGCTTCGCCCGGCGCTGGCGGTCGGGCTTTCGGTCGCGGCCCACGCCGTGCTGGCGATCCTGCTGGGATTCGGTGCGGTGGCGATCCTGGCGAAGCAGCGGGCCGACGAGCGCTCGACGCCGATCGTGTCGCTCGAGTTCGCGATGCCCGAACCCGCTTCGGCCGAGACGCCGGCCGAGCCGCCTCCATCCCGCCCCCCGGCGGGACCGACGACGGCCATCGCGATCGCTCCGTCCTCCGCGGTCGCGGCGACCGGCGCGGCGACCCCGGTGGCGATTCCCGCGGCGACGGTCCTCGCCGACGGCATGTCTCCGCCGGCGGCGCCGAAGCGGGCGGCCGGGGCGTCGTTCGCCGGGCTGCGGGCCGGCAACGTGCGCTCGGTGGTCTTCGTGGTCGACGCGAGCGGCTCGATGATGGCCTCGCTGCGGACGGTGATCGACGAGCTCGCCCGCTCGCTGTCGCGGCTCAATCCGAACCAACGGTTCTCGCTGGTCTTCTTCCAACGGAACGGGGCGATCGCGGTGCCGCCCGAGGGCAAGTTGCGGCCCGCAACCCCCGAGGCGATCCGGGCCGCGATCGACTGGGCGCGGCGCGAAGTCCGCCCGGCGGGGCGGAGCGACCCGGTGGCGGCGCTCGAGCGGGCCCTCGCCCTCGAGCCCGACGCGATCTTCCTGCTTGGCACCGCGGTGACCGGGACCGGCGACTTCGAGGCGTCGACCGGCGAGATCCTCGCGCGGCTCGAGCGGCTCAACCCGATCGACGCCGAGTCGGGCCGGCGAAAGGTCGAGATCCAGTGCATCCAGTACCTCGATCCCGATCCGGCCGGTACCTTGCGGGCCATCGCCGAGCGGCACAGCGGCGACTACGGTTTCCGGTTCGTCTCGCGGGAGAGCCTCGGGCTCGGTCCGCTCGACCCGCCGGCGCCGCGGTGAGCGCCCTGCCGCGACGCGCGGGAAACCCCGATGCACGCCTTCGCCGGGACATCGCCACGCCGACGACGCCTGAAGGCCCTGGTCGCGGGAGCGGTCGCGATCGCCGCGATCGCCGCGGCCGCGGTGCCGTCCGATCCCGAGCCGCCGAGCCCCGAGCGGCTCGACGCCCTGCTTGCCGGCGATCCCGCCGCGGCCCTCGCGGCGTGCCGCGCGATTGACGCCGGCGACGACGCGGTGCCGCGCGATCGCGGCCGCTTCCTGCAGCAGTACGGCCGGGCCCTCGCCGCGGCGGGCGACCGGCGCGGGGCGACGCTCGTTCTCGTGCGCGGGGCCCTGCTCGACGGCGATTCCCGGTGGGCGGCCCGCTCGGCGCTGCTCGCCGCCGAGAACGCCCGCCTCGGCTGGAACGACTCGCCCGACGGGCCGGCCCTCGTCGGTTCGCTCGCCCGGCTCGCCCTTGAACTTGCCGAGGCCTCGGGCGACGACGAGACCCGTCGCGCCGCCGAAGCCGCCCTCGGCCGGAGAACCCCGTGAACGGACTGGTGCATTCGCTCGTGCCGACCGCCCTCATGCCGATCTTGGCCGCCGACGGTCCCGGCTTCGCCGAGATCTTCTTCCTCTCGCGCCGCGCCGACGGCGGGCTCGACTGGGTCGGCTCGGGCATGATCTGGTTCCTGGTGGCCCTCTCGCTGGTGAACGTCTCGCTCATCGCGCTGCGGGCCGCCACCGACCGGCGCGGGCGGATCCTGCCCGACGGCCGGGTCGCCGAGGTGCGGGAACTCGTGGAGCGAGACCGCTTCCGCGAGGCGATCGCGCTGGTCGGGGGCGACCCGAGCGACTTCGGGCAGATGCTCGCCGCGGCGTTCGCGAAAGCCCCGCAGGGATACACCGAGATGGTCCGCACCGTCGAGCAGCGGGCCGAGGAGCTCGTCCTGCTGCGGTTCCGCTCGCTCGAGCGGCTGAACATCCTCGGGCAGGTCAGCCCGATGATCGGGCTCTTCGGCACCGTCTACGGCATGATCGTCGCGTTCCAGACCATCGCCGCGAGCGGCGGCGCGGCCGATCCGGCGATGCTCGCGGGCGGCATCGGCACGGCGCTGGTCACCACCTTCTGGGGGCTGGTGATCGCGATTCCCGCCCTCGCCGCCTACGCGACGCTGCGGAACGGCGTCGACGCGGCCAGTCGCGAGGCGGAGGATGCGGCGATCGCGATCCTCGCGCCGTTCCGGGACAAGGCGGTCTGAGCGTGGCCGGACGCGCCACCAGGACGGTCGCCCGCGGGTTCGCGCCGATCGCGGCGAACCTCACGCCGCTCATCGATCTCTCGTTCCTGCTCGTGATCTTCTTCGTGCTCGTGCTGCGGATCTCGGGCGCCGAGCGGGTTCCGCTCGAGCTGCCGACGCCGGAGGAATCGGTGTCGGAACTCCCGAACGACGACCGCCGCACGGTGGTGAGCGTGGTGCCCGACGCCTCCGACCCGTCGCGGGCGACGATCCAGGCCGGCGGCCGGCTGTTCACGCTCGATCCGGAGGGGCTCGACGAGTTCCGCGGGTTCGTGGCGGCGGCGCGGGCGGCCGCGCCCGAGGCGTTCCTCAACGTGCGGGCCGACGCCGCGCTGCCATACTCGGCGGTGCGGCCGGTGCTCGAGGCGATCGCCGACTCGGGCGGGGCCCCGCCGAAGGTCCAGCTGGTGGTGCGCCGCGAGGGGCGGCCATGAGCCGGCGGCGCGAGCGAGGCCGGGTCGGCGGCGGGGCGGGAACGCTCAACCTCACGCCGATGATCGACGTGGTCTTCCAGTTGCTCATCTACTTCGTGCTCGGGCTCAGCCTCGAGATGGACGAGGAACTGATCCGCACCGAGCTGCCGCGGCGCGAGGCGGGCGCCGGGCTCGTGATCGACGACGAGCCGGCGGTGGTCGAGGTGGCGGCGGCCGAGGCCGGCACGCTTCCGATGAGGGTGCGCGGACCGATCTCGTTCTCGGCGTCGACGCCGGCCGAGCTGCGGATGCGGGTGCGGGAGGCGATCGCGGGACCCGCGCCGACGCTCGCGCCGTCGCAGCGTTTCGTGCTCAAGCCGCTGCCCGGCGCGACCTGGGACGACGCGGTCGAGGCGTTCAACGCCCTGGCCGCGGCCGGCGCGACGCGGATCTCGTTCTGGCGGGAGGCGGCGCCGTGAGGCGGCGAGTGACGATGCTGGCGGCGATGGTCGCGCTGCCCGCGCTGGCGGCGCCGCCGACGGCGCGGCAGGCCGCCGAGGACGAGGCGCTGGTGCGGCGGCTGGTCGAGGCGCGGCTTTCGCCGCTGGTCGCGGAGTGGCGCGATCGCGCGGCCGGCGACGCGGCGCTGCGGGAACGGCTCGATCTCGCCCTGCTCGAGATCCGCGTCGCCGTCGACTCGCCCGCGGCAAGGCTCGCCGAGGTCGTTCCGGGCCGGCGGGCCCTCGTCGAGCGGGCCGTCGCGGCGGGCGATCCGCGGCAGGCGGCGTGGTCGCTCGATCTCGCGAGCGACCTGCTCGTCGCGTCGCCCGCGCTCGACGGGCGGGTCGCGACGCTCGCGGTGGGCATCGCCGATCGCGCGTCGATCGCGCGGTGGCGGGCCGAACTCGACGAGGCCGACGCGGCGCTGGCCCTCGCGAACGCGGCCATCGCCGAGACGCCGCGCGGGCCGCTCGCCCTGCCCGAGGCCCGCGACTTCCGCCGCGGGTGGGAAGGACGGGCGGCGGCGCTCGCGGCGATCGCGGCGGGAACGCGGGCGCTGCTCGAGGGGAAGACGCCGGTCGCGACGGCCGGCGAGTTACCTCCGGGCACCGACGGAAACGACCTCGCCCTGCTGTCGGCGCTGGCAGCCGGGCCGGAGGCGTTGCGGTCGCTCGCCGCGGATTCCGCCCGCGGTCCGTGGATCAACCTGGCCGCGGAGTGCGCCCTCGACCTTGCCGCCGCCGACGAGCGGGCCCGGGATCGCCTCGCCGACCGTGCAGCGCGACTCGCCCGCGACCGATCCCTCTCGCTCGCCCTGCTTTCCGCCGACGCCGCGGTGCGGGCCGCGCCGGCGGACGGGCCCGATCGCTTCACCGCGTGGGAAACGCTGCTCGACGCGACGCCGGCAGCGCGGCGCGGCGCGATGCGAGGTGCGATCTTCGCCAGGCTCGAGTCGCTCCCGCCGGGCGCCGAGCCGGCCGCGATGGGTGACTTCGAGCTCGCGGCGCGTTCGCTGGCCGGGCCGGCGCCGGGAGATCTCGACGCGCCCGTGGCCGCCAGAGCCGAGTCCATCGGCGTCACCCCGCGCGAGGCAACGCGACTGCTCGGCTTCGCGCGACTCCGCGGGCGGGCGGCGTGGGGTGAACTCGCCGACGCCGCGGTCCTTGCCGAGCGGCTCGCGGTCTCGCTCGGCGACGATCCGATCGCCGCGGCAGCGGCCGAGACGCTGGTGCTGGTGCGGGCCGCGCTCGCGGCCGCGTCGACCGACGGGCACGCGGCGCGGTCCGAACGCGAGGCGCTCGAGCTGGCGATCGGGCGATTCCCGCGAAGCGCCGCCCACGACCGCTGGGCGATCGACCTCGCGCTCGCCCGGCTCGAGGCCGGCGATGCGAGGGCGGCGATCGAGGCGACGCGGCGGGTTCCCGACGGGAGTCCGCTCGGGCCCGAGGCCCGCGCCGTCGAGGCGTTCGCGTCGGTGCGGGACGGCGATGCCGCGTCGATGTCCCGCGCGGAAGCGCTCGTTCGCGGCTTGGCGGCGGCGGGCGATCCCACCGTCGCGGCGAGGCGAGATCTGGCGATCGCGTCGCTCGCCGCCCGCGGCGATCGCCTCGACGACGCCCGCGCGACCGCCGAGGCGATCGTGCGCGACGCGGCCCTTTCCGCGCCGATCCGGGCCGACGCGCTGCGGCTGCTTCTCGAGCTCGGCGCGGCGCCGCCGGAGTCCGCGACCCGCGAGATCCTCGCGGCCCGGCCGCGGGCCCGCGCCCCGCTGCTCGCGGCGCTCGCGGCCACCGGCGATCGCGAGCGTACCCGCCGCCTGCTTGCCGCCCTTGCCAACGCGAGGGACGCGCTGGCGCCCGACGAGCGCCTCGCCGTGGCCCGCGCGACGCTCGCGACCGGCGACGCGGAAGCCGCCGCGCGACTCGCATCCGAGGCGATCGCCGAACTCCCGCGCGAAAGCCCCGCCGCCCTCGCCGCCACGCTGGTGCGGGCCGAATCGCTGCGGGCCCTCGGCGGCGAGGCGAATCTCGCCGAGGCCTTCACGCTCGGCCGCGAGGTCGCTCGGGCGGCGCCCCAGGCCTCGCCCGCGTGGTGGGAGGCGAACGCCCTGCAGCTCGAGATCCTCGCGGCGTCGGGACGGAATCGCGATCAGGTCGGGCCGTGGGTCAACCGGCTCAAGACCGTCGACGGCGATTTGGGCGGCCCGGCGATCCGAGCGCGGATCGAGGCGGTGGCGGGGAAAGTGCGGAGCGGGCCGTCGGACGGCCCGCGGTGAGCCCCCCGCCTTCGCTCACCCGACATCCTCGCCCGTGAGCAGGTACTCGACGCGATCGGCTTCCGTCGCCAGTCGCCGGATCGTCGAGAGGAACTCCTCGGCCGAAAGTCCCGGTCGGGGCAGCCATGCCTCGGCGACCAGCCGACCCTTGGGATCGATGCGGAAGCCGACCAGGGCGCTCGAACGATTGACCTTCCACATCCGCACCTCGGGCGAGGGCAGGTCCGCGAGGACCCGGGCCGGCACCGCGATCGACGTCAGGCGGTACGCGACCTGATCACCCGCCTCGACCCCGACGCGCTGCACCCGACCGTTCGGCAGCTGCACCTCGATGCGATCGCCCGACACGGTCACGTCGCGGGCGCCCCTCGCCAGCCGCTCGAGCTCATTCATCGCGGGTCTCCTGGCGCTCGAGCTGGTCACGGAACTCGGCGAGCGCCCGATCGCGATCGGGAAGCAGGATTTGCTCGATCCGGTCGGCGGCCTCGCACGCCCGCGTGACGATCGCGGCGATCCGGGCCGCGTCCGATTCCGGCGAGGTCGCGAGCAGCGTGTCCTCGACGATCGCGAGGTCGTAGCGGCCGTCCTCGACGAGTTCAATCGCCATGATCCGCCCGGGCAGTCGCCGAACCTCGTCGCGAAAGCGCCGATCGGATTCGGCGTGGTGCACGATCCCCACCGGACTCACGCAGCGCACGAGGAGACGATCGGCCAGCGAACGGAGCCGGAGGGTGAACGGCTGGATGCGTTCCGGAAGCCGCAGCGTTCCCATGCGGACATGGTCGCGTTCCCGTTCGGTCCACTCGACCGCGAGACCCGGCCACGGGGCCGAGGTCGCGGACAGGAAGCGCCGGACGGCGTCCTCGGCGATCCCGGGTCCGACGGCGAGCGTCCGGACCTCGCCCTGGAGATCGCGGGGATCGATCGCGAAGGAAGTCGTCAGCCGGTCATTGATCGCCGGGGGAATCGGGTCTCCCGACAGCAACTCGCGACCTATGTGGATGCGTGAGTCACCCCGCGTCGACATCGAAAGCCCCTCGTGCATGAGACGGAGGAACTCGTTCACCCGTCCGAGCACCCGGCGCACCTGGAGCACCTCGACGGTGTCCCCGAGGTACGGGTAGTAGACCTGCAGCTGTTCCGCGCCGGTCGGCGGGCGGTCCAGCGACCGCAGACGGCGCTCGACCTCGGAGCCGACGCGATCGACCCGGCCGATGCGCTGCTCGATCGACGACGGGGTCCACGAGATGCCGTAGTGCACGACCTCCGAGCAGAAGGTGTGCAGGTCCTCCCCTTCCTGCAGGAGATCGGTGCTCACGAGCACGAAGGGGTAACCGGGCATCCGGAACTGCTTGACCTGCGTCCGGTTGACCGCGCCCGACATCCCACCCACGGGCTGCTGCCGACCGAGCAGGATCGCCGCGAGGCGACGGGCCTCGGCCAGCGAGATCTCGGTCTCGGCGGCGGCCCCGAACTCGGGAAGGTTCACGTCGACGATGAGACGGTAGTGCGTGGCGATGAGCTCGAGCTCGTGGAAGGCCGACCACGGCGGGCTGCCCGCGTCCCGCTGCGCCTCGAGCCGATCGAGGAAGGCGTGGATGGTCTCGAGGCCCGAGTTGGTGTCGGGCCCGCCCTCGACCGCCTCCTGCGCTCCGGGATCGAGCGACCCGATGCGCTGCAGGATCACCAGATAGAGGTCGATGAAGGCGTGACCGAGCCGGGCGGCCGCCGACAGCAGCTGGCCGCGGAGAAACCGCTCGCGCAGCGGAAGCGGACCGGCGTCGCCGGCCTCGGGCCAGATCCGCGCCCGCAGGGCAGGGCGTCGCACCAGTTCGGTGAAGAAGGTCGCGATCGAGAGGTACCGATCGACCTCGGGCGCCTCGTCGGCATGCGCGGCCTTGCGCGAGGCGAGGAATCGCTCGCGAAGCAAGCGCTCCGCCCCGGTCCGGAGCGGTCCGTCGGTCTCGGCCAGCCATTCGCAGGCCGCGGCCTGCGCGGCCTCGAACAGCTCGCCGCGGCCGTGCTTGCGGGCCCGCGACAGGTACCGCACCGCGCGCCGCCGGAGACCGTCGCGGAGGCCCGCGGCCGAGACCCCCAGCGCCGCCGCGAGCCGGTCCGCCACCTCCGCGGGCGGGCAACCGCCGAGCACGTCGGCCACGTGGTGCATCTCGAAGAAGGTGGAGTAGACCGAACTCGCCTGGCCGAACCGTTGCTGGATGTTCGCGCCGCTGACCGTCCGCGGCGGCCCCTCGCCGCGGAAGAACCAGGCGAAGAAGGTGTCCGCGCCGCCGTCGCGATCGTCCGGGCGGACTGGCTCGCCTCGCTCGATCGCCGAGAGGCGGGCCGACCGGTAGGCTCGTTCGAGCCCGGCGAACCGCCTCCGCGCCGCGGGCGGAAGCTCGGACCGCAGGCGGGCGAGCAACCACTCGTCGTAACGCTCGTCGAGTTTCCGCTTGATCTCGCGGACGCTGGCCACCCGCCGCACGAAGACCAGCGCCTTGCGCCCGGTGCGCCAGCCGTCCGAGAGGCTCTCGACGAGGCGATCCATCTTCGGGTGCGGAAGTTCCGCATGGAACCGGCGGCGGTGGTCACGGGCGATCCGATCGATCGCGGCGACATCCACGCCGTCGCGCTCGACCGCGCTGCCCGCCTGCTCGGCATCGTCGAAGGCGCCCTCGTCGCCGGACGCCGCCGATCCGGCTGCAGTCTCGAGGAAACTCTCGAACGACGCGAGCATCCCCGTCTGGAACGAAGCGTTGAACCGCTCGTGGCCGAGCACCTCGGCGACCTTCTTCTGGACCAGCGCGACGGCAAGGCGGTCGCGGATCCCCTCGATGCGGATCGGCTCGTCGTGGGTCGCCATGCCGCCGGCCCGCCATTCGCGGCGGTAGGCATTTTTCGTGTAGGTCTCGCCCGCGATCTCGAGCTCGCGCACCCGGCGCACCACGAGTCGACGGGCCATCCGCTTGGCCGCCTCGGGATCGGGACCGGCCAGGGCGGCGAAGCGACCCGCGCACCCGAACACGTCGAGCTGGTTCCACAAGTGCCGGTAGGTCTCCTCGATCGGCGTGGCCGACAGGAACAGGACGCGACGGGCCCGCGGGCCGTAGCCGCGGAAGCGACGGTCGCCGTCGTCGGGCCCCCACCGACTGAACGCCGCCGAAAGCACCGTGTTCCGGGCCGCGACGCCCTCGCCGACGCCATGCTTCAGGTGATGGGCCTCGTCGACGATCACCAGGTCGAACTCGGGGAGCGCGCAGTTGATGGCCCGCGCGGCATCGACCTTGAACCGCTCCGCGCTCCGCAGGTCGAGGACCGACGGGTCGAGCCAGGGCAGCGCCGATCGGATCGACTCGCGCAACGGCTCGGCCGAGTCGCGGCGGCCGCCACCCGCCGGAGCGAGCGGCATGCTGAAGCTCGTGAGCCGGGTGAAGAAGTCGCGGTGCGGGTCGAACGTGACCTCGCGGACGAGTTCCGCGAGATTCTCGCACGAGACCAACGGCCGGACCGGCCGCCCATCGACACCCCGGTTCCGCAGGTCCGCGAAGCGCAGGTGATGGGCGACGAAGGCATGCTGCTCGCGGATCCACTTCGCCTGGATGTTCGCCCGCGGCGCGATGACCAGGACGCTGAAACGCGGATTGAAATGGCGGAAGAGGGCCGCCGTCGCGAGGGCGATGTAGGTCTTCCCCATGCCGACCTCGTCGGCGAGGTAGGCCGTTCCCTCGCGCTCGAGGATGTTGTGCAGGGCCACGGCGCCTTCGAGCTGCCGACGGGCGAGATCGCCTCCGGGCTGGCGCGAGCCGAGGTCGAGGAGCGCTTCCGCCGTCGCGCGATCGATCATCGGGCCGCCTCCCGCGGAGGCTCGGCCCGGGCGAGGAAGTGCGGCTCGAACCACTCCAGGAACTCCCTCAGGCTGCCGTCGCCCGCCGCGGCGAGCGACTCCCGCAGGGCGTCGATGCGGGCGATGCGGGCGACCAGCGCATCCCACTCGGCGCGACGGTCGGCCCGCGCGAAGCCGGGGATCGCCTCCTTCCGGAGCTCCTCGACCAGCTGGCGGGCCGACAGGTACAGGAGGTATCGATCGACGGGATCGACCGGCCCCGCGGGATCGTCGGCCCGATCGAGCAGCGTCGCGACCGAGTCGTACTTCGCGCCGAACAGCCGCGACGCCGCCTCCTCGTGACGCCCTTCCGCGATCGCGGCCCGCACTCCGCGCTCAAGGCAGGCGAAGGCGTGGAAGCACGCGGCCATGCGGTCGAACAGGGTCTCGGCGGCCTCGCCGCCGAGACGGGCGAGGGCCACGTCGAGCCCCTCGTCGGCGCTCGCGGCGGCGGCCCGATGCTCGAGGAACGCCGAACGCTGCTCGGGGGTGAGCAGCGCCCACGAGCGCAGGATGTCGGCCACCGAGAGCGAGAGCAGGATCGAAGGCTTGTGCCGCATGCCCTCCTCCTGCACGAGGATCACCCGGGTCTCGGCGCCGGTCGCGCGGACCTCGAGCAGGGCGCTTCCCCGCAGAAGCCGATCGAGCGGCGGATCGGTCGCGAGCGGTGTCCACTCGCCCGGCGCGAGCGACGCGACGCTCGCGATCGGGGCGCCGCCCGGCTCGTGGAGGACCAGCGCCGGACTCCGCTCGCGGTGATCCCAGCGGATCTCGCCCCCCCGGCGGCTCCAGTCGAATCGCACCTCGGTGCGCGAGAGATCGAGGGCGTCGGCCTTCTCGCTCGCCGCGGGCACCGCGAACGAGGTCGGCTCGGCCTCCAGGCTCGACAGCCAGAAGCCGGTCCGTCCCGAACCGTCGACCTCGACGAGCAGCGCCGCCTCGACGTTGCCGCGCGCCGAGCCGGCATGCCCGGGTCGCGTCAGGTTCGGCGAGCCCACGAGGCAGATCTCGCGGCCCGGACGCCTGGAAAAGAACCGCAGGAGCTTCGCGTGGATCGTACGTTCGCGGGCGTCCTTCCGCGGGCCGTCGCGGCGGATCGCCGGGGGCAGCGAGCCCCACGAGACTCCCTCCAGCGAACGGACGCGGCGATAGAGCGACTCGCGGCACGCGGCCGTGCCGTCGCGCCCGATCGGCAGCAGGATCCGGGTCTCGGCCGGCCGGAATCGCTCGATCAGCTCCTCGAGCGGAAGGCTCCGGTCGTCGTCGTCGAGGTACGGCGAGAGGATCTCGAGGTTCATCCCGCGCAGGTGCTTGCCCGCCGCCTCGTCGAGGAAGTCGACCAGCGACTGCCGTCCGGCATGAAGTCGGGGATGCAGCCGACCGTCGACGCTGCGCTGGCCGGGCTCGGGCCGTCCGAGGAACCGCTCGATCGCCTCGACGGAGCCGTTGCCCCCGCCGCCGCGGGCGGCCATCGCGGCCCGCAGCAGGCGCAGCAGGTCGAGCAGGTCCTTGCGCAGGAGATCGTCGCCTTCGGGCTCGACCTCGACGACATGCGCCGCCTCGACGTTGTGCCACCAGCCCGCGCGGGTCAGGTTCGCCGAAAGCGACGCGACCAGCAGCGTGCGGCGGCGGGTTCCCGCCGGATCCGGGTCCCGCTCCTCGACGAGGGCGAGGAAGACCTTGGGGTGGAACGCGCCGGCCCGGTGACGGACCGGGATCCGCTCGAGATCAAGCCGGATCCGACCGCCGTCGGCGGGATCGAGTGCCCGCGGGTCGTAGAAGACCGCGAGGCGCTCCATCGAGCGGAGGTGATCCTCGAGCTGCGCCGCCCGAACGTCGGGCAAGTGGCTCAGCGGCGCGTCGAGCAGCACCGGCAGGATCTCCTGCTCGAGAAATCGCGGGTCGAAGGTGTACGTCGTGAAGATCGCGGCGAGCACCCGACGGCCACGGATCGACTCCTGCAGCCGTTCGGACAGCACCGCATGCCGGACCTCATCCACGGCGACCTCCCGCGAGGGCCCGCGACACGATCCACACCGAGGGAATGAAGTACGGGAAGACCCAGAGCCGACGGATTCGCTCGGAATCGGGCAGCGGCTCGGGGCGGTCGTCATACCGGACGCGGATGCCGTCGGCGCCCGCGTCGACCCAGGCCGCCCCGCCCCGCCCCGCCATCACCGCCGCGTTCTGCGCGATCGCGAGTCCGATGGCCTCGCCGTAGTCGCCGGCGGCGATCGCCTTCCCGATATCGCACCAGCGTCGCCCGCTGCCCGGCAGGGCCTCCTCGAGCTCGGCCGCGACATCGGCGAGGCCCTCGACATCGACACGACCGTGCGAACGTTTCCACGCCGTGCCGATCTCGTCGGCGATCTCCCCGACCGTCGAACCGTCGCGGGAAAGCACATGGGCGAAGAGCCGCGAGGTCGGGGCGAGCACGCTCTCGACGGAGCGGATCCGCTCGAGCCTCGCCCCGAGATCGTCCCAGCTCTCACGGCGGCATCGCCGGATGATCTCCCGGGTTGCGTCGAACCAGTCGACGCTCTCGCCGTCGGGAAGATCGCGGAGCGCGGTCGCCAGTTGCCGCTGCCGGCCTGACGTACGGTCGGGGTCGGCCCCGAACACCAGGTGCCGCTCGTAGAACTCGGCCGCGCGGCGCAGGAAGCGGCGATCGAGCAGCATCGCGACCCGCTCGAGGATCCCCCGATCGGCCTTGCGCAGGTCAAGCGTCGGCCGATCCTCGGAGAGCAGGCCACGGATCCGCGCGAGTTCCGCGGTGCCGAGCAGCGGCATGGCCTCGGACTCGATGAATCGCTCGGCGGCCTGCGTGAGACGCAGCGGGTCGCCCTCGAGCAGGCCCGAAGCCCGGGATGGGCCGATGTAGAGACCCCACAGTCCGTAGGTCTTCTGGCTGGAGAGGATCTGGTCCTCGCCGCGTTCGGAGAGACGGATCGTCCCGCCGCCGGAGAGCCTCGCGCGGACCGTCTCGGTGCCGCGGAAAGACCAATCTTCGTTGATGGAGGCCCGCGCGTACCCGCACAACTGTTCCCACTTGAGGAATCCGGCGAGGTCCCGTTCGGGCCCGAGTCGGTCGCGGAGCCCCGCGAGGATCGCGAAACCGACCAGGGTGATCGTGAAATCGTGGACCGAGACGCTGACCGTGGTAAGGTTGCCCACCACATGGCGCCCGAACCGGGTCCAGGCCGGTTGGCATCCCAATGGATCACGCGAGCCCTTGACGGCCGCCCGGGAGTCGACGTCGGTGAGGAACGGTCCGGGCACGGTCGGGGCGGATGATAGGAATTCGTTCGCCGGCGTGCGGACCGCATGCCACAATCCCCCCATGCCCCGCGGCCCCCGACGCAAACCACCCCACCACCGGCCTGAACCGCCGGCCGCCGACGCCGACGGCCATCTCGACGAGCCGGTCTTCCCGCCGATGACCGACGATGAGCGGAAGCGGATCGAGCGGTTCGAGACGGCCTACAACCGCGTCGATCGCGAGTTCATGCGGATCGCGGGCGAGACGCCAGAAGGCCGCAAGCGATCGTTCACCTCGCTCGTGCGGAGCGTCGCCTCGCGGCGGCCGGCGCTCCGGCCGCTCGAGGAGTTCCTCTTCGAGGTCGGCCGCCTGCGGAACGCGATCGTGCACGGCCGCTACGACGGCCAGGGCGCCCTCGCGATCCCGACCGAGGGAACGGTGCGGAAGCTCGAGCAGGTCGACACCCTGCTCGCGGCCCCGCACCGGCTGCTGCCGCGGTTCGCGCGACCGGTGCTCCGGCTCGACGCCGGCCGCTCGCTCGCCGACGCGCTCGAACTCGTCCGCACCAGCGGCTTCGCCCGCTTTCCCGTCTACCGCGACGACGCGTTTCTCGGCCTGCTCACCGCGAACGGCATCACGCGGTTCGTCGCCGCGCAGGACCTCCGCGACGGCTGCACCGGCGACCTGCGGACGGTCACCGTCGGCGAGGTGCTGGAGCGCGACCATCGCCGCGACCTCGTGCGCTTCCTGCCCGAGTACGCCTCGCTCGATGACGCGATCCACGCCTTCGTCTCGGACCGCCGGCTGGACTGCGTGATCGTCACGCAGGACGGCTCGGCCCACCGGCCGCCGCTGACGCTCATCACCAGCCGCGACCTCTTCAACGGCCACCCCGGGCCGGAGTGACGCGATGGCGGCCGGACGCACCATCCTGCACGCCGATCTCGACGCGTTCTACGCCTCGGTCGAGCAGCTCGACGACCCGTCGCTGCGGGGGAAGCCGGTGCTGGTCGGCGGCGGGAAGCGCGGCGTGGTCTGCGCCGCGAGCTACGAGGCGCGGGCCTTCGGCTGCCGGAGCGCGATGCCGATGGGCCAGGCGATCGCGAAGTGCCCGCACGCCGCGGTCGTGAAACCGCGGTTCGATCGCTACGCCGAGCTGTCGGCCCGCTTCATGGCGATCCTCGGCGACGTCTCGCCGCTCGTCGAGCCGCTCTCGCTCGACGAGGCGTTCGTCGACGCGACGGGCTCGACGCGGCTGCTCGGCGACGGGCGGACGATCGCGGCGGCGGTGCGGCAGCGCACCCGCGACGAGCTGGGCCTCGCGGTCTCGGTCGGCGTCGCCCCGAACAAGTTCGTCGCGAAGATCGCGAGCGACCTCGAGAAACCCGACGCGCTGGTCGTCTTCGGCCCCGAGGGCCTCGCGGCGCGCCTCGCCCCGCTGCCGGTCGAGCGGATGTGGGGCGTCGGGCCGGTCGGGGCGAAGCGGCTGCGCGACGCGGGGTTCCGGACCTTCGGCGACCTGCAGCGGGCCGACGCCCTCGCGCTTCGCGGGCTGCTCGGCTCGTACGCCGATCGCAGCGTCGTCCTCGCCCGCGGCGAAGACGACCGGCCCGTCGTGCCCGATCGCGATCCGGTCTCGGTCGGCCACGAGCAGACCTTCGGCGAGGATCTTGCGCATCCCGACGACGCCGAGGCGGAACTTCTCGGGCAGGCCGAGCTCGTCGCGGCCCGGCTGCGGCGGAAAGGCCTCCGCGCCCGCGGCGTGACCCTCAAGCTGCGGTTCAGCGACTTCCGGACGATCACCCGCTCGGCCACGCTGCCCGAGGCGACCGACCGGACCGACCTTCTCCGCGACGCCGCCCGCGCGACCTTCCGGGCCTTCACTTCCGCCGCCGAAGGCTTCCGCCCGCTGCGGCTCGTGGGCTTCACCGCGACGCGGCTCGCGGGCGGGGCCGGTTCCCCGGGAACGCAACTCGATCTCTTCGCGGCGAACGACCCCGAGCACCTCCGCAAGACCCGGCTCGACCGGGCCGCCGACGCGATCCGGGCCCGCTTCGGGAAGGACGCGATCGGCCATGCCGACGCCTCGCGGCTTCCCCCGCGCGCTCCGCGGCCGGAACCCCTACCCTGACCCCGTGGAACCCCTCGAAGCCTTCGATCTCAGCGACTTCGCCGGCTGGATCCCCGCGGTGATCTTCCCGTCGGCGAGTTTCCTGCAGTTTCTCGCGATCGTACGGCGGAAGAGCGCGGCCGGCGTCTCGGCCCTCTCGTGGATCCTGTTCGCGGTCGCGAACATCTCGCTCTTCTTCTACATGGAGCGGCACTTCGAACTGCAGTCGATCATCGGGGCGCTCGGCACCTCGGTGGTGAACCTGCTGGTCGTCGCCGCGATCTGGTGGTACCGCGACGGCGCGATCACTTCGCCGGCGGCGTCCAGCGGAACAGGCTCTCCGCCGCCGGGGCCGCCTTGATCTTGCCGAGCTCGACGAGCTGGTCGGCGGTCTCCTTCCAACGCTCGGCGACCATCGCGCCGAGGCCGAGGCGGTCGGTGTCGGCGGTGCGGATGATCGGCTCCTGACGCTCCGCGCCGAGATCCATGGCCTCGCGGCTCATCGCCGGATTCAGCTTCGCCATGATCTCGTTCGCGGGGGCCGGCTGGGCGAGGTACGACTCCCAGCCCTTCTGCATCGCGCGGACGAGCTTCGCCACGGCCTCGCCGTTCCCGTCGAGGAACGACCGCCGTGTCACGATCACGCCGTTGTACGGGTTGAAGCCCGACTCGCGGGTCGGGAAGACCTTCACCGGCTTGCCCTGCAGCTCGAGCGTGACCGGCTCGGCGGTGATGAAGCACTGCTGGGCCAGCGTCGGGTCGGCCGCGAACTGGGCGACGTTCCCGCTGTAGGGGATGAACGAGAGGTCCTGGCCGCCGTACTTTCGGTTCAGCATCGTGACCCACGCGAGGTCGCCCTCGCAGGCCACGGTCGACTTCGACTTCCAGAGCTCCTCCATCGACGAGATGGGGTTCGACGCGTGGACCATCACGCCGAACGGGTCGAGCTGGT
>JBIKVN010000041.1:0-16964 GCA_044356865.1 Phycisphaerales bacterium | reverse complement strand
CGCACCCGGCGAAGCGGTTGTCGCGGATCGAGCTGTCGCCCGGATCGATGCGGTTCGCCTGCGCCCACGGGAGTTTCGCGAGGTCCGGGTCGACATCGTCCCAGAGCTCGATCGCGACCGCGTCGCCCTCGAAGGCGTTCTTCCAGACCAGGTTCCCCACGCCGTGCTCGATGTCGATCGAGCCCGCGGCGTTGCGGGCGAACTCGTTCGCGACGATGAGGGTCTGGCGCGAGTAGCCGCCCCAGACGCCGCAGATCCCGTTCTCGACGAGGCGGTTGTGGGCGATGATGTTTCCGGTCGAGAAGGTGATCTCGAGGCCGTGGGCCGCCGCGTACGAGAGGTCGTTCCCGATGAAGCGGTTGCGGTTCGAGCCGCGGCCGGCGTACCAGCCCGGCTCGGGCGGCGCGGCGGGCGGCCGCTCGCCGAGGGCCTCGCGGCCCGCGAAGCCGAAGACGCCGTCGCCGCCGTGGGTGGCGCTGTTCAGGGCGACCAGGTTGTCGCAGCTCTGCTCGAAGAGCAGGATCCCCGCGGAGTCCTGCCCGCGGTTGTAGACCCCGTGCGAGTAGCCGCGGATGCAGAAGTCGAAGGCGTTCCGGGCGATCACGTTCCCGCTCGAGCGGTACAGGGCGAGGCCCCAGCCCGAGAGGAACGACGCGTCGTTGTCGTAGACCTTCGACTCGCCCACGCGGTGCAGCAGGATGCCGTTCTGCGACCGGCGGACGGTCACGTCGCGCACCGTGACGCCCTTCGCGTCCTCGACGAGGAGGCCCGCACCGTACCTCGTCACCCACTCGCGGTTCTCGTTCTCGTGCGGCCAGAGCCAGTCGGCGGCGACTTCCGCCTCGGCGGTCGAGGCGAGCCGCATCATGAACAGGTCGGCCAGCTCGAGCCGCTCGACGGTGAGGCCGTCGGCCCCGCTCGCCCGGATCCCGCAGCGGAAGCCGCGCAGGGCCCCGTTGCGAAGCGTCACGTTCTTTCCCGTCACCACGACTCCGGTGCCGGTGCGGGCCTCCGGCGCGACGTTCGGGAGCGAGCCGATCAGCACGCCGCCGTCGAGGTCGACGGTGATGCCGTCGCCGGTCACCTGCACCACGCCGTCGCCGTTCGCGTCGGTCACCGGCAGCGGAAAGCGCAGGCGGCAGCTCTCGCGGATCTCGATGTCGTCGCGGTCGACGATCACCACCGGAAGGTCGGCCGGGGCGGCGAGGGCGGCGATCAGGAACGCGGCCGGCGGAAGCGCGGAGAGCATGGCGGGGGGGTAGCCTCGGGGAAAGGTCAGACTTCCTCGATCTCGGCGACCTTCTTCGCGGCCAGCTCGTCGATCCGCGCGACATGCTTCTTCGCGAGCTCGTCGATCTCCTCCTTCGCGGACGTGACCTGGTCCTCGGGAAGCGGCTTCTTCTTGTCGGCGGCGAGGGCGTCGATGTGCTTGTTCGCGTCGCGCCGCTCGTTCCGCACCGCGACCTTCGAGTCCTCGGCCATCTTCTTGACCTGCGTGATGAGCTGCTTGCGGCGGTCGGAGGACGGCGGGGGGATGTTGATGCGGATCTGGTTCCCCTCGGCCTGCGGGTTGAGGCCGAGGCCGGCGCTCTCGATCGCCTTCGCGATGGTCGACTTCGAACTCGGGTCGAAGGGCTTCACCACGAGTTGCGTCGCTTCCGCCACGCTGATCGCGGCGAGCTCGCGGAGGTCGGTCATGCTGCCGTAGTAGTCGACCTTCACGTACTCGAGGAGCGCGGTGCTGGCCCGGCCGGTCCGCATGCCCCGCAGCTCGCGCTGCAGGTACTCGATCGACTGGGACATGCGTTCGTCGGCTTCGAGCTGGATGGTGTCGAGATCCATGGGAAACGGAGTTTACGCCGTGGCCGCCGTGACGAGCGTGCCGATCCGCTCGCCGGCCACGACGCGGCGGATGTTGCCCGGGGTCTTGTAATCGAAGACGCAGACCGGAAGGCCCCGCTCCATGCACATGGTCATGGCGGTCAGGTCCATCACCCCGAGCTGCCGCTCGACGGCCTCGCGGGCGGTGAGGGTCTCGAAGCGGCGGGCGGCGGGGTTCCGCTTGGGGTCCGAGTCGTAGATCCCGTCGACCTTGGTCGCCTTGAGCAGCACTTCGGCCTTCAGTTCGATCGCCCGCAGCGAGGCGCAGGTGTCGGTGGTGAAGAACGGGTTCCCGGTGCCGGCCACCAACACCACCACCCGGCCCTTCTCGAGGTGGCGGTCGGCCCGGAGGCGGATGAACGGCTCGGCGACCGCGGGGGCGTTGATGGCGCTCATCACGCGGGTCTCGCGGCCGAGTTGGCTCAGGGCTTCCTTCAGGGCCATGCCGTTGATGATGGTGCCGAGCATGCCCATGTAGTCGCAGGTCGACTGGTCGATCCCGACCTGCTGGGCGAGCTGGGCCCCGCGGATGATGTTCCCGCCGCCGACCACCACCGCGATCTGGGTGCCGCTTTCGGCGGCCGAGGCGATTTCCGAGGCGATGGCCCGGAGCTCGTCGGGGGCGATCCCGAGCTGGCCGGGGGCGGCGAAGGACTCGCCGGAGATCTTGAGCAGGACGCGTCGGTAGGGCTTGGGCATGCAGGGTGTCCGGAGGGAAGCGGAACGGTACCGGAAACCGTTCGGAATCGAGCTCCGGAAGTAGCATTCCGGTCAGGGGCCCATCGCCGGCCCGTATCCGGTTCGCCGCCTGCGGCCACCTGCGAGAAGACCGTGCCCAGCCCCGCGCCCCGAGAATCCCCGAGGAATCCTGCCGCCGAACTCGCCCAGGCCGCGGCCGCGCTGCGGGCCGAACGGCTGGCTTTGGCGGCCGAACGCGAGAGAATGCGGCGCGGCCGGCGGCGGGCGCTCATCCTCATCGGCCTGGCGATCTCGGTGCCGCTGCATCTGGCGATCGCGATCTGGCTCATGAACATCCTCTGGGCCCGGCCCGGTCCGGCGCCCGGGGGCGACGAGGTGACTTTCGAGTTCGCGGTGCTCGAGCAGCCTTCGCTCGAGGAAGTTCCGACCGCCGAGATTCCCGACGCCGACGCGCCCGAGGTCACCGAGCCGACCGAGAACGTCGACGCGACGGCCCTCGAGCCGATCGATCCGCAATCGGGCGGCGAGGGCATCGGCACCGGTTCGCTCGAGGCGGGTGGGTCGGGGCTGTCGGGCGAGGGCGGTTCGCCCGCCGGCGGCGGAGGCGGGCTCGGGCCGGGCGGCGGGGGCGGCGGCACGAGTTTCTTCGGGATCGGCGGGAAAGGCCAGCGTTTCGCCTACATCGTCGACATCTCGGGCTCGATGTCCGCGGGCGAGCGGCTGCCGACCGCGATCAACGAGCTCAAGCGATCGATCGGGGCGTTGCCCGACTTCGCGAGCGTCTTCGTCTGCCTCTACCACAGCGATCCGGTCCCGATGCCGGTCGGCGAGGGCTGGGTGCGGGCCCGACCCTCGAACGTGGCGCGGATCAACCAGTGGCTCGACCAGCAGCGGCCGATGGGCGGGACCGAACCCGGCGACGCGTTCGTGCTGGCGTTCCAGCTCAATCCGCCGCCCGACGTGATCTTCTTCCTCACCGACGGCGAGATCCCCGAACGCACTCCCGACGAGGTGCTGGCCCTCAATGCCCAGCAGAAGAAGCGGAAGGTCGTCGTGCACACCGTGGCGTTCAGCCCCGACGCGTCGCAGGACGACCTGCGGCGGATCGCCCGCGAGTCGGAGGGAACCTTCCGCTTCGTGCCGGTGTCGAACGCGGGGAGTTTCCCGGGGTTCGTGCCGTGAGGTGGCGGGTGGCGATCGTCGGGGCGGCGGTGCTGGCGGCGGTGGCCGCAGCCGAGACCGTGGACCTGCGCGGTGGCGAGGCGCCGATCGAGGCCCGGGCGGTCGAGTTCCGTCCCGAGGGGCTCGTCGTCGAGACCGCCGAAGGCCGCCGGACCCTCGCGTGGGATCGGGTGCGCGGCGTGCGCGGCCGCGAGCTCACCGCCGGAGAACGGCAGCGTCTCGCGGTGGCCGAGCGGCTCTGGCGGGGGCGGTCGCGGCTCGCCCGCGGCGACGCCGAACTGGCCCGTTCGGCGTTCGAGTCGGTCGCCGATGCGTTCCTCGCCGCGGCGGTTCCGCCCTCGGAAAGCGGGCTCATCGCGGCGGAAGGCCTGCTGCGGACGCGTCTGGCGGCGGGCGACGCGACGGGGGCGATCGTGGCGTCGCTCGAGGCCGCGCGGATCCGGGCCGCGGGTGTGCGGACCGACCGGTTCGCCCTGCTGCCGCCGGTGCTGGATGACGCGACCGGCATCGCCCCGGCCCTGGCCCCGGCGTTCGCGGTCGATCCGGCGGATGCCCGATCGCGTGAGGCGGCCAAGCTGGTGGCCGCGGCGATCGCGGCGTGGCTCGCGGCGCGGGGCGAACTCGAGCCGGGACTGCGCGATCTCGCCCGCGGCTGGGAGGCGGCGCTGCGCGGCGAGTCCCCGGAGCCGACCTCCGCCGACACTCCCGCGGTGCGTCTCGTGCATGCGGCGGCCCGGCTGGCGGCGGCCGACGCGGGCGGATCGGATCCGGAACTCATCGCGGCCCGCGAGGGTCTCGAGGCCGCGGTCGCCGCGATGCCCGAGTCGGCCGCGGGCTGGAGCGACGCGTGGCGGGCGTACCTGCTCGGGCGTTCGCTGGCCCGCGGGCGCGACCCGGCGCTGCGGCGCGAGGGCATCGTGCGGCTGCTCTCGATTCCCGCCCGCCGCACCGCCGAGACCGACCTCCTCAGCCGCATCGCCCTCGCCGAGTCGATCCGCGCCTTGCGAGGGCTGGGCGACCTCGACGCCGCCGATCGCCTCGAGCGCGAGCTCCTCGCGGGGCTGCCCACCAGCCCGCCGCCCGCGCTCCGCGCCGTTCCCGCTTCCTGATTCCCTCCCGATTCCCCGAACCCCCGAGCCATCGCATGACGATTCCCGCCCCGTTCCTCCTCGCCGCCGAGACCGCCGCGGCCGACGCGCCCGCGGCGCAGAGCCTGCTCAAGTTCATCACCGGCGGCGGCCCGATCGGCTACCTGATCGTGGCCCTCTCGGTGGCGGCGGTCACCCTCGTGGTCATCGAGTTCGTGCAGCTGCGGCGGGTGAACCTGATCCCGCCGCCGAAGGTCGAGGCCCTCAAGGGCATGCTCGCGAGCGGCCAGGCCGCCTCGGCCCTCGAGTTCTGCCTGCTGCCGGCGAACGACTGTTACCTCACGCGGATCCTCGCCCCGGCCCTGCAGCGCTACCAGCGCTCGGCGTTCGGGGCGTTCGAGATGAAGAACGCCCTCGAGGAGTCCGGCGCCGAGGAGACCGCCCGGCTCTTCCGCACCCTCGACGCGATCGGCGTGATCGGCGCGGTCGCGCCGCTGCTCGGCCTCCTCGGCACGGTGCAGGGCATGATCGGGGCCTTCGACACCGTCGCGACGAGCGGGGCGAACAACCCCGGCTATTACGGCGATCTCGCGAGCAACATCTCGATCGCCCTGATCACCACCTTCCAGGGGCTGGTCGTCGCGATTCCCTGCGTCAGCCTCTACACGTTCTTCCGCAACCGGATCGACGGGCTCGCCGCCGAGGCCGGCCTCGTCTGCGAGGACCTCATGGTCGCCCTCGAGGGCGGCGGGGCGGGGGCGCGGCGGTGAGATTCACCCGGCCCGGTTCCGCGGCCCGCATGCTGGCGGTCGACATGACGCCCATGATCGACATCGTCTTCCAGCTGCTCATCTTCTTCCTCGTGACCAGCCACATGGTCGAGGTGGCCCGCACCGAGGTCGACCTGCCGCGCGAGCAGGGCGAGGACGACCGGTCGGAGGAGCTCTCGGGGCTGGTGGTGAACGTGCTCGCAAGCGGCGAGCTCGTGGTCGGCGACGCCCCGCGCACCCTCGACGAGGTCGCGGAACTCGCCCGCAGCCTCGGCGAATCGAGCGGTGACGACGCCGCAAGCCGCCGTCCGCTGGTGCGGGCCGACCGGAACGCGCCGGCCGAGACGCTGAACGCCCTCATCGGCACGCTCGAACGGGCGGGGGCCCGCTCGATCCGCCTCGCGACCAGCCCGTCCGGCGGGGGAGGCTCCTGATGCGCTTCGTCCGGCGTCGCGACCGCGAGAAGCCCGAACTCAGCATGGCGAGCATGATCGACGCCACGTTCCTGCTGCTGGCGTTCTTCCTCTTCACCACCGGGATGCAGGGCCGCGAGTCGCGGCTCTCGCCGAACCTCGCGGTGCGGCGCGAGGCGTCCGGGGCCTCGAGCGAGATGCAGGCGCAGGTGGTGAAGGTCGAGCTCGTCGACGGGAAGCCGGCGTACCGGATCGGGGAGCGCTTGGCGGCCGATCGTGCGGCCCTTGCGGCGGCGCTCGAGCCGCTGGACGCGACGCAGGGACTTTTCGTCGAGGTGCATCCGGGCGTGTCGGTCGGGTTCGCGACCGCGGCGATCCAGGCGGGGCGCGACGCCGGTTTCGCGCAGGTGACCTATGTGCCGTACGAGGCGAAGCCAAAGCTCCAGCCCACGGCGGATTGAACGGATGTCGGTCGGGCTTGCGACCGCCGCGCTGTCGCTTGCGCTCGCCGCGGCGGCGCCGGGCCAGGACGCCGGCACCGCCGCGTACCTCGAGCGGCTCGGGCTGGTCGACCTGCTGGCGGTCGAGCTCGAGCGGACGGTCTTCGGCACGGGTCCGCTGCCCGAGGCCCGCAACCGCGCGGCCGAGCGCCTGGCGGAGATCTACCCCGAGCTGCTCGAGCGGGCGACGGACCCCGCGTCGCGGGCCGACCTCGAGCGGCGGATCGATCGGCTGCTTGCCAAGCAGCCGCCGAAGGAACCCGAGGAGTTGCGGCTGGCGCTCCTGCGGGCCCGCTACCGCTCGGCGGCCCGGATCGCCGAGGACGAGCGGGTCGCCCTGGCCACCCCCGAGGCGATCGCGCAGGCCCGGGCCATCCTCGAGGAGATCGCCCGCGACCTGCCCGCGATGCGGATGCGGCTCGAGGGCAAGGCCCGTTCCTTCGACCGCCGCGGCGACAACCTGCCGCTGGCCCGGGCCGAGCGGATGGTCGACGCGGCCGATCGCTTCCGCGTGCGGACCGCGCAGGCGGTGCTGCTCGAGGGCTGGGCGCGGTACTACCTGATGCGGCTCGGGCGGGAGACCGCCGACCCGGCGGCGGACGCGAAGGATCTCGAGGCGGCGACCGCCGCGTTCGGCCGCATCGTCGACACCGGCGAGGCGTATCCGCAGCCGAAGGACGTGTCGCGCGACCTGCGGGCCGAGGAGGCCTTCGCCGAGGCGATCCTCGGCATGGCCCTGTGCCGTTCGCGCGAGGGGTCCGCGGCGTCGGCGCGGGAGTGGCTCGACCTGCTCGAGGTCCCCGAGGCGCCGCCGGCGATCCGCGGGCAGCTGCCCGCGTGGCGGCTCGCGCTCGCGCTCGACGAGCGGAACTGGGAGGAGGCGGGCGAGCGGCTGGCGGAGTTCGCGGGGAAGTCCGACACCCCGGTCGCCTGGCTGCGGCTGGCCGCGGTCGGCGGGTTGCGGCAGCGCGAGCGCGACGCCCGGGCCGCGACGCTCGCCCGCGAGGCGGTGGCGGCGCTGGCGGCGCGGCGGGAGCTCGCCCAGGTGGTCGATCTCGCCCGGCGTTTCGGACGCGATGTCTTCGGCGAGTCGGGCTTTCCCGCCCGTTATGTCGCGGGCGTGATCGCCGAGGAAGAGGCCCGCGCCGCCCGGGCCGCCGGCGACGAGGCGAAGGCCCGCGAGCGGTTCGGCGCGGCGGCCGAGGCGCTCGAGCGGGCGGTGCTCGAGCCCGACGCCGCGGCGTACGCGGCGAGCCTTGCGGGCTGCCGCTCGATCGCGGCCTGGTGCCGGTTCGAGCGCGGCGAGCTCGAGGCGGCGCTCGCCGGGTTCCGCGCGGTGTCCGACGCGGCGGTCGCGGCCGGGCGACCCGACGAGAACGCCGACTGGATGACCATCGTCGCGCTCGACCGGCTGGTCGCGGCCCGGCCCGACGACGCCGCGTCGGGCGAGCGCCGCGCCGAGTGCGCCCGCCGCATCGACGCGTTTCTGGACCGCCACCCCTCGAGCGCGAGCGTGCCGACCCTGCTTCGGATGAGGCTGGCCGCGCAGGGTGTTCCCGAGCGGGCCGACATCGACCGGTTGCTCGGGGCGAAGGGCGACGGCACCGAGGCGGTCGCGGCGCGGACGCAGGCGGCGCTGGCCCTCTACCGGCTGTTCCGCGCCAGCCGCACCGTGGCGGGCGACGCGGCGAGCCTCGGTGCGAAGGCCGAGGTCGGGCGGGCGTTCCTGGCCGCGGTGGCGACGCTTCCGGTGCGGGACGGCCTGCCCGCGGGGCAGGTCGCGCTCGTGCGGCAGGTCGCCGAGATCGCGCTGTCGGAAGAGGTCCGCGATGCGAACGCGGCCGAGGCGGCGATCGCCGCGCTCGGGGCGAAGGCCGGGTTCGGGGCCGAGGCCTCGATGCGGCGGGTGCAGCTGGCGGCGCTTCGGGGCGATTTTCCCGAGGCGATCCGGCGGCTGTCGGAGACGCTGTCCGATCCGTCCGCCGACGACGCCCAGCGCGAGTTCGCGCGGCGGGCGCTGTTCCGGGCCGCCGCCGGTCGCTTCCGCGACGAGCCGCCGGCCGCGCCGGGTCGGGCCGAGGTTCGCGCCGCGACGCTCTTCGCGGGCGAATCGATCGTGGCGAGCGCGGTCGCCGCCGCGGGTTCGCCCCGGGCGGCGCTCGACCTGGCCGGGATCGAGAGCGTCGCGGCCCTCACGCTGGCGGCGGCGCGGGAGGAGACCCTCGGCGAGGCCCCGGCCTCGCCCGACGTCGAGCTCGTCGCGCGGCTGCGTCCGCTGGCCGACGCCCTGCTCGCGAAGCGCCCGAAGGACGCCGCCGCCCTCGAGACCGTCGCCGACCTCGCGCTCGCGGCGGGCGACCGGCCCCGTGCCGCCGAGGCGCTTCGCACCCTCGTCGCCGGTTCGCCGGCGGGCAGCGAACGGTGGTACCGCGCGAAGACGCTGTTGCTCGAGACGCTGGCCGTGATCGATCCCCCGCGGGCCCGCGCGGTGCTTGCCCAGCATGTCGCGCTCCAACCGAGCTACGGGCCCGAGCCGTGGGGCGAGCGGTTGCGGGCGGTCGAGCGGACGCTCGGGCCGGGAGGCGAGTCGTGAAGCGGCCGCCGTCGATGCGCTTCCTCGGGATCGAGGTCGGCGTGCCGCCGCGCCGCATGCTCGGGCTTCCCGACGGGCCGCTCACCCCGGAAGCGATCGACGCGGCGCTCGCCCGGCAGCAGGCCCGCGTCGACCGGCACCCCTCGGGGCGCGAGCCCGAGGCCGACGGACTGCGGCGCGACCTGAACGCGGCGGCCCATGCGTTGCGGGACGAACTGGTGCGCCCGCGACCGGTGCCGGCGATTCCGCCGGCGCTGGCGATGGCGCCGCCGCCTCCGGCCGAGCGGCCTCGCCCCTCGGTCGCCGAGACCGAACTCACCGACTTCGACCGCCTCGTCCTGGCCACGCTGGCGACCGAGGGCGGCTGGAACGCCACGAGCCGGGCCCGACTCGTGGCGATCGCCGCGCGGTTCGGGGTCTCGAGCGAGGGGCTGGTGCGGATCGTCGAAGGCATCCAGCGAAGCGCCCGCTCGGGCGATTTTCGTCGCCGGCCCGATCGCGTCGCCGGCGCCGTCGCCGAGCTGGCGGCGCTGCGTTCGGCCGACGAGGATCGCCTCGCCCGCAGCGGGGGGCTCGTCGACGGCACCCTCGCCCGCGAGGAGCGGGGCGAGTCGCCGGCGAGTCTGATGCGGCTCACGCTGGTCTTCGTCGCCATCACCGCCGCCGGGCTCTGGTTCCTCGGGCACGCCCTCACCGCGAACGAGCGGTCACGACCGCCCCGGGCCCCGACCGCCGCCGAGGTGGCTGAACGCGAGCGGCTCGAGACGCCGCCCGAGGTGCCGGCCGCGCCGCGGGTCGATCCGACGAGGCCGTCGCCGGTCCGCTGGTCGCGGCGGCCGACGCTGGCGGGCGGAGCCGCGCCGGCCGAGGCCAAGGCTGCGGCGGCTGAGCCCGGGCCGATCGTCGAGCGGCTCGCCCGGCTCGCCCGCAAGAACGAACTCGCCCCGGGCCGACCCGCCGAGGTCGACCGGAAGGAGTGGATTTCGCTGGTCGCGACGGTGGCGGAATGCTGGCCGCTGCTTGACCCGGCGGTTCGTACCGAAGCGGTCGAGGCGGTGCTGTCGGTGCTCCGTCCGCTCGAGGACGATCGCGTCGCCGAGGAGTTCCTCGCGCCGCTTGCGGTCGATCCGAGGACGGTCTTGCGCGACGCGCTCGGCCCGTGGCGAGGCTCGTTCGCCGCGGGCATCCTCGCCGAGTGCGCCGCCCGCGGCTCGATGCCGCCGGCCGTCGCCGCCGCCGCCGCCGATCGCCTCGTGGCCGCCGTGCCGCGGAAGGTGCTGGCCGCCGAGCGCGGCGGCACGCCCGCGTTCGAACTCGGGGCGACGGCCTGGCTCGAGCGCACCGCCCGCGACCTGGTCGCGATCACGCCCGGCGATCCGGTCGCGGCCGCCCGTTGGGAACGCTGGTTCGAGGCCGGACGCCGCCTGCGCAGCGAGGCCGCGGTCGAGCGCTCGGTCCTCGAGGCGATCGACGCGGCGCTGCGCGACCCGCGGCTCGATCCGGTGCCGGACGGCGAGGGAAGCGATCTCCTCGGCCGCCTTCTCGACGAGATCGACTGGACCTCGCGATCGCCGGTCCGGGCCGAGGCCCGGGCCGCGCTGGCCCGTTGGCTCGCCGACGGCTCGATCGCGCCGTCGCGGCTCTGGGCCCTCACCTCGCTGCTCGACCTCGACGCCGATGCGGCGTGGTTCGTGCCCGAGCTGATCGTGCCGCCGAAGGCCGACCTCGGCGCCCGGCAGGACGCCCTGACCCGGATCCTCGCCGCCTGGCCCGAGTCGCGCCCGACCCTCGCCTCGGGCGGCGGCATTCCCGTCGAGCCGAGGCTGCTCGAGCGGTGGCGGGTCGCCCGCACCAAGGTCGAGCAGCTTCCCGCCGCCGACGAGTTCGGTCGCCTGCGGGCGGTGGTCGCCGCCTCGTGGCTGGCCGCCCTCGGCACCGCGCTCGCCGTCGGCCAGCCGGACGCGGCGGACGAGCTCTTCGGCGAGCTCGACGAGACGTTCAACGCCGATGCCGTCGCGCTCTCCCGCGGCGGCCTCGTCGCCGGCGTCACCGCCGGCACGGACGGCGAGTTCAACGCCCTGTTCCAGGCCGCCGGTCGCGACCTCGAGCGGCAGCGCGAGCAGCTTCGCAACCTGAGGATGCGCACCGCCGCCGGCGACCTCGGCCCGATCGACGCCGCGGCCCTCGTGAAGGAAGCGTTCTTCGCCTCCGACCCCGCGGTGCGCTCGCTCGCCCAGGATGTCGTGGGCGAACGCTTCCCCAACGGCGTCGCGGTGCTGGTCGAGATCCTCGACCAGCTGCCGAGCTCGCCGCGCTCGGAGTCGGTTTCGGTCTACCTGCAGAAGGTGACGGGGGCGACGCTGCCCGAGACCCGCGACCGCGACTGGATGCGGGCGGCCCGGCACGCCCTCGTGCGGAAGATCCTGCGGCTCGAACGGGCGGGCGGTCTCGCGATCGACGCCCTCGCCGAGCGCTACGCCGAGTCGATCGACGTGCGGGCCCGGCTGCTCGCGACCGGTTACGAGCCTCCGACGGGCATGATCTCGCCCGACACCGCGCTCGCCTCGCTCGCGCGGCAATGGCGCACGCGGGCCGGCACGATGTTCCTCAGCGACCCGTTCCCCGCGCCGCTCGACGAGCTCGACCGCCGCCGCGAGGTGCGGCGGACGCTCGCCGACGGGCCGATCCGACGCTGCGCCGCCGAGAGCCTGTCGTTGCTCGAGCTGGTCGCCGCCGCCGCGGTCGCCGAGGAGCCGCCGCTCCGTTCGCGGGTCGCCGAGATTCTCGCCACGGTCGCCGAGCGGCGGGCTCGGGCCGGCTCGGCGCTCGGGCAGCTGCTCGAGAGCGAACTCGGCATTTCCGCGACGCTCGACCTGCGGTTCCGGCCGGCCGGTCCCGAAGACGAGGCGAAGGATGCCGGCGCGGCGAACGGGGGTGAGGCGTGAGACGGGCGTTCGCGACGATCGCGGCGATGGGCGTGCTGGCGGGCCTGTTCGCGGCGGGCCCGTCGGGCGAGCCGCCTTCCCGCGAGGCTCGTCTCGCGGCGCTCGACCCGAAGCGTCCGCTCGACTACCTCGAGCTGGCCGAGGAGATCGCCGACGCGCTGCCGGCGAGCGGCGCCGACGACGATCGGCGGCTGGCGCGACGGCTCTACGCCCTCGCCGGGCTGCTCGACCGCGAACGGCTCGGCCGTTCGGCGGCGCTCGGGCTGCTCGCCCTCGAGACCGACCGCCTGCAGCGGCAGCGGCTCGAGGCGGTCGCGCGGCTCCTCGCCCCGAGCGCGTCGGTCGAGGCCGCGGCCGTCGAGCGGGTCGACGCCGACGCGGCGGTCGCGGTTTCGGAAGCCTTTTCGGCCCTGCGGCGGGGCCGGGGCAGCCAAGGCACGAGCGCCCTGCGGGTGCCCGGCGCCGACGACCTGCTCGAGCGCTACGGCACCTCGATGCCCGGCGGGGCGAAGCGGTTCCGCGAGGACCTGCGGGTCTTCCGTTCGGGCTCCATGCGGCCCGAGATCGACCGGGTCCGCCGCGCCGCGATGTTCGCGATCGACGAGGCGATTCTCGCGGCCGCGGCCGAGCGCCCGGACGGGCGATTCTCGACCGACCTCGCCCGTGGCGGCGACGCGCCGCTGCTCGAGGTCGACACGCTGCGGCTCGAGTCGGTCTTCGGCACCGACCGGTCGCGGCCGGTCTGGCGCGACGGTCAGTGGGTCGCGGCCGCGGCTTCGGGCGGCTGAGTCGCGGCCGCGTCGCGGGCCTTCTCACGCTCCATCGCCTCGCGGAACCGCATCGCCGCGAGTTTCGCCCGCTGGTCGCGATCGAGCGTCCGGTAGAAGGTCGCGAACGCCCGCGTCGCCTCGGCCCGCACCTCGGGGTCGCCCTCGTCGCGGCCGAGCCGCGCGACCGCGATCGGCCCGAAGACCGAGCGCATCGATTCGACCTGCTCGGGCGTGAGGTCGAGGTCGGCGCGGAACCGCTCGAGCTCGGCGGTCGCCGTCGCGGCGAAGCGTTCGATCGCCCCCCGCACCCGCCGGCCGAACTCCTCGAGCCGGAGCCGCGTCGCGAGCTCGGGCCGGGGGATTCCGGGATTCGCCGCGGCCAGCGCGTCGGTCTCGGCCTTCGCCCGTTCCTCGACCAGCCGCGTCGCGGTCGCGAGTTCCGTCGGGGTCAGGATCGGGCCGCACTCGGCGAGCAGCGTGCCGCGGGCCTCGAGGTCGCGGAACTCGCGCGAGAGTTCGCCGAGCAGGGCGGCCAGCCTCGCCCGTTGCCGCCGTTCTTCCGGATCGGCGACGGTCTCGCCCCGGCTCCGCGCCCGCATCGGCAGCAGTGCGCCGATCTCGGCCACCGTCGCGTAGTTCGCGAGGGCGGTCCGGTCGAACTGGCGTTGCCGGTCGACGACGATCGCCTCGACCCGGGCCATGCGTCCGGCGTCGAGCCCGAGCAGCCGAAGGGCGGCGAGGCCGGGTTCCTCGTCGAGCGGCTCCAGCCGGCCCTCGAAATCGCGGCGGACCAGCGTGTCCGGCGCGGCCTCGACTTCGACCGCCGGTCCCGACAGCGGATCGGGCGGGGCGGGCGGCGCGAGCAGCAGGGAGACGAGAAGGGGAAGCATGGGTGGCGGAACGCTCGGGCTTCGAGGATATTCCAAGCCCCGATGCCCGCTTCCGACGGGAACCCGCCCCGCGTTCTCGGTCTCACCTCGGCGACCGCCATCGTGGTCGCATCGATGGTGGGCGGCGGGATCTTCGGCATCACCGGCCTCTACGCGGCGAAGGTCGGCACCTCGGCGAACCTCCTGCTGCCGTGGCTGATCGGGGCGGTGCTGGCCCTCTGCGGGGCCCTGTCGATCGCCGAGCTCGGGGCGGCGATCCCGTGTTCGGGCGGGTCGGTCGCGTTCGTGCGGCGGGCGTACGGGCCGCGGCTCGGCTATCTCGCGGGCGTGGTCACGCTGCTGGCCGGCTACGTCTTCAGCGTGACGCTGGTGGCCCTGTTCCTGGCGGGCTTCCTGCGGGACTTCCTGCCGGGCGGGCTCGACGATCGCCTGCTCGCCCTCGTCGCGATCCTCCTCGCCTGCGGCGGGCAGCTCTTCGGGGTGCGCTCGGGCGTCCGGCTCAACGACCTGCTCGCGGTGGCCAAGGTCCTGCTCATCGGCGGGCTGATCGCCGCGGGGGTGCTGGCGGTGCCCACCGCGGGCGAGACCCCGCCCGGCTCCTATCCATCGCCCTTCTCGGCCCCGGTCGCCGCGGCCACGCTGGGGGTCTCGTTCGCCTACCTCGGCTGGTCGGCGGTCGCCGACGTCGCCGGCGAGGTCCGCTCGCCGGGCCGGACCCTGCCGATCGCGATCACCGCCGGGGTCGTCTCGGTCACGGTGCTCTATCTCGGGATGAATCTCGTCTACCTGCGGGCCGCGGCGCCGCTCGAGATGGTCCGCGACGGCGAGCCGGTTCCCGACATCGGCGCGTTCGCGATGACCCGCCTGCTCGGGGCGAAGGCGGGCGCCGCGGTGGCGGCGATCATCGCGGTCTCGATCTTCTCGACGCTGGTCGCCGGCATGATCGCGGCGGCCCGGGTGCTCGAGCGGATGGCTCTCGATCGCGACCTGCCCGATTGGCCGGCCCGCCGCGACGCCGACGGGACGCCCCGCCGCGCCATCGCGACGGTCGGGATCGGGGCGTGCCTGGGGCTCCTGATCGGACCGCTCGAGGACCTGCTCACGCTCATCGGGACGCTCGTGACGATCTTCTCGTCGCTTTCGGTCGCGGCGGTGATGACGCTCCGACGGTCGGAACCGAAGCTCGCCCGGCCGTTCCGCGTGCCGTTCTATCCGCTGCCGCCCTTGGCCTATCTCGGCCTGAGCCTCTGGGCGATCGTGACCAGCGGGCTCGGCGGCGGCTGGAAGCCGATCGCGATCTCGGCCCTGACGGTCGCGGCGCTGCTGGCGATCCGGCCGTTGCTGGCGGCCCGCGGCGAGTCAGGCGAAGCGACCGACTGAGCTGCGGGGCAGGCACCAGAGGGCGTCGGCCACGCCCGACGCGCCGCGGCCGGTCACCTGCGGCAGCGTGGTCGCGACGCCGTCGAGGGCGAGCGCCCCGAGGATCGCCATGCCCATCGCCTCGCGGGCCTCGATCGGGATGCCGAGGTCCGCGGTGGTCCGGGCGGCGAACCCGGACGTGGATGCGATGGTCGCGACAAGGGCCCGGTTGCGGGCCCCGCCGCCGGCGAGCAGGACTTCGCACGCGGCGTCCCGGCCGAGCCGCGCGAGCCCCTCGCCGACCGCCGCGCCGATCGAACCGCCGACCGCCGCGACCGCGCTGGCGAGGAGGTCGGCCGGGGCCAGCCGGGAGGCGTGCCCGGCGACCCACGCCGCGGCCTCGTCGCCGGTCCCGAGCGAGCGCCGCTCGGCCCGCTGGCGATCGAGCCGCTCGCGCAGGCTCGCCGTCGCGTCCGGATCGGCCCGTCCGGCCGCGGCGGTCGCGCCGTCGGCATCGAAGGGCTTCCCCAGGACCGCCCGCGCCGCCGCGTCCAGCACCTGGTTGCAGGCGCACGCATCGAAGCCGCCGATCGCCGCGAGGGCGTCAGGCCGCGACGCCTCCGGCAGCACCGTCACGTTGCAGAAGCCGCCGAGATTCACGATCGCGCGGGGGACCGGCCCGCGGAAGAGCACCCAGTCGGACAGCGGCGTGATCGGTGCGCCCTGCCCGCCCGCCGCGAGGTCAGCGCCGCGCAGGTCGCTCGCGACGGGACAACCGAAGGCCTCGGCGACGGGAAACGGATTCACGAGCTGCCACGACACCGGCGGGCGATGGAAGACGGTCTGGCCGTGGATCGCGATCAGGTCGGGTCGACCGTCGCCGACGGTCGCGCGGATCGCCGCGACATGGGCGAGGCCGAAGTCGCGGGCGAGCCCCGCGAATTCGCCGGCCGTCGCGGCCTTCCCCTCGCAGGCTTCCCGCAGCCGTGCGGAAAGCGCAAGCGGGAAGGAGCGGTGGGCGACCGCGGTCGCCCGCATCCCGAGGCCGCGACCGGCGAGCTCGACCGCCGCCACGTCGAGCCCGTCGAGGCTGGTGCCGGTCATCGTGCCGACCGCGAGGCGCCGTTTCGCATCCATCGCCCCATGGTGCGGCGTCCCGGGCCGATCGGCAAGCCGCTTTCGCCTCGGCTACCTTGCTTGTCCCATGCTCAAGCGGATCCTCGTCACCGGCGGCGCCGGCTTCCTCGGCTCCCACCTCTGCGACCGGCTGGTCGCCCAAGGCCACGACGTCCTCTGCCTCGACAACCTCTTCACGAGCCAGAAGTCGAACATCGCCCACCTCATGGGCAAGCCGAACTTCGAGTTCATCCGGCACGACGTGACGCAGCCGTTTTTCTACGAGGTCGACGAGGTCTACAACCTCGCCTGTCCCGCGGCGCCCGGCCACTACCAGTACAACCCGGTCAAGACCACGAAGACGAGCTTTCTCGGCGCGATGCACTGCCTCGGCCTCGCCAAGCGGGTCAAGGCCCGCGTGCTGCACGCCTCGACGAGCGAGGTCTACGGCGATCCGGACCGCAGCCCGCAGTCCGAGGAGTATCGCGGCAACGTGAACCCGATCGGGCCGCGGGCCTGTTACGACGAGGGCAAGCGGGTCGCCGAGACGCTCATGTTCGACTACCACCGGATGAACGGCGTCCAGGTGCGGGTGATCCGGATCTTCAACACCTACGGCCCGCGGATGCACCCCTACGACGGCCGCGTGGTGAGCAACTTCATCCGCCAGGCGATCGTCGGCGAGCCGATCACGCTCTACGGCGACGGCTCGCAGACGCGGTCGTTCTGCTTCGTCGACGACCTGCTCGACGGCATGA
>JBIKVN010000234.1:0-5003 GCA_044356865.1 Phycisphaerales bacterium | reverse complement strand
CCGTCGCTCGGCTGGTTCGCGGCGACGATGCTCGTGGCGTGTCCGGGAGCGTGGAAACTTGCGTACCTCGCGCGGCCGGACATGGTGTTGACCGCATGCCTCACGGTGTCGTGGGGCGCGGCGGCCGTGGCCCTGACGAGTCCGAAGGAAGTCGCGGAACGATGTCGGCCCGGTCTCGCCGTCGCGTTCTGGCTCGGCGCGATTCTCGCCGCGTGGACCAAGGGCCCGCCCGCGGTGTTCGCGCCGATCGGCGCGGTCGCGGCCTGCCTGGTCGTGCATCGCTCGATCCAGCCGTTGCATCGTCTCGGGTTCGCGTGGGGCTCGCTGGCCTTCCTGCTGCTTGGGCCGCTTTGGCTGCTGGCCGCGTGGCGGATCGATCCGGAGCATGCGTTCCGCACGCTGTGGCTGGATGAGATCGCGCTGCGGGCCGTCGGGGAAGGCGAGGGCCACGAGCCGGTGGTCTTGCCCGGAATCGTCGAGACCGCGATCGACAGCCCGTTCTACTTCGTGACGCGGTTCGCGCCGTGGTCGATCCTGGCGATCCTGGGCGGACTGGCCCTGCTCGATCGTCGCGACGATCCGGAACGCTCGGGTTCCGCCCGCCTCGCCCGCTGGCGACGCGTCGACGGCGGAAAGCTGGTGATGCAAGCGGCGATCTTCGCGGGCCTGGTCGTGTTCGCGTTCGCGCTCTCCCGCGGCAAGCGGGCCGACTACCTGCTTCCGGCCTATCCGGCGGCGGCGCTGGTGGCCGCGTGGTGGGCGCTGGACGATCGATTCTCGCCGTTCCGGCGAAAGCCGTGGGCGATTGGCGTCGTTGCGCTCGCGGTCACGCTGGTGAACGATGCGTTTGACCGCCGCGGTCGCGACCTGCCGCGTGCGGCGACCGATGCATTCGACGCGCTGGTTGCGAAGGCCGGCGCCTCGCGGGCCGAACGGCCCGACCTTCCGATCGTGACGATCGCCCAGTGCATGCCGCACTTGGTTGCAATGTCGGCCAGCATGTCGCCGCACGAGAGCAACCCGCAGACGATGGAACGGCTGCTCGCCGAGGGACAAGCGTTCCGCGTGCTTTCGGGCCAAGACCCGTTCGGCTCGGATTCCGAGATTCGCGTGGATGGCCTCATCGCCGAGGGCCGGGCCCGCGAGCTCTGGTCGTTCGAACTGCCGAAGATCGCCGTGCGGCGACGCTACCCGGTTCGCGTCCGGCTGGTCGAGGTCGAGCCGGTGCCGGCTCAAGCCGCCGAGAGATAGCGGAGACCGGCTTCGTAACCACCGTCGCCGTCGGGGCGGCACCAGGCGACGATGAAGGCCTCGTTGATCGACTCGCCGGTCGGCAGGAAGTTGATCGCCCGGCCGCTGAGGCCTTCGACGAGGGGCAGGGCAAGCCGCAGGCGAAGACCGGTGTCCGACCGGTCGAGCACGCGGTAGCGGATCGTCTCGTCGGGGTCGTGGATCCACTGGATCACGACATGTCCCTGGATCGGGGTACGGGTCGCCCGGCGGCGTTCGCCGGAAGAGGTCGCGCGGGGTTCGAACGATTCCTCGTTGAGCATGGGGCTTCGGGAAGGATCGGGCGAGAACGGGGCCGGGCGTACGGGAAGTCGGGAGTTTGTGGGTGGTTTGTGGGCGAAAGGCCGCCGGCGGCCCGCGAGATTGCGAGCCGGACGGGATTCCGGCCGATACGACAGGCTTCGGAAGGCACCGGAGGACACCGCCCATGCTCGAGCCCAATCGCCGGAACGACCGCCCTGCTCCCGAGGATCTCGCCACGGTCCTGTCGCGGGTGGATGCGATGCTGTCGCGGCTTGAACGAGGGGTCCCGGCGGCAACGCGACCGGCGGCCTCGAGGCCCGCGACGCGGCCGGCGGCGGCGGTCGCGCCGACTCCGGACCGTCCCCGGACGAACGCCAACTTCAGTTACGAGGGGTTCGAGGAGATTGCCAGCCCCGCGCCGCGGCCGCTGCCGCGACCGGTGCCCGCAGGGCCGACGGTGGACTTTCTGGCGACGCCGAAGGCGTCTTTCGAACAGGTTTCACTGATACCGAAGCCGGATGCGCGGCGTTGGCTGTGGACGGCTGCGGCCATCGGGCTGTCGGCGGTGGCGGTGGCGAGCTGGTGGTCGGCGGTGCGGCATGTCGCAAACGACGGCGTGCGGGCGCTGGGAGCGGAGGAGTTGACGAAGTTGGTGCGGTGAATGGTCGCGGATGGGGAAAGCGGACAACCGTCGCGTTCGTCCATGCCGGCCGCAGGCCCGCACTCCATGCGCGAGGTGCGGCATGAGACCTGTCGCGCGAACCGCCGCCGAACGCACGAATCGCATGGAGCGTCGGCCCGCGGCCGACGCGGGACGGGGATGGGGTACGCCAATGAGCCCCGCCGTCGAAGGGCGGAAGCCTTCATCCTCGACGAGGCATGGCCTTGTCGTTCCGCGCTCGCCGCTGCGCGGCTCGCGGCTTCGGAAGGAAACGCCCCGGGTAGCGCAAGTTAAGAGGGAACAGGAAGTGGAGGAAAGGGATGTTAAGGCGTCCTCGCGGCACGGAAGCCGAGGTCGAAGGGGGCGTGGGCGGGCGTGTTGTTGACACGGGCCGACGAGCGGCAGTTGTCGGAATAGCCGAACCACGAGCCGCCACGAAACACCCGATACTGACCCGAAGCCGGCCCCGGCGGGTTCGTCGACGGCGAACTCTGGTAGTAGGTGCTGGACCACCAGTCGTTCACCCACTCAAACACATTCCCGCTCATGTCGTGCAGGCCAAACGCGTTCGCCTGCTTCCCGCCGACCGGGCGGGTCTGGAAACCGCCGATCTGGTTAAACCACGCGATGTTCCCAAGCAGCGTGTCGTCGTTGGTCCCGTTCGGATACCCCGAGAACGAGTGGAACGCCGTCGTCGTGCCCGCCCGATAGGCGTACTCCCACTCCGCTTCCGTCGGTAGCCGCAGTCCCGTCGCCGTGTTGAAGCCCTGGATCATACTCCACGAGACTTGCTCGACCGGACGCAGCGGAACTTGGCCGACCGGGACCTGACTGCTCGAACCCTGGAAGTACGACGGATTCGACCCCATGACCGCCGTCCACTGCGCCTGCGTCACCTCGTAGCGGCCCAGGTAGAACGCGTTCGTCAGCGTCACCGCGTGGACGGGGTTCTCGTCGCCTCTGCACCCCATCTGATTCGACGCCGAGCAACCCATGTTGAAGGTCCCGGGCGGTACTAGAAGCATCTCGATCTGACTCGCGTTGTCGCGCACCCGCCACGCGTACCCCGTCGCCAGAATCGCCGCCCGGTACGCCTCATTCGTCACCACCGCCGGATCCGGCGTAGCCTCGATCAACGTCGCCCAGCTCGGCACCACGATGGTCATGTAGGTGAACCCACCCGGCACCGTCACCGTTCCCTTCGTACCCGTCACGACCACATCGACCGACCCCACCGAACCCGCCGGAGTCACCGCGGTCACCGTCGTCGAGTTCACCGCCACGACATTCGTGCACGGCACGCCGCCGATCGTCACGCCGGTCGTTCCCGCAAGGAACGCCCCGGTGATCGTGATCGGCGTTCCGCCCGAGAAGATCCCGATAGCCGGCACAATCGAGGTGACCGACTGCATCACATAGGTAAACGGAGTCGGCGCAAGGCTCGTTCCCGCCGGCGTCGTAACCGCGATCGCCGCCTGACCGGCCGCACCCGGAGGCGTTGTCGCCCGCACCTGCGTCGGCGACAGCACCGTGAGGTTCGTGCATGCCGCGCCGCCCACCGTCACCGCCGAGGTCGCGGCGAGGCCGGTGCCGTTCAGCGTGATGACCGTGCCGCCAAGCACGGTGCCCTGCGCGGGCGTCACCGAGGTGATCGACGCGGGACAGGTGCCCCACGCCGCGAGTACCTCGCTGAGGTCGACTGCATTCACGAGGCCGTCGCCGTTCACATCACCGCGACAGCCTTGGGCGTGGGCGGCCGAGCCGGTGGCGAAAAGAGATAGGACCAGAAGCAAGCCGCCGATCGTGAATCGCCGCATCGGTTTCTCCTTGGGAAGCGGTGGAAGAGCAAGTCGCAAGATAGCCAAAGGGTGTGGTCGAGCGAACGGCAAAATCGGGACGACGGCGTGCATGACGCGCGGATCTCGCTGGGTATCGGACGCGGAATGGCCTTCGAGTTCATTCCGGGCCGTCCACACCGAACCCAACCCGTGACCACGCCACGCGATGGAACGACGAGGCCATGCCTCGTCGTGGAAGCACATGCCGGCCGCAGGCCGGCACTCCCAGTGACTGGCACGACGGGCTTCGCGCGAACCGCCGCCGAACACACGACGCGCATGGAGCGTCGGCCCGCGGCCGACGCGGGACGAGGATGGCGAACGCCCGCTCGCCCAACCGTCGAACGGCCGATGCGTTCATCGGCGCCGGCCAAGGCCGGCGTTCCCAGGCTGGGGCGCGGCACGGCCGTCGCGTACATCCGTGCCGGCCGCAGGCCGGCACTCCATGCGCGAAGTGCGGCACGAGACCAGTCGCGCGAACCAACCCTACCGGCTCAACACGAACGCCAGCGTCACCACCACGCAACTCGCGACATTCACCCCCGAGAGCCACGCAAACGACCGCCCGGTCGCCGGAACGCCGAACCACCGCGCCAGCGTCGCCGCCTCGATCGCAGCGCTCAGGATCGACGCGACGAGCAGGTAGCCAAGCGCACCCAACGGCTCGCCGCCGACCACGCCACCCAGCGTGTAGGCCAGCGGCACGCCGACGAGCGCCGAAAACGCGTTCATCACCAGCGTCGCGATCGCCGCCCGGCCCGCGGTCAGCCCGAACGCTTTCCACGTCACGATCCACTCAAGCACCAGCCCGAACCCGATGACCTGCGCGGCGACCAGCCCCAGCGCGATCGCCGTCCCCGGCCATGCGAGATTCGCGACGAACGCCGCTCCCGTCACGCCCGCGAGCCCTTGGCCCGCCCGATCAGCTCGTCCATGCCCTGCTTGACCGCGGCCCGCTCGGGCGACAGCCG
>JBIKVN010000233.1:0-5020 GCA_044356865.1 Phycisphaerales bacterium | reverse complement strand
CGAGGTCCTCGTCGCTGCCGGCGTCGAGCGGGGCCATCCACGGGTCGGTGAGGCCGAGGCCCTCGACCGTCTTGCGGACGCGACGCTCCATCTTCTCGCCGGGCAGGTGGGTGAAGAGGCACTCGCCGCCCTGCTTCAGGATCGCGTCGGCGATCGCGTAGGCGGCGGAGTGGTCGTTCGCGACCCCCACCACGAGGCCCCGCTTCCCGGCCATCAGGCCGACGGGGTTGGCGGAGGGGGTGGTGGTGGGTTTGGCGTCGGTCCGGGGGGCGTCGTTGGTGGCCTGCATGGGCGGGCAGGATAGGGGAACGGACGGGCGGCTAGAATCCCGACCTTCGACCGGAACGGTCCGGAACGCCTGTAGCTCAGTGGATAGAGCATCGGTCTTCGGAACCGAGGGTCGGGGGTTCGAATCCCTCCAGGCGTGTTTGCTTCGGTGTCGGTCCATGCATCGCTCCCCCACCCGTGCTCTTTCGGCCCTCCTCGCCCTCGCGGCGACGGTGTTCGTCGGCACGGGCGTGGCGGCGAACTTCCAGGTCGTTCCCGGGGCGATCGCCCGGGCGTTCGGATTCCGCGGGGGCGTCGCGGCGGCCGAGGGTCTGGCCGCCGACGCCTGCCCGGTGCATGGCCAGCCGTGCGGCGACGCTGAAGTCCCCGGTGTCCCGCACGACCCGACCACCTGCGACACCTGCACGGTGCTCTTCCTCGCGGGCTTCGTCCCGACCGTCGCTCCGGCGCCGGTCGCCCCGCTCGCGACGCTCGAGGTGCTGGACGGGAAGGCGATCGGCCTCGTGCCCGCGCCGAGCCCGCTGAAGGCCATTTCGGCGCGGCCCCCGCCGGCGGCCTGACCTCGCACCCCGCTGCGGTTCCCGTTCGCCGGCGTCGTCGCATTCGCGGCGTCGCCCGAGGATCTTCCGATGGATTCCATCGTTCCGACCGCGCGCCGCGCGGCTTGGCCGACCGGCTTCACGGTCACCGAGCTGCTCGTCGTGGTGGCGATCGTCAGCCTGCTCGTCGCGATGCTTGCGGTCGCGGCGCGGGGGCTGCGCGACTCGTCCCGAGTGACCGTCGATCTCGCCGCGCTGCGTTCGTTGCAGACGGCGCAGCTCGCGTACGCCACCGACCAGAAGGGCTTCCTCGCCGACGCGGGACTGCCCCACGGCTCGGGCGGCGGCAATCCGGCCGTGAGCTTCCTCTCGACGCTCGCGCCGTATGCCGACCATCCGCTCGCCTTCCGCAGCCCGCTCGACCGGAGCCCGCACTGGGCGACGGCGGACGGCGGCGAGGGACAGTCGCTGGCGGGCACGACGGCCGGACTCCGCCGGACTTCCTACGGGATCAACACCTTCCTGAGCCGGCAGTACTCGCCGTGGGTCGCGATCGATCCCGCCAAGGTGACCGATCGCCTCGGCCGGATCCCGCATCCCGCGGGCACCGTGCACTGCCTGCACATGGCCCCGACCGGCGCGTACGCCGGCAGCGACCATCCCCACGTCGAGGGGTGGGGCTCGCTGCCGACGGCGCCGCTCGCGGCCTCGGCCCAGGTGGACATTTCCGTCGCGGGCGGACCGCCCCGCAGCATCGAGAGCCGCGGCAACTGGTCGTTCCTCGACGGCCATGTCGCCACCATGAAGTTCGGGGAGCTCTACGTGAACCCCGAGACCAACCGTTTCGATCCATTCATCGCCGGTCTCTTCGACCGGCGCTTCACCGCCGCTTCCGCCGGCGGTTCTTGAGAACAGGACTTACACCATGCGATTCGCATTCACCAGCCTGATCGTGTCTTCCTTCGCTACCTCCGCCGCCCTCGCCCAGCACGGCGGCGACATCGGGATCTCGCTCGTGCCCATCGGCAAGGAAACCTTCCGCATCGAGACGAGCCTGCTCGTCGCGAAGGGCGATCCGATCCCGGGGGAACGGGTCTTCGCCGCCGAGATGGGCGAGGCGGGCGTCCCGCACGCCACCGACGAACCCGGTTTCGACGCCGAGCCCGGCACCTTCTGGGCGGGAACCCGCCTCACCTTCGCCTGCCCGGACGGCCTCTCGCTCTTCACCGGCGACGGCGTGGTGCCCGCGGGCGACGAGCGGTTCGCGATCTCGTACCTGACGCTGAGCCGCACCGTCGGAAGCGGGCCGGTCGAGGGCTTCCCGCTCTTCGTCACCGTCGACGGCGGCTGGCACCGCCACTTCGTCTTCGAAGCGACCCGGGCCGACGGCGGCCTGCCGCAGCCGGCGATCTACGTCCTGCCGATGGTCCTCGCGACCGACCAGCCGGGCGTCGAGGCGAGCGAGGAGTTCTTCCTCGTGTTCAACGACGGGATGAGCGAGGAAGAGCACGACGCCGCGATCGCCTGGGTCGAGGAGAACCTCGCGGGCGGGCACCACTGCGCGGCCGACCTCGACCACGACGGCTCGGTCGGCGGCGGCGACCTGACGATCGTGCTCTCGGCCTGGGGTGACGCGGGCGGGGCCGCCGATCTCGACGGCGACGGCACCGTCGGGGCGAGCGACCTCACCGCGATCCTCGCGGCGTGGGGCGATTGCTGAGAACGGGTGCGTGACCGCGGCGCCGGGGGAAAGCCTCCGGCGCCGCGGCACGACTCCGTCAGTACGGACAGCGGATCGCGATCGACGCGGGATCCGTCGCGAGGTCGTCGAAGAGCCGCCGGAGCGAAGTCCCCTCGCGCGGCACCAGCGGCGAAGGGGTCGCCTCGCCGAGGATGGGGCGGATCACCACGCTCGCCCGCAGCGAGAGGACCCGCAGGATCGAGTCTTCGGGGGCCCGATCGTCGCGAAAGAGGACCGACGCGGCAAGCCGTCGCGCGATCGGCAACGCCCAGGGATCCGCGGGACTCGAAGCGAGAAGCGTCAACTCGGCCGATCGCGTCGCGGGAAAGTCGAGCGGGGCGTCCGGGGTCGCCAGCAGCCGTGCGATCTCGTCGAACTCCTCGCGGGCGATCCCCTGCCCGAGCACGCTCCTCCGGCGAAGCCACCCCACCAGCTCGAAGTCACCGTGCCGCGAGGTCTCGGCGACCGGCCCGCCGCCGACGGCAAACGACCCGATGAGCTCGCGGGCACCGTCGGGCAGCGTCGCGCCGAGCAGGGCGATCGCGTGCCCGATGTCGAGCAGTTCACCTTCGGCGCGTCGCGTCGAGGTGTCGCTCCGGCCGAGTTCGCCGCGGGCGAACCGCTCGAGCAGTTCCGGCCATTCCGGGACCAGCGCCGCGCGAACCCGCCAGGCCTCGCGCAGCGGACCGGGATCGCGGCGGAGCCGACCGGCGAAGTTCAGGCGCCACGCCCGCGCGTGCCGCAGGAACACCCGCATCAGCCGCTCGTGACGCGTCTTCCACTTGCGATCGAGCTCCTCGAGGGCGCTCTCGACGGCCAGGGCCGCGGGGGTGTCCTGGCCGAACTCGCCGCGATCGAGGGCCAGGATCTGGGCGTGCGCGGGCCGCGCGTAGACGAACAGGTCGCCGAGGACGCCCTCGGGACGGTCGTCGCGGCCGACGAGCGACTCGGCGATCTCGTGGTGGTGCCTCGACTCGCCGGTGCGCCCCTCGTGCAAGAGGTGCCGTGACCGAAGGTCGTGGGCCAGCAACCGGAGGTTCGGCGGCGTCTCCGGACCGAGGAACGGCGCGACCACCGGCTCGATCGCGGCGATGCCCGCGCCGTCGTCGGTGGCGAGATCGACCGCCAGGAGCGCCATGATCGCCGCCCGCGCCGCGGCCCGGTCGCCGCGAACCGAACCTTCGATCACGGGCAAGAGAAAAGCCAACAGCCGAGCCGGGTCGCCCGGCACGCGATGGACCTCGAGCCTCCGCGACGGATCGTCGCAGGCGGCGGGAATCTCCTGCCCATCGACCACGAGGATCCGCCGGTATCCCCAGGCCCGCGCCGCGGCGAACTTCGCGGGCAGCGTCGTCGGCTCGACCGGGGTGAAACGGCCGTGCGCGTCGAAGCCCCCGGTCGCGACGAGATCGTCGGGCAGGCGGAACCCGAGCAGTTCCGACCAGACCAGGATCGCCGTCGGCAGCGCCGCGCTCGGCCCGCCGAGCCGCGCCGCCGGATCGTGCTCGAAGCGCAGCTGCGGCGCTCGCGCCTCGGGCAGGAAGCGCCGCGCGGTCTGCCGCACCGCCCGCATCGCCCCGGTCGTCGCCGCGTTGAACTCGCCGTCGCCCGCGGTCACCGGCTCGGGCTCACCGGCCAGCGGCCCGCCGCGGCCGACCGCCCGCACCAGCGCCAACTCTCCCCCGCCGTTCCGCACCGCGAGAATCGGCAGCGACCCGGCGGGAAAGCCCTCGACCGTCGCCGGCGCCCGGCGCGGCGGCGGCGCCTCGACCGCGACCCCCCGCCCCCGCAGCCACGCCGCGAACGAGACCAGCCACGGCTCGGCGCACTTGGGCGCGGCCAGCCGGGCCAGCCGTTCGGGCCCGCAGCGGAAGGCGAACTCGGCGTCGAAACGGGCGGGCACGTCGTGGCCGCCCGGCTCGCGCCCGCCGGTCGCTTCAGAACGAGACACGACGCCCGTCCGACAGGGTGACGACGATCGGATCGACGAGCAGCCGGCTGCGGGCGTCGGCCGAAAGCGCCGCAAGCTCGACGAGGAACATGCCGTCGGCGTCCTCGTCGGGTTCGGCGATGCGGGTGCCGACCCGCAGCGCGACCGGACGGATCGGTTCCGCCCCGGCCGCCCCGCCGGCGATCCGCAGGCTGATCACCATCGACCAGTCCTCGCGCAGCCGCGCCCACGCGGTGAGGTGTGCCCCGCTCTCGAGCGTGCCCATCGCGGTGTGCCGCTCCTCGAAGCGGCGCCGCAGCGACTCGGCCGGCGCGACGCCGGCGCAGAGCGCGAGTTCCTCTTCGGCGATTGGTGTTCCCGTTGGATTCGCGACCGCCCCGCGCCGCGCAAGCCGCTGGACCGGTCGCACCGGCGTCCCGGTCGCGGCCACCGCGGCGATCGCCCCGAGCCCGAGCGGATGCGCGACCTGCCCGAGCCGCCACTCCGGCGGGACCGGGATCA
>JBIKVN010000040.1:0-17173 GCA_044356865.1 Phycisphaerales bacterium | reverse complement strand
GGAGTGCCGGCCTGCGGCCGGCAATGATGCACGCGGTGGCCGTCCGACGGCGACCCGCCCGCGCCTTCGCCGGCCGCGTCCGGCGTCGGCCAAGGCCGACGCTCCATGCGCGGGGTGGGGTCGATGGCGATTTTCGCGAGCGGGCCTCGTGCCGTACGGGGCGCATGGAGTGCCGGCCTGCGGCCGGCAATGATGCACGCGGCAGCCGTCCGACGGCGACCCGCTCGCGCCTTCGCCGGCCGCGTCCGGCGTCGGCCAAGGCCGACGCTCCATGCGCGGGGTGGGGTCGATGGCGATTTTCGCGAGCGGGCTTCGTGCCGTACGGGGCGCATGGAGTGCCGGCCTGCGGCCGGCAATGATGCACGCGGCGGCCGTCCGACGGCGACCCGGCCGCGTCCGGCGTCGGCCGCGGGCCGACGCTCCGGGCCTCACTTCTTCTTCCGCTGCTTGAACTTCGCCTTCGGGCTCACCGTCGCGCTCGAGCCCTTGAAGCTCATGCCCGGCATCCCGCCCGGCATGCCGCCCGGGCCGAGGGCCGCCGAGCCGCCGCGGGCGATCTGCTCCTGCATCGCCTTGAGCCTCGCCCCCATGCCGCCGCCGGCGAGCTGCTGGGTGAACTTCTGCATGAGCTGGAACTGCTCGACCAGCCGCGAGACCTCGGCGGTCTTGCTGCCGCTGCCCGCGGCGACGCGGCGGGCCCGGCTCTTCTCGACCACGCCGGGCGTCTCGCGCTCCCGCGGCGTCATCGAATGGACGATGCCCTCGATCCGGTCAAGCTGCTCGTCCTCGATCGAGAGGCCCTTGAGCATCGATCCGACGCCCGGCAGCATGCCCATGAGCGACTTGAGCGGGCCCATGCGGCGGATCGACCGCAGCTGGCCGAGGAAGTCGTCGAGGGTGAGCTTGCCTTTCGCCATCTTCTCGGCGATCCGCTCGGCTTCGGCGTCGCTCACTTCCTGACGCGCCTTCTCGACGAGGCTCACCACGTCGCCCATCCCGAGGATCCGGCCGGCGATCCGTTCGGCCCGGAACTCCTCGAGGTCGGCGAACTTCTCGCCGGTGCCGACGAAACGCACCTTCGCCCCGGTCACGCTGCGGGCCGAGAGGGCGGCGCCGCCGCGGCTGTCCGAGTCGTACTTGCTCAGGACCAGCCCGTCGACGGCGAGCCGCTCGTGGAAGGCCTTCGCCGAGCGGAGGGCGTCCTGCCCGGTCATCGCATCGACGACGAGCAGGATCTGGTGCGGATTGAGGGCGGTCTTCACGCCCTGGAGCTCGCGCATGAGCTCGTCGTTGATGTGCAGGCGGCCCGCGGTATCGAGGATGAGGACGTCGTACTTGCCCTCGCGGGCGGCCTTGAACGCCCGCTGGCAGACCCCGATCGCGACGCCGACCGCCTGGCCGTACTCGGCGCACTTCTCGGGCTCGCCGAAGAAGCCGACCCGCGCCCCGCCGGCGGCCTCGCCCGCGACGGTCTCGACCACCTGCCGCAGCTGCTCGACCGCGGCGGGCCGCTGCAGGTCGGCCGCGGCCACCAGCACGCTGTGCCCGCGCCGCTTGAGCCACGCCGCGAGCTTGCCGGCGGTGGTGGTCTTGCCCGAGCCTTGCAGCCCGCAGAGCATCACCACGGTCGGGCCCGGCTCGACGAGCATCAGCGGATCGCCCTCGGGCCCCTCGCCGCGCATGAGCCCGACGAGCTCGTCGTGCACGATGCCGACCATCTCCTGGCCGGGCTTCAGGCTCTTGGTGACCTCGCGGCCGACCGCCTGCGTCATCACGCGGTCGAGGAAGCCGCGCACGACCTCCTGGTGGACGTCGGCCTCGAGCAGGGCGGTGCGGACCTCCTCGAGCGAGTCCCGCACGTTCGATTCCGAGATGGTGCCGCGACCCGAGAGGTTGCGGAAGAACGAACCGAAGCGTTCCGACAGGCTTTCGAACATGACCGGCTCCGGCCCGATGGGCGTAGATTCGGTCGGGGCTGTGACCGCAGCGGGGGGACGATAGCAGGGGACGGAATCGGCCGCGGGCGGCGTCGTCGTACACTCCTCGCCGCCGATCTCCCGGCGGCGATCGATGTCGCGAACGGTCCCAACCGCACGAACGCTCCGGTCGACCCTCCTCGGGGCGGCGGCGGTGTCGCTCGCCGCCTGCTCGTCGCCGCTTGACCGCATCGAGAAGGCCCAGGCCCTGCACGGGCAGGGCCGTTTCGCCGAGGCGTACGCGACGCTTTCCGATCCCGAGGTCGCCGACGACCGGGCCATGGCCCGCGAGCACTACCTCTGGCTGCTCGAGGAGGCGAAGTGCGGCCAGGACGCCCGGCACGACGCCGCCAGCGCCCGCGGGTTCCTCGCCGCCAGCGAGTTCGCCGACCGGCTCGATCGCGAGTGGGACCGCACCAGCGTCGGCGAGGAGCTCGCCGCGGCCGCGGTGAACCAGACCGTCCGCACCTGGCGGGGCTCGTACGCCGAGCGGATCCAGGCGGAAAACCAGCGGGCGATCGCGAACCTCCTCGCCGGCGACCTCGCCGCCGCGGGCGTCGCGGTGCGGCGGGCGATCGAGCGGCAGAAGGACGCCGAGGTCGACGGGGCGAAGCGGATCGAGGCGGTCCGGAAGGAAATCGGGAACCGCGGCGGCAGCGGCGCGGCGCGCGACACGCTGAAGTCCCAGGGCGTCGACCTCGACGCGGCGAGCGGGCTCGTCCTGAACCCCGAGGTGTCGTTCCTCGACTGGCTCGTGCAATCGGCGAGCGGCGACGGTAACGACCGGCAGCGGGCCGACACCAGCCTGCGGCGGGCGATCGCGATGGCGCCGGACTGTTCGCCGCTGCCCCGGCTTCTCGAGCGCAATCCCTACGACGCCGCCCGCGAGGGCTTCCCGCAGGTCGTGGTGATCTTCGAGACCGGTTCCGGACCCTGGCTCGAGCAGTTCACGATTCCCCTCGTGACGCCCTGGCTCGGCCTGACCGCGATCCCGCTGCCGGTCTTCAAGTCGGCGCCGCCGCCGGCGGCGTGCCTCGCGATCGCGACGCCCGACGGTCCGGTCCGGACCGAGACGCTCGCCGACCTGAACGCCGTCTGGAAGGGCGACTTCGACGGGCAGCTTCCCGAGATCCTGCTGCGGACGGCGGTCAGCGTCGCGGCCAAGGAAGCCGCGACCTTCGCCGCCTACGAGGCGACCCGTTCGAACGAGTGGGCGCAGGTCGGGGTCCTGGTCGCGGCCAGCATCTACAAGGCCGCCGTCGCGCAGGCCGACCTCCGGTCGTGGCGTTCGATCCCCGCCGCCGTGCAAGTCGCCGCGCTGCCGCGGCCGTCCGACGGGGTGCTCGAGCTGCAGGAGGAAGGGGGCGGAAGCGCCCGCTTCCGCGTGGAATTGCCCCCGGCCGGCGTGGTTCTGGTGTGGGTCCGCTCGGTCGCGTCGGCTCCGCCGGCCACTCGGGCCGCCGTCCTGATGCCGCCGCTTCTGGCACAATGACCCGAGTTCCGACCTCACCCCCGAGGAGACCCTCGATGCGATCCGTCCGCCTCTGCCTGCTCTCCGTCGCGCTTGTCGCCGGCTGCGAGAGCTCGAACACCTACCGTTCCGAACCCGCGGCCCGGCCGAACCAGGTCGACTTCGCAAGCCGCGTCTCGAACCCGTTCCTCGCCGACAAGATCGACGTCACCAGCGCCTTCGTCGCCGAGAGCGACGGGCTTCTTCGCGTTCAGGCGAATGTCCGCAACCAGACCAAGGGCAACGGCCGCTTCATGTACCGCTGGACCTGGTTCGACGGTCAGGGCATGAAGGTCACCGGCAACAGCGAGTTCTGGACCCGCCGCGAGGTGAACGGCGGCGGCGAGATCGAGATCGTCGGCATGGCCCCGAAGTCCGCCTGCCGCGACTGGCGGCTCGAGATCCGGCCGTGGGATTCCTGACCGGCCTTTCCGCACCCCAACCACCGACACCCATGCGAACCGCTTCCACCCTGGCCCTTTCCCTCGCGATCCTCGCCCTCGCCCCCGCCGCGTGCAAGTCGCCGCCCGAGCGGATCGAGCCCACCGGCCCCAAGGCGATCGTCACCGAGAACCTCGACTACAGCGACCTCCGCGAGTGGGCCGACAGCCTCACGCAGGAGATGCTCGTCGACGGCTTCCTCGAGCAGTATCCGAAGCCGGTGATCATGCAGGTCTCGACCATCGAGAACAAGACCTCGATCCCCGACGTCCCGACCGAGATGGTGATCGGCCGGATCCGCTCGGCCCTGCGGCAGGACAACCGCGTGCGCTTCGTCGCGACGCTCGGCTCGGACGGCCGCGACGCGGCGGTGCGGGACAACACGGCCCTCGTGAACGACCCGATGTTCGACCAGAAGCAGGTCGCCGAGCGGACCGCCCAGGGCACCGCGAGCGTGCCGATGCTGAGCGTGAATACCCAGGTGCTGTCGGCCTACGAGCGGAACCCGGTCGCCCGGCAGAAGAACTACGAGATGCGGATGTGGGTCGTGGACCTCCGCAACGGCGAGACGGTCTGGGAAGGATTCTCGAATCCCGTCAGCAAGAAGAGCAAGGTCTGAACGGCTCGAGGAGCGCGTGATGCCCCGACGGTTCCCGGTCGCGATTCCGGTCTGGCTTGCGGCGGTCGCGGCCCTTGCCGAGCCGCCGTCGGGATTGCCGGCGATTCCGCCGAGCTCGACCTTCCCGTCGGGGCCCGCCGTTTCGGTGCCGACGCCGGACCCGCTCCCGAGTTCGGCGCCGTCGCTCTCGCTCGGTGCGTTCGACGCCCCCGGCGCGAGTTCGTTCCGCTTCGGCGACGCCGACGTTCCCGGCGCTGAACTCGCGCGGCGGCTCGGGCTCGAGGTCGGACTGCGGCTCGGCGACGCGGCGGGCGTCCGGCTGGTCGACGCGAGCGGGGGCTACCCCGCCGACTTCGCGATCAACGCCTCGATCGAGACCGCGGGCCTTGTCGAGACGGTGCGGACGATCAAGGCGAGCGGGTACGTCTACCGCGACGGCACCGCGTCGCTCACCGCGATCGCCCGGCTCGTGCGGCGATCCGACGGCCTCGTCGTCTGGAGCGATCGCGTGCGGGCCGATCTCGGGCGGGAGTCGCTCGGGCGGCTCGCGGCGGCGGGGGCATTGCCCGAGGCGACGGTCGCGCGGCTGGTCGCCGAGGCGGGCGGGCGGATCGCCGACGAGGCGGTCGATCGGCTGGTGCCGCTCGCGATCGCGGCGGTCGAGGGCGGCGAGATCCGGCTGAATCGCGGGTCGGCGGGCCTGGCGATCGGCGATCGCCTGCGGGTGCTGGCGGCCGGAGCGACCGGCGACGATCCGCGCACCGTCGCGATCCTCGAGGTCCGCACGGCGGGCGCGACGCCGACCCTCGCGGTCGTCGAGGGCGACGCGTCGCTCGTCGCGGCCGGCCTTCGCGTCCGGCCGATCGCGCGGCCCTGAGCGTCACGAGGACTTCTTCCGCGCGAGCCAGGCGTGCAGCCGGCCGGCGCTCCAGCAGTTCACGATGCGGTCGGCGGTCGCCCAGCCGCGGCGGGCGGTGAGCACGCCGTAGCGGGCGTTCGCGAGGTCCTCGCGGGCGTGGGTGTCGCAGTTGATCGAGAGGAGCGCCCCGCCGTCGATCGCGGCGCGGACGTGCGTGTCCCGCAGGTCGAGTCGCGCCGGGTGGGCGTTGATCTCGAGGGCGACGTCGTGGGTGCGGGCGGCCTCGACGAGGGCCCGGACGTCCGGCGAGAGCCCTTCGCGGCCGAGGACGATGCGCCCGGTCGGGTGGCCGAGGATCCGCACCGCCGGATGGGCGATCGCCTTCAGCAGCCGGGCCGTCGCGTCTTCCGGCGACTGCCGCAGCGCGGTGTGCGGGCTCGCGACGACGAGGTCGAGCCGCGCGAGCGTCTCGTCGTCGTAGTCGAGCCGGCCGTCGGCGAGGATGTCGACCTCGCTGCCGGCGAGGATCGTGATGCCCTTGACCTTCCGTGCCGCCTCGCGAACCGCCTCGATGTGCTCGAGCAGCCGCTCGCGCGACAGCCCGTTCGCCTGCACGCTCGAGCGCGAGTGGTCGGTGATCGCAATGGTGTGGAAGCCGCGGGCCTTCGCGGCCTCGGCGAGCTCCTCGATCGAGAGGAAGCCGTCGCTGGCGGTGGTGTGGGCGTGGAGCTCGGCCTTGAGGTCGGAAAGCTCGACGAGCCGCGGCACCGGGTGCGTGGTCTCGCCGCGGTCCTCGCGGACCTCGGGCGGCAGGAAGGGCAGGCCGAGGGCGGCGTAGATCTCGGCCTCGGTGCGGGCGGCGAGCGGGGCGACGCCGCGATCCTGCGGGGCGGGCTCCCCGTCCTCCGGAAAGAGGCCGTACTCGTTCAGTCGTTGCCCCGCGGCCTGGGCCCGCTCGCGGAGGACCACGTTGTGCTCCTTGCTGCCCGTGAAGTAAAGAAGCGCCGCCCCGAACGCCGCGTCCGGCACGATCCGCACGTCGGCCTGCACGCCGTCCGCGGTGAGCACCGAGACCTTGGTGTCGCCGGCGGCCAGGACCTTGGCGATCGCCGGCCACGCCGCGACGCGGCGCGCGAGCGTCGCCGCCCCGGCCGGATCGGCGACGCTCACCAGGCAGTCGATGTCGCCCGCGGTCTCGCGGCCGCGGCGGGTGCTGCCGGCGAACTCGGCCCGGACCGCGCCGGGCAGGCCGCGCAGGAACGCGACGAGCGACTCGGCAAGGCCGGTCGCGACGTCGAGCCGGATGCGGCCGACATGACGCGCGGCGAGGGCGATCGCCTCGGACATCTGGGCGATCTTCCTCTCGCCGAGGCCCTTGAGGCCCGCGAGCCTTCCCGCGGCGATCGCCGCCGCGAGGCCTGCGACATCGACCACGCCGGCCTCTTCCCACAGCAGTTTCACCGTCTTCGGCCCGAGGCCCTGCAGTCCGAGCAGTTCCCGCAACCCGGGGGGTACCTTGGCCCGCAGCGCGTCGAGGTCGGCGATCGAGCCGCTCGCGAGGAACTCGCGGATGCGGGCCGCGCTTCCCTCGCCGATGCCCTCGATCTCCTCGAGCCGGCCTTTCGCGGCGGCCAGCGTCGCGACCTCGTCGGCGAGGCCTTCGACGGCCCTCGCCACCTTCTCGTGGGCGATCACGCGGAAGCGGTTCGCGCCGGTCAGCTCGAGCAGCTCGGCGAATTCGCGGAACAGTGCGGCGATCGTCTCGTTGGTCGACATCGGGGGTGGGGGAAGTTCCGGCTCAGGCGACATCCGCGAGGCCGAGGGCGTCGCCGTAGAGATGGAGAAGCTTCTTGCGGAGCCGCTCGTGTTCCGGCGCCGCCAGCGTCGGGTCGGCGTCGATCGTCGCCTCGGCGTCGCGGCGGGCGAGCGAGAGCAGTTCCATGTCCCGCGGCAGGTCGGCGACGCGGAACGGGGCGAGGCCCGACTGCCGGGCCCCGAAGAGCTCGCCGGGCCCGCGGATCTCGAGGTCGAGCTCGGCGATGCGGAAGCCGTCGGTCGAGTCGCGGAGGGCCTCGAGCCGGGCCCGGCCCTCGTCGGTCACCGGCGAGCCGATCAGGATGCAGAGCCCTTGCCGCGTGCCGCGGCCGACGCGACCGCGGAGCTGGTGGAGCTGCGCCAGCCCGAAGCGATCGGCGTGCTCGACGACGATGACGCTCGCGTTCGGGACATCGACGCCGACCTCGATGACGGTGGTGGCGACGAGGCAGTCGATCTCGCCGCGTCGGAAGCGGTCCATGACCTCCTCGCGATCGGCCGCGGGCATCCGGCCGTGGACCGCGGCGACGCGGCGGCCGGCGAGGGGGCCGTTCGCGAGCGATTCGACCCGACCCGCGACATCGCTGAGCGAACCGTCGCCCGCGGCGCCCTCTTCGCCCCTTTCACCGCCGATCGCCGGCACCACGACATACGCCTGCTCGCCCTTGGCGATGCGGTCGGCGAGAAACGCCCAGACCTCGCGCTCGGCCTCGGGCGGCACCAGCCGTGTGAGGGTGCGCTTCCGGCCCGCGGGCGGCTTGCGGATCGTCGAGACGTCGAGGTCGCCGAAGATCGTGAGCGAGAGCGTGCGGGGGATCGGCGTCGCGGTCATCACGAGCACGTGCGGCGCTTCCTGCAACGGTCCGGCGCCCGTCCCGAGCGAGCGGATCGCCGCCCGCTGCGCGACGCCGAAGCGGTGTTGCTCGTCGATCACCGCAAGGGCGAGGCTGCCGAAACGTACGCCCTCCGAGAGCAGGGCGTGCGTGCCGACCGCGAGATCGACCGAGCCGTCGGCGAGGCCCGCGACGATCGCGTTCCGCTCGCGTGCGGGCAGGCTGCCGGTGAGGAGCGCGACCCGGACCGGGGCGCCCTCGAGGAGCCCGGTGATCGAGCGGAAGTGCTGCTCGGCCAGCAGCTCGGTCGGGGCCATGAGGCACGCCTGGCGCCGCGCCGCCACGCAGGCGAGCATCGCGTAGACCGCGACCGCGGTCTTGCCGCTGCCGACATCGCCCTGCAGCAGGCGGTTCATCGGGTTCGGCCGGGCGAGGTCGCGGGCGATCTCGCCGCAGACTTCCGACTGGTCGGGCGTCAGCGGGAAGGGCAGCCGCTCGCGGATGTGCCGGTCGATCGCCGCGGTCGCGGGAATCGCGGGGGCCGAACGCGTCCGCTGCAGGTGATGCCGCCGCATCATGACGCCGAGCTGCAGGAGATAGAGCTCGTCGTAGGCGAGCCGACGCCGCGCGGGTCCGAGCGAATCCTCGGCCTCGGGCCGGTGCATCGCGCGGTACGCCTCGCCGAGCGGCAGGAGATTCCGCTCGCGCCGGAACGGCTCGGGCAGCGGGTCGGGCACCGCCGCGCACGCCGCGTCGAGCACCGCGGCGATCGCCTTCTCGATCCGGCCGCTCGAGAGTTCCTCGCTGGCCGGATAGACCGGCCGCAACCGCCCCTCGACCGGACCCTCGTCCGCCTCGATCTCGACCCGCTCGAGCGGCGTCCACTTCGGGTTGACCATCTCGAGGTAGCCCTCGCGGCGCTGGGCCTTCCCTTCGATGAGGCCGGGCAGGCCCGGATGGATCTTGTCGCGGATCCACGGGGCGTTGAACCAGACCAGCCGCACCCGGCCGGTCGAGTCGGCGAAGGTCGCCTCGGTCCGCGGCCGCGGTCCGGGCTTGTGCCGCACCGTCTCGATCTCGCCCCGCAGGGTCAGGACCCCGTCGCTGCGGGCCTTCGGACCGCCGACGAGGTCGCCCGCCCCGTCGACGGTGGTCTCGTCGTGGTGCCGCTCGTAGCGCAGCGGCAGGTGCTTGAGCAGGTCGCCGACCGTCGCGATGCCAAGCCGCGCGAAGATCTCGCGCGAGCGGCTTCCCACGCCGGGCACCGTTTCGATGCCCGCCGAGAGCCGGATCGCGGGTTGGGAGGCGGGGGCGCTCACGCGGACTCGTATAGTACGACCCGTGCCCGAGTTTCCCGAACGAAAGAGCGCGAAGCGCAGCTTCACCGACGCCATGGGCCTCTTCGGCGCCGCTCCGCGCCCGGCGGCCGCGGATGGGGGCGAGGCGCCGCCGCTCACCGTTTCCGAGTTCACCGGCGTCCTTCGCGACACGCTCGAGGCCCTCGGCACCCACCGCGTCGCCGGCGAGGTCTCGAACTTCGCCGAGAAAGGCGGCCACTGGTACTTCACGCTCAAGGACTCCGACGCCAACCTGCCGTGCGTGATGTGGCGGGAACAGGCCCGCGGCGTCGGGTTCCCGATGCGCGACGGCCTCGCGGTGGTGGCGACGGGCAGCCCGAGCTTCTACCCGAAGTTCGGCAAGGCGCAGCTCTATGTCCGCGACCTGAAGCGGCAGGGCGAAGGGTCGCTGCAGGAGCGGCTGAAGGCCCTCATCGCCGAGCTCGACGCGCTCGGCTACCTCGACGCCGCCCGCAAGCGGCCGCTGCCCGCGTTCCCGACCCGCATCGCGGTGGTGACCAGCCGCGACAGCGCCGCCGAGGCCGATGTGGTCCGCACCGCGCGGATGCGTTTTCCCGGCATCGGGCTGCTGCTGGTCGATGTCCGCGTGCAGGGCGACCTCGCGGCCCCGCAGGTCGCGAAGGCGATTTCGCTGCTTGACCGGAACGCGGCGCGGCTCGGGATCGACGGCATCCTCGTGACCCGCGGCGGCGGTTCGCTCGAGGACCTCTGGGCGTTCAACGAGCGGATCGTGGCCGACGCGGCGTTCGCCCGTCGCAGCGTGCCGATCATCTCGGCGATCGGCCACGAGACCGACACCTCGGTGCTCGACCTCGTCGCCGACCTGCGGGCCTCGACGCCCACGCAGGCGGCGACCCTCATCGTGCCCGACGCCGAGGCCCTCGGCGAGCGGCTCGCCTCGATCGCCGGCCGGCTGCGGCAGGCGGGGCGGCTGGCGATCCGGGCCCGCCGCGAGGCCCTGGCCCGGCTGCGCGACCATCCGTACCTACGGCGGCCCGAAGGGGCGATCGGCGCGGCCCGCGAGCGGCTTGACCGCGCGGCCCTCGGGCTGGTCCGGGCCGCCGGGCGCCGGCTCGAGCGCGAGCGTCGGGAGCTCGCGACCGCGGCGGCCCGCTGGAAGGCGATCCGGCCCGAGGCGCGGCTCGCCCGCGGTGCCGACGCGCTGCGCCGCGAGGGCGAGCGGCTCGGGAACGCGCTGCGGCGACGGGTCGCCGGCCACCGGACCCTCGTCGCCAGCCTCGAACGGCAGCTGGTCGCGGTCGGTCCCGACTCGGTCCTCGCCCGCGGCTTCTCGTACACGCAGCGGGACGACGGCTCGCTCGTGCGAAGCGCCGCCGAGGTCGGACCGGGCGAGCGGATCCGCACCGTGGTCGCCGACGGGAGTTTCCTCTCCGAGGTCGTGGCCGATGGACGCGGCTCCGCCCCGCGACCCGCGAAGCGGCCGGCCCCGAAGCCCGAGGGCGGCCTCTTCGCCGACTCCTGATCGCAGGCCGGCCGGATCCGCTTCCGTTCCACGCTACCCTTCTCCGGTACCTTTCCCCCCATGGCGAAGCGCCCGAAAGAACCCTCGTCTTCCGACGACGCCGAACTCGACGCCGAGGTCGCGTCGCTGCCCTTCGAGGCCGCGGTCGAGCGGCTCGAGTCGATCATCGAGCGGATCGAGGACGGCTCGGTCGGCCTCGAGGAGACCCTCGGCGAGTACCGCCGCGGCCACGCCCTGCTGCGCCGCTGCCGGGCGATCCTCGACGGGGCCGAGCAGGAGATCCGGCGGCTTTCGCTCGACGAGCTCGAGAATCCCCGCGAGGACTGAGCGCCCCGCTCCATGGGCACGGACGATCTCGCCACCCTCGACTTCCTCGCCCGGGCGGTTTCCGCGGCGTTCCTGTTCGCCTTCGGGGCGTGCGTCGGCAGTTTCCTGAATGTCGTCGCGTACCGGCTGCCCGAGAGCCTCTCGGTCATCCATCCGCCGAGCCGCTGCCCGACCTGCGGCGGGCGGCTGGCGTGGCGCGACAACCTGCCGATCCTCGGCTGGCTCTTCCTCCGCGGGAAGTGCCGCTTCTGCCGCGAGCCGATCTCGCCGCAGTATCCGCTGGTCGAGGCGTTCACCGCGCTGACTTTCGCGGGGCTCTACCTGGCGTACTTCGCGCTTTCGCCGCGGGATCCGCTCGGGGCGTGGCTCGGCGGCTCGACGCCGTGGTGGCACGCCCAGGGCTTCGCGTTCGCGTGGCCGGCGTTCGTGGCGCTTCTCGGCCTCGTGAGCGGACTCATCGCGGCGACGCTGGCCGACCTGCGGACCTTCCTGATCCCGCAGCCGATCACGCGGACGGTGACGATCCTCGCCCTCGTCGCGTGGGCGGTCCAGCCGTGGCTCGGGCTGCACTGGCGGGCGGGCGAGGCCGCGCCGCCGATTCCCGTGCCGACCTGGCCGGCGGCGGGGGCGGCCCTCGGCGGCCTCGTCGGGACGCTCGTCGCCCTCGGGCTCAAGCGTTTGGGCGTGATCCCCGAGAGCTTCGCCGACTGGGCCGAGCATGTGAAGGAAGGGGATGCGATCACCGCCTATCCCCACGCCCGTCGCGAGATGCGGAAGGAAGCGGCGTTCCTGCTGCCGGTGCTTCTCGGCATCGGGCTCGGGTGGTTCGCGGTCCGGGTCGCGGCCTCGGGCGGCCGGCTCGACCCGCTCGCGACGCCGCCGGCCGGGATCGGGTTGCTGGCCGCGAGCTCGCTCGGGTTCCTCGTCGGCGGGGGCCTCGTCTGGTTCTTCCGCATGGCCGGCACGCTGGCCCGCGGGATCGAGGCGATGGGCCTCGGCGATGTCCATCTGCTGGCCGCGATCGGGGCGACGCTCGGCTGGAAGGCCGCGATCTGGGCGTTCGCCCTTGCCCCGTTCCCGGCGCTCGCGGTCGAACTCGCCAAGCGGATCGCGATCCGCATCCGCCGCGACGGCCCGCCGCCCGGCTGGCTCGGCGAGTCGTTGCCCTACGGCCCGTACCTCGCGGTCGCGGCCCTGCTCGTCGCTCTCACCGGCCCGGCCTTCGCGCGGCTCGAGCGAGTCCTCTTCCACGACCCGATGGCCGAGATCCCCGCCCGGCGCGAGCGGCGGGAGCGCCCGATCGGCGTTCCGCAGGCGCCGCCGCTCGGCTCCCCGCGGGATCGCTGACGCGCACTACTTGCCTTTTTCGGCGTCCGCGCTTGAAATGCCCACGGTTCGATACACCCCCGCGACGGGGTGCCCGTCGAGGATCGACGCGGCCGTCGCGGTCAGACCCTTTCGGAAAGGATTCCGCCGATGGCCGATCGTCCGTCCCGTCTTCCCGCGTGTGCCCTCCTCGTCGCCTGCTCGTGGCTGCCGCTTGTCGGCTGCAACAACGCCCAGAAGGAGCAGGTCGCGACCCTCGAGGACAAGAACCAGCAGCTTTCGCTCGAGCTCGAGCAGAAGAGCGACGCCCTCGAGAGCGAACGCGAGGCCCGCGTGCGGCTCGAGCAGGAGAATGCCGACCTCAAGGACCGCCTCGCCGCGGCGCCGGCGGTGGAGGCGGCGGTGAACGAGACCATCGTGATGCCGACCGACCTGCCCGAGGGCGTGACCTGCCGCGTCGAGGGCAATGACCTGATCATCGATGTTCCCGGCGACGTGCTTTTCGACAGCGGCAAGGCGACGCTCAAGACCAACGCGAAGACGACCCTCGACTCGATCGCCTCGAGCATCCGCCGGCAGTTCCCGGGCAGCGACCTCCGCGTGCAGGGCTTCACCGACACCGACCCGATCAAGAAGAGCCAGTGGTCGGACAATTGGGAACTCGCCTTCGCGCGGGCCCGCTCGGTCGGGAAGTACCTCGAGGGCAAGGGCTTCCCGGGCAATGATCTCGCCTACGTCAGCTTCGGCGACACCAAGCCCCGTTCGACGAAGGCGAAGTCCCGCCGCGTCGAGATCGCGGTGGTCTCGGCCGGCGGCACCGGCGGCGGCTCGGGCTCGATCGTGACCGGCGCGGGCTCGAGCTCGCGGACCGGCGGGAACTGAACGCGGCGAATGAAGGAGCGATCCCGAGGGCCCGGCCGAGCGCCGGGCCCTTTTCCTTCGCTCCCGCCGCCGGCGAAGTCCCGCCGCTCACTTCCCGAATTCGATCACGATGCCTTCGGCCTTCAGCCGCTCGGCCACCGCCTCGACTTGCTTGAGCGTCGCCGAGAGCCGCTTCGCGCTGTCGTCGAGGCTGCGGTAGAGGCCATCGTCGCGCAACAGCCTCGCCACCGTGCCCTCGCCGGAGTGCGCGAGGGCGATCGCGGTCCGCACCTCGCCGAGCGTCGCGCGGGCCTCGTCGAGCGTCGGGCCGAGCCGCGCCACGAGCTGCTCGCGGTCGCCGTCGAGCCGCTCGGCGAACTGGCCGTAGCGCTCGACCGCGGCGCTCGCCGCGGCGATGAGGTCCTTCGCATTCGCCACCGCGGTCTTGACATCGCCCTTCATCGCATCGTCGCCGAGCCAGCCTTGGGCGAGGCGGAACGCCTCGTCGGCGCCGGCCAGCATGCGGTTGAGCCGCTCGACCGTCAGCCTCAGGTTGCCTTCGGCCTCGGGCGAACCGGTCTCGACCGGCTTCACGAGATCGTTCAGGTTCCGGCCGAGCTCGGTGTAGGTCGCGCTCAACTCGTGGAGGTCGGTCGAGACCGTCTCGAACTGGCCCTTGAGACCGCCGAGCCGCGAGTCGAGGGCGGTCATCAGCCGTTCCTCGAGCGAGAACGCGTCGCCGTCGAGCGTCGGCGGCGCGGCCGGATCGAGCGGCTTCGGCGTGCCCCGTTCGCTGCCGGCCGGGGCGAGCTCGATGCGGGCGCCCGAGCCGAGCAGCGACGCCTCGACGCCGGGGCGGCAGGGGTCGGGCAGGGCGACCTCGCGATCGATCTGGGTCAGGACGAGCACCGGCCGGGCATCGTCGCCGCTGCCGACCGAGACCCGCTCGACCACGCCGACCGGCACGCCGTGCAGCGTCACGAGGCTTCCCTCGCGCACCCCGCCCGCGGCGTTGAAGTGCATCCGCACCGGGACCCGGGCGGTGAGCACATCGGTGAACTCGCCGAACATGAGGAGCAGGCCCGCGAGAGCCCCGAGCCCGAGGATCGTGGTCGCGCCGACGAGAACATTGCGGGTGGTTTCGCGCATGGGTGGTGGTCGCTGGTGGGTCGGGAAGGCTACCCGACCCGGCCCCGGTCCGGTCCGCCCCGGATCGCCGCGAGCTCGTCCTCGCTCGCCTCGCCCTTCAGGAACCGCTCGACGGCGGGGTTGGTCGAAGCGAGGAAGCGTTCGGGCTCGTCCTCGAGCACGACCTGGCCCTGGTCGAGCATCACCATGCGGTCGGCGACCTTGCGGGCGCTCGCGAGGTCGTGGGTCACCACGATGCTGGTCACCCGCATCGCCTGCGAAAGCTTCAGGATGAGCTCGTTGATGACATCCGAGCGGATCGGGTCGAGGCCGGTGGTGGGCTCGTCGTAGAGGATCACCTCGGGCTCGAGCACGATCGCCCGGGCCAGGGCCGCCCGCTTCTGCATGCCGCCCGAGAGTTCCGCCGGATACCTGTCGACCGCCTCCGCGAGCCCGACCATCCCGAGCACCTGCTCGACCCGGGCGTTCGCCGCGTCGTCGACCGGATGGCCGGCCTCCCGCAGGGGAAAGAGGATGTTCTGCCGCACCGACATCGAGTCGAAGAGGGCGCCCTGCTGGAAGAGGAAGCCGAAGCGGCGGCGGACCGGCACCAGCGCCGGTTCGGACAGCGTGTCGATGCGGGTCGAGCCGAACCAGACCTGGCCCCGGTCGGGGCGAAGCAGGCCGACGAGGTGCTTCAGCAGGACGCTCTTGCCGCAGCCGCTCGGCCCGAGGATCACCGTCGTCTTCCCGGGCGGGAACGCCAGCGTCACGCCCCGCAGCACCGGTTGCCGCCCGAACGACTTGTGGAGGTCCTCGACCCGCACCGCCGAGAGTTCGCGCGGCCGTTCGCCGGCGTCGGGGTTGAGCGGGGGCAGGGGCATGGGGACCGTAGAATGCGGGCGGCGGATGGTAATGGACGCCCCCGGAACGGTCTCCCGCATGGTCACCCACACCGGCCCGGTCTTCCGGGTCGAGTCGCTGTCGGTCCGCGACGCGAGCGGGCGGATCTTCCGCCGCGACATCGTGCGGCATCCGGGGGCGGTGACGGTCGTCGCGGAACTCGGCGACGGGCGGCTGGTCCTCGTCCGCAACCGCCGCATCGCGGTCGGCCGGGAACTGCTCGAGTTCTGCGCCGGCAAGCTCGAGCCGGGCGAGGATCCCGCCGCCGCGGCCGCCCGCGAGCTCGAGGAAGAGTGCGGTTATCGCGCGGCGAGCGTCGCGCCGATCGGGACCTTCTTCACCTCGCCGGGCTTCGCCGACGAGCGGATGCACGCCTTCGTCGCGACCGGGCTCGAGCCGATCCCGCGGCGGCTCGAACCGGGCGAGGAACTCGAGGTCGAGACGCTTCCGGCGACCGAGGTCGAGCGGCGGATCGCCGCGGGCGCGATGGAAGACGGGAAGTCGATCGCGGCGTTCTTCCTCTGGCGGCTCGCGCGGGCGAACGGGGCGGGCGGGTGAGGGACATCCGCGACGAGGGCCGGGCGTGGGTGCCCGCGGGGGGCGGCGGGCTGAACGAGCTGCTCTCGTGGTCGCTGCCGTTCTTCCGCTGGCCCGGAGCCCGCGGTCCCGTCCGGTTCCGGCTGCATCTGGTGATGGTGCTTCTCGTCGCGGTCCGGCTGGTCACCGCCTTCTTTCCCGGATCGGATCCGGGCGGGGCCCGCCTCTCGCCGGGGTTGGCCTTGGCCGCAATCGTGATCCTGCTGGCGACCGTGGTGCTGCACGAGGCGGCGCACCTGCGGGCGTTCCGCCGGGCCGGCGGCGACCGCCGCGAGATCCTGCTCTGGCCGTTCGGCGGCATCGAGCCGTGGGAGGTCGAGGGGCCGCGGGGCGTCCGCGTCGCCCTCGCCGGGCTCTGGCCGCAGGTCGCGACGCTCGTCGTCGGGGTGCCGATCCTCGGGCTCCTGACCGGGCAGTGGTTCGCCGTGGCGGTCGCGCCGCCCTTTCCGCTCGGGCTTGAGGCGCTCTACGCCCTGCCCGACACCGCGACGCGGCTTCTCTTTCTCGTGAACGGCAGCGCGATGCTCGTCCTGCTTGCGAACCTCCTGCCCATCCCGCCGCTCGACGCGTTCGTCGCGGTGCGTGCGGTCGCTTCCGCCCGCCTCGGCCCCGAGGCCGGCCATCGCGTCGCGACCCGCATCGGCATCGCGGCGTCGGTCGCCCTCGGCGTCGCCGGCATCGTGTTCGGCATGCTCTCGCTCGTGCTGTTCGGGGCGTTCGGCGTCTGGATCTGCCTGACCGAGAGCCGCCGCGGCGGCCTCGCCGCGCTGCGGGCGGCGGTTCCCGAGGAGGACGCCGCGGGCGAGGCGTGGAAACGCGAACGCGAGGGGCCGGACGGCGACGAGGCGAACCTCCGCCGCGAGCGCGACGCCACCCGCGCCCGCCGGGACGCCGAGGAGCGCGAACTCGACGCGACGCTCGCCAAGGTCGCCCGCTCGGGCCTTGCAAGCCTCACGCCCGCCGAGCGGAAGGTGCTCGAGCGCGGCACCCGCCGCCGCGGCGGCTGAGCATCACTCGTCGCCGGAGAGGAAGCTCGCGAGCCGCTGCCGCCGCACCGGGTGCTGGAGCTTGCGGATCGCCTTGCTCTCGACCTGCCGGACCCGCTCGCGGGTGACCTTGAAGATCCGGCCGACCTCC
>JBIKVN010000232.1:0-5064 GCA_044356865.1 Phycisphaerales bacterium | reverse complement strand
CCTCGCCCCGGTACGGATCGGGAACCGCGTCGAGCACCGTGATGACCGACGATTCGCCCTTGAGGCGATGGGCGCGGTCCTGGTCCTCGTTCCGGACGAAACCGTCACCGACGGTCACCCCGACGGGTTGGTGGTAGATCGAGAGCTCGCCGGTGGAAGTGACGGCGAGAAAAGTGAGGTGCTGCCACTGCCCGCCGTAGGGATGCTGGTCGATCATCCCGCCGCAGGTCCCGAGAATGTGGTACGCGACGCCGCCGACATCGGGATCGCGCTGCATCGCGTGGAAGTGGCCCGCGATCACCGCGTCGACGCCGTGGCGCTCGAGCAGGGGCTGTACCCGTTCCGTCCAACCCGAAGCACCCGACCGCCAGAGCGGCCGATGGAGAAGCACCACGATCGGCCGCCCCCGCGCCGCCGCCCGCGCGAGCGTCGCGTCGAGCCACTCGGCTTGCGGCCCGTCGATCCGCGGGCTCCCGTCGCCGTTGGCCTCGTCGGTGAAAAGCACCACGACCGTCGCGAGCTCGAACTCGACCGCGTACCGCACCGGACCGAAGGTCTGCCGATACCGTTCGACGAACCGGCGATCGGCGGGGTCGCGGGTGCCCGGGATGACATCGTGGTTGCCGGCGGCGGGATAGAACGGCGGCTCGAGGCCGGCGAGGATCTCGAGGAAGTTCCGGGTCTCCTCGTCGTACCGGGCGGGCGAGCGGGTGTAGCCCTGCACCATGTCACCGATGCCGAACACGGCGTCCGGCCGGATCCGGTTCAGGTCGGCCACCGCCGCCTCGAGATAGGGCAGGCCCCAGTCGCGTCCAGACGTCCGGTCGGGCAGGATCGCGAGCCGAAGCGCTCGCGGCGCGATACTCGCCGAGACGAAGGTCCCGTCCACGGCCTTTCCGGCGGAGTCGCTGGGGAACTGGCCTTCCTGCAGGACTTTCGCCGTTCGCGGAGGCTCGGACGGAAAAGGGGCATCGGGTGGACTCGCGCGAAGCGACGGAGCCGTCGCCCCGCCGAGAAGGAGACCGATGGCCAGCACAACCGGCATCGGGAGCCGGGGGCGAGAGGAGGCGTTCCGGGGCATGGACGGCTTGGTACCCGATCGCTGCCTTCCGCGGAGAAGGCTCGCGATGGCCAAAGGAAAACCCCGTTGACTCTTTGAGGAATCAACGGGGCGGAGGGGAGAAAGATGCAGGTGAGGGCCGCGTAGGTCGCGGCGGTGGATTCGGTACGCGGAAGTTGTCGGCCGGATCGTCCATCCGGCGTGACTTTTCGGATTCTCGGGCTCGGACCGGCCCCGGTTCAGGTCCGGGGAGGATTGCGGAGGAGTCCGTCAGGGCGGAAACCCTCGCGTTCGAGCGAAGATTATGAGCCCTCGTCCCGGTCGGCAAGGGCTTTCCTGCCCATATTCACATTTTTCCCAGATTCACGCAGGGCCCATGCCCGGTTGCTCGGGGGGCGATAAGCCGGTCGCGGCGGGGGGAGCAAGCGGACGCCGAGTGCGCAGGTCAAGGTGGACCCAGAGCGTGGCCGCCGAACAGATCACCGTCCGGTCGGCCGGCCGCACGACCAGCGAGTCCCGCCAGGCGATCGAGCGCCGGGCACTCCGGACCCAGGTGGCGACCACCAGCCGATCTCCTTCGAACGCCTCCGCCCGGTAGTCGACCTCGTGCCGGGCGACAAACCAGGCCCGGTGTTGGGCGGCGAGGGCGGCCCGGTCCTCGCCGACCGATGCGGCGTGCAGTTCCGCCGCGCGATCGATCCACTTCAGGATCTCGACATTGTTGCAGTGGGGGATCACGCGGCTCAGGTGGCCGGCCGCGACGGTGATCTCGGTGAGGAACGGGTCGGGGTGGTTCGAGCCGAGCCGCTGCAGGAGAGCGGTGAGATCCGCCCGCTCCGGGTCGGCGACCGGCCGGGGGAGCGGCGATTCGATCACCGGCCGGCCCCCTCCGGCTGCGGGCGGTCGGGATCGATCTCGCGCAGGTAGGTCCATGAATAGATGCCGGTGCGATGTCCGTCGGAGAACTCGATCCGCAGGGCATAGTTCCCGACGAGTTCCGCCGATTCGGCCCGCAGGGGGCCGGTCGCGGCCGAGGAGGGCAGCACGGTGAGGGGATTGGCCGCGAGCGACTCCCGGAGGGTCTTCGCGTCGGCCGAGGGCGAATGGCGTCGGAGGTAGACGACCGGGTAGAAGGAACGCTTCCCGTCGCTCCATTCCACGGTCAGCCCGCGGTCGCGTTCGAGTTCAAGATGCACCGGTCGTTCCACGGTCGCGATGATAGGGAGCGGGCTTCCTGCCGTAGGATGACCGCCCCATGGGTTCGACCGCGAGCTCTCCCGTTCCGCACCCTCCGGCGACCGCCGGGGGCCCGCACGCCGGCGACGAGCTGCTCGCCGCGATCGCCCGCGTCGGCAGCCCGGTCTGCGTCGGTCTCGATCCGGTCCTCGAGCGGATTCCCGCCGAGGTGGACGGCGACGAGCCGGCGATCCGTCTCGAGCGATTTTCCGAGGGCGTGATCCGCGCGGTCGCGGGCCTCGTGCCCTGCGTCAAGGTGCAATCGGCCTGTTACGAGCGGTACGGCTCGGCGGGCGTGGCGGCGCTCGAGCGAACGGTGGCGATCGCCCGCGAGGCCGGGCTCGTGACCATCCTCGACGCGAAGCGCGGCGACATCGGCGTCTCGAGCGAGCACTACGCGGCGGCCAGCCGCCGGGCCGGGGCCGACTGGACCACCTGCAACGGCTACCTCGGCGACGACGGCATCGTGCCGTTCCTGGCCGAGGGCCGCGGGGCGTTCGCGCTGGTCCGCACGAGCAACCCGTCGGGTGATGCGTTCCAGGGCCTGCCGCTCGCCGACGGTCGCACCGTGGCCGACGCGATGGCCGATCTGGTGCGTGCGATCGGCGACCGGCGGATCGGTGCCTCGGGCTTCAGCTCGCTCGGGGCGGTGGTCGGCGCGACCAAGCGGGCCGACGCCGCACGGTTGCGGGAACGCCTGCCGCGGCAGGTCTTCCTCGTGCCCGGCTACGGGGCGCAGGGTGGCGGGGTCGATGACGTGCTGCCGTGTTTCCGTCCCGACGGGCGCGGGGCGATCGTGACCGCAAGCCGCTCGGTGCTGTATCCGGCCGGAGGCGGCGGCGACTGGCGGGCCGCGATCTCCCGCGCCGCGGAGGCGTTCCACCTCGAGATCCGTCGCGGGCTCGGGGCATGAGCGCGACGCCGCGGCCCAACCGCTGGGCGATCCCGGCGCTCCTGGCTTTCCTCGCCGGATTGCTCGCGGTGCCGGTCGCGCTCGCGCCGCGCGGCGACCCCCGTGCCGGCGCCGAGCGTCGGCCGCTCGTGATCGTCACGCCCCACCAGGAGAACATCCGCGCCGAGTACAAGCGGGCCTTCGAGCGCTGGCACCGCGACACTTTCGGCGAGGAGGTCGAGGTCGCCTGGAGCACGCCGGGCGGCACGAGCGAGATCCGCCGCGTGCTCGAGGCGTCGTACCTGTCCGACCTCCAGAAGGGGCAGGCTCCCGGCGGCGATGCCGATCTCCTGTGGGGCGGCGGCTCGTACGAGTTCATGCAGCTCTCGAAGCCGCTCGTCGCGCGGGATCCGGACGGCGCCGAGGTCACCACCACGGTGCTCGAGCCGCTGGGGCTTTCCCGCGAGTTCCTGCTCTCGACCTACGGGGCCGAGCGGATCGGCGGCGTGCCCTTGTTCGATCCCGAGGGCCGCTGGTTCGGCACCGCGCTCTCGGGTTTCGGGATCGTCTCGAACTCGGATGTGCTCGAGCGGCTCGGCATGGCGCCGCCGACGCGATGGGAAGACCTCGCCGACCCCCGGCTGCGCGGCCAGGTGGCGCTCGCGAATCCCGCCCAGAGCGGTTCGGTCACCACGGCGTTCGAGGCCATTCTCCAGCGCAAGGGCTGGACCGACGGCTGGGCGATCCTGCGGCGGATGGCGGCGAACGCCCGCAGCTTCTCGGCCAGCGCCCCGAAAGCCCCGACCGACGTGAGCCTCGGCGACGCGGCGGCGGGCGTGTGCATCGACTTCTACGGCCGCTCACAGGCCCAGGCGGTGGCGGACGCCGAGCGGGCGGCGGGCCGCGAGCGCGAGGTGCCGCGGGTCCGCTACATCGATCCGGCGGGCGAGACGGTCATCGATCCCGATCCGATCGGGATGCTGCGCGGGGCGCCCGACCCCGAGCTGGCCCGGCGGTTCATCGAGTTCACGCTGTCGCGCGAGGGGCAAGCGCTCTGGCAGTTCCCGGCCCGCGACCGCGTCGAGTCGCCCGACGGACTCGGCCCCGCCGAGTTCGAGCTGCGGCGGCTTCCCGTGCGGCGCGAGCTGTACGAGCGTGACCTGGCCCGATTCAGCGACCCGGTCGACCCGTACGCGATCGCGAGCGAGGTCGCGAAGCCCAATCCCGACATGCGCTCGTTCCTGCCGCCGATCTTCGTCGCCTTCGCGATCGACAGCCGTCGCGAGCTGGCCGCGGCGTGGGAGGCGATCGTGACGCATCCGGCATACCCGCGCGACCGGCCCGGCCTGGTGCGGGCGGCGGACGTCGACGATCCCACGCTGCGGCGGATGCTCGAGCTCTTCGACGAGTTTCCCGCGGTGCCCGGGCCGGGCGGCCGGGAGTACCCGCTGGCCGACCTCGCCTCGCTCGGGCCGGTCAAGGCGGGGTGGTTGCGGGGGGGGTGGAAGGACGAGGGGTTGTGGCCCAAGGGCGCCTCGCCGGCCGAGCTCTTCCGTTCGGAGTCGATCGGATTTTTCCGCGACCGCTATCGGCGGATCGAGCGCCTCGCCCGCGGCGAGGCCGAGGAGGGCTGATCCATGCGTCGCGACCGGTGCCTCACGCGGATCGTCGCGACCGTCGGGCCGGCCTGCGACCGCCCGGAGGCGCTGCGCCGGCTGCTCGAGGCGGGCGTCTCGGCGTTTCGCCTGAACTTCAGCCACGGCACGCCCGAGGCCCACGCGGCGACGATCGCGCGGATCCGCGCCGTCGAGGCCGAGTCGGGCATCATGGTCGCGATCCTGGCCGACCTGCCCGGGCCGAAGGTCCGGGTGCGGGG
>JBIKVN010000231.1:0-5071 GCA_044356865.1 Phycisphaerales bacterium | reverse complement strand
AGCTCGGCGCGAACGCGACGCTCGGCGTCTCGCTCGCGGTCGCCCACGCCGCGGCGAACGCCACGAACCAGCCGCTCTATCGATATGTCGGCGGCGCGGCGGCCCGGCGGCTGCCGGCCCCGATGCTGAACATCCTGAACGGCGGCAAGCACGCCTCGAACACCGTCGACTTCCAGGAGTTCATGATCCAGCCGGTCGGGTTCACCCACTTCGAGGAGGCCCTGCGGGCGGGCGTCGAGATCTACCACGCCCTGCGGGCCGTGCTGCACGACAAGCACCTCTCGACCGCGGTCGGCGACGAGGGCGGCTTCGCCCCCGACCTCAAGACCAACGAGGATGCGTGCGAGATGATCGCCCGCGCCGTCGAGAAGGCCGGCTACGACCTCGGCCGCGAGGTGGTGATCGCCCTCGACCCGGCCACGAGCGAGCTTGCGAACGAGGCGAAGGCGGCCCGGATGAAGGCCCCGAAGGGACAGGTGGCGTACCGGTTCTTCAAGAGCGACCCGAAGCGAGTCGCGACAAGCGACGACTTGATCGAGCTCTGGTCGAAGTGGTGCCGGAAGTGGCCGATCCGCTCGATCGAGGACGGGCTCGCGGAAGGCGACTGGGCGGGCTGGAAGCGGCTGACCGCAGCGCTCGGCAAGGGCGTCCAGCTCGTCGGCGACGACCTCTTCGTGACTAACCCGAAGTTCCTCGCGAAGGGCATCGCCGAGGGGTGCGGCAACGCGATCCTCATCAAGGTCAACCAGATCGGGACGCTCACCGAGACCCTCGAGGCGGTCGCGATGGCCGGCCGCGCCGGCTACCGCGCGATCATGAGCCACCGCTCGGGCGAGACCGAGGACGCGACGATCGCCGACCTCGCGGTCGCGACCAACTGCGGCCAGATCAAGACCGGCGCCCCCTGCCGCAGCGACCGCACCGCCAAGTACAACCAGCTGCTGCGGATCGCCGAGGAGCTCGGCGACGCGGCGGTGTACGGGGTGTGAAACCGCTTCACCCGCCGAGCGTCGACTCGACGCGGCGGGCGAGATCCTCGAGCGCCGCGCGGTTCGCCTCGGGAACGCTCGCGAGAAGCGCCCGCGCCTCGTCGAGAGCCGCGCGGGCCGCCTCGCGCTCGCCAGTCGCGCCGAGGCTCTCGGCGAGCAGGAGGAGCGACACCGGCTCGCGGCGGCCGGTGCGTTCCACGAGAAACCGGGCCATGGCCAGCGCGTCGGCGGCGCTGGCCGCGTCGCGCGGCGGCGCCACGTGCATCCGCACGAACGCCGGGCCGAGCCGCACGCGGAACGCCTCGTCGGGGGCGTTCGCGACCGCCGTCTTGATCGCCTCGCGGGCTCCGGCGAGGTCGCCGTTCCGCTCGAGGGCGAAGGCGAGGTTCCCGGCGACGGTCGCGTCGCCCGGCCCGTCGGAAAGCAGCCGCCTCCAGACCTCGGCCGCCTCGGCGTCGCGGCCGGCGACCTGCAAGGCCCGGCCGAGATCGACCGCACGCCCGCGGGCGTCGGGCCCGACCCTCGATCCGCCCCGCTCACCGTCCGGGCCCTCGGCGGCGGCGCGGTAGTCCTCGATCGCCCCGTCGAGGTTTCCCGCCTGCTCGCGCAGCCGCGCCCGCATCCAGCGGAAGCCGGCGACGCCCGGCGCGAGCTCGATCGCCCGGTCGGCCGCGGCCTCGGCCTCGTCGCGACGGCCTTGCAGCCGCTGCGCCTCCGACAGGTTGCTCCAGGCCGTGAACTGCAGCGGCGAGAGCCGGATCGCCCGGCCGGCGAGTTCCTCGGCCTCCTTCGCGCGTTCCTCCGCGTTCGCCGCCTCGCCCGCCGCGAGCGCCTCCCCGGCCTGCCGCAGGACGATGCCCGCGAGATTGTTCGCGGGCATCCACGCCTCGGGATTCGTCGCCAGGGTCCGCCGCCACAGCGTCTCCTCGTCGCGGAAGGCCGTCGCGTGGGTCGCGGCGATCGCCGCGAGCAGCGCGCACGCCGCCCCCGCCATCGCGACGCGAGCCCGCGGCGCCACCGTCGCGGTCAGCCGCCACCCGGCCCACGCGACGGCCGCCGCGAGGGCCGGCAGCGCGAAGTGCGCGAAGTGGTCGGCGACGAAGCTGTAGCGGAACGGATAGACGTCGAGGAAGCCGAGGGCCGGGAAGACCCCGGCGGCATAGATCACGAGGACCGCGAGCGGCCCGCGCGAGCTCTTGCGCCACGCGACGATCGCGGCGCCGAGCACCAGCAGGTCGACCGCGAGCGACATCCACGGCCGGAGGTCGCCGATCCGCACCGGCTCGCGCGGATAGATGAACGCGAGGTCGACCGGCGCGAGGAAAGTCACGAGGTAGAAAGCGAACGATCGCGACGCCAGCAGCAGCCGCTCGAGCGGCCCGAGGCCGAACTCGCTTCCCTCGGCCCCGACGAGCGAGGTCTCGAGCCACGCGGTGTGGAGCCCGGCCGCGACGCCGAGGATCAGGAACGGCACGATCGCGACCAGCGTCCGCCGCGTCGCCTGCCGCTTCCAGAGGAGGATCATCACGAGCGCCGGCACCGTCGCGGCCGCGACCGACTTCGCGAGGAGCGCCGCCGCGAAGAGCCCGAACGCCCCCCACCACCGGCCGGGATCGGCCTCGCCGCGGGCGGCCCGCGCCGCCCAGCCGACGAAGACCTGCGTCGAGAGCAGCGCGAACAGCAGCCCGAGCGTGTTCTTCCGCTCGGTCACCCACGCCACGCTCTCGACCGTCATCGGATGCACCGCGAGGAGCGTTGCCGCAAGAAGCGGCACCGGGAACGCGAGCCGCCGCAGGATCGCCCACAGCGAGAGGCACGCCCCCGCGTGCAGCAGGAGGTTCACGAGGTGGTAGCCGAAGGGCTCGAGGCCCCAGAGCGAATGTTCGATCCGGAACGAGGTGAAGACGAGCGGGTACCACTGCGGCGTCCCGCCCGGGATCCAGATCCGGTTCCAGCCGTCCGGCGCCACCAGCGCGGGATTCGCGGTCACGTAGCTGTCGTCGTCCCAGATCCAGCCGGCCGAGAGGGCCGGGAAGTGCGCGAGCAGCGTCAGCGCGAGCAGCATCGCCGCCGCCGTCAGCACATCCCGCGAGGACCGCGCTTCGATCGCCACGCCGCGAGCATACCGCGGCGGGGCCGCTTCCCGGCTCACGCGTAGCTGTGCAGGCCGGTGATCACGAAGTTGATCACGATCCAGTTGAAGAGCATCACCGCGGCTCCCGCGAGGGCGAGCACCGCCGTCCAGAGGCCCTTGTCGCGGGACTTCAGCCGCACGTGGATGAGGATCAGGAAGATCACGAAGGTGTTGAGGGCGAAGACTTCCTTCGGATCCCAGCCCCAGGGCCGTCCCCATGAGTGGTCGGCCCAGATCGCCCCCATCACGATGCCCGCCCAGAGCAGGACGAACGAGACCTCGATGAGGATCATCGTCGTGCCGTCGAGCACCTCGCCCCAGCTCGGCCCGCGGGCGGTCGCGATCCCGCCGCCGGGGCCACCGCCCGCGACCCCACCCTGCACCAGGCTGCCCGCCCCGCCGACCCGGGCGTACGCCTCGCCGCCGCCGGCGAGCCGCCAGGCGAGGTAGCCGAAGCCGGTCACCGCGGCCATGAAGATGAGGCAGTAGCTGAAGATGATCACGTTCGTGTGGATGTAGAGCCACACGTCGTGCAGCACCGGCATCATGTTCGAGATGTTCGGGTTCAGGTAGACCGGCATGAAGTGCGCGATCATGAGGGCGACCATCGAGCTCACCGCGGCCCCGAGGGCGAAGAGGCCACGCATCGCGGTGCGGCGGGCGAGCCACTCGAGGAGGACCGCGCCGACCGCCCCGAACCACGCCGCGGTGGTGACCGCCTCGAACATGTTCGAGTTCGGCCAGCGGCCCGAGATCCACCAGCGCAACAGGACCGCGCCGGTCTGGAGGAGGAGCGCCAGGCCGAAGACCCCGAAGGCGAGCCGCAGGGCGTTCGGCCAGCGGTAGACGATCGCGACGAGGAGCGCGACGACCGCCGCGAGGTAGACGAGCCAGATCGAGGTGAGCTGGTCCTTCGCGAAGTACCAGTGTTCCCAGCGCAAGCGGGCCGCGTCGGGATAGGACTCGGCGTGGACCGCGGGAAGGGCCGAGGCCAGCCCCGCCGCCGCCGCGTTCACCGCCGCGGCGTCGCCGCGGTTCCAGCCGTTCACGAGGTCGCGCCACGCGTCGGCGATGCGGGACTGGAGCCCGAGGTCGATCCCCTCGATCGGCGGCGTGCGCTCGGCGAGCAGCACGAACTCGTCGGGTTCGGGCGACGAGCCGGGCACGAACATGACCTCCTCGATCCCGTGCCATTGCCGGTCGACGGCCCCGTCGGCGGGCGGGATCAGGCGAAGCCGCCCGAGCAGGAACCGCGGGTCGGCGACCGCGAGGGCCGAGCGGATCTGGGTCACCTGCTTCTCGGTGCGGATGAGGTCGCCGGCGAGCTTCCCGAGCAGGGCCTCGACCTCGGGGCGACCGAGGATCTTCGGCGAGACGAGTCCGGTCGCGCGGAACGCCGCCAGGCGCCCGGCGAGTTCCGGCTCGACGCCCTCGACCGCGACGGCGATCTGCTCGCGGACCTGCTTGTTCTTCACGTAGACGAGGTCGGCGTCGACATAGGCCTCGGGCCGGAAGGTGAGGTCAAGGTAGGTGAAGAGCGGCGGCTGCCCGGACACGAGTCGCGATCCCGACACGTGGTCCATCAGGGTGTTGGCGTGCGAGGAGAGGCTCTTCACGCGGCCCTCGGCCTGCACCGCGAGGGCCCCGAGGGTGCCGAGGTCGACCTGCTCGTGGAAGGGCCTCTCGCCCTCGCCGCGGGCCGGGGCCGCGAGCAGCGCGAGAAGCACGGGGAAGAACGCGACCAGCATGGGAATCCGGAACTTCACGCCGCACCTCCCTCGCGGGCCCGCAGCGCCTCGAGCTTGGCCCGCGCCGCGGGATTCGCCGCGAGGGCCTCCTCGAGCCGCTTCCGCCGCAGGGCCGGCTTCACGTAGAACGCATACATCATGCCGAGGCACGAGACGACCGTGCCGACCAGCATCGTCCAGACGCCGTTGCGATTCGCGAC
>JBIKVN010000039.1:0-17261 GCA_044356865.1 Phycisphaerales bacterium | reverse complement strand
ACCGCCGATCGGCTGGTGCTGTCGGAAGGCCACGCGGTGCCGATCGTGTACGCGGCGTGCGCCGATCTCGGGACGCTTGTCGGCAAGGACCCCGCGACCCGCCGGGCGCTGACCATCGAAGACCTCAAGGGCCTCCGCAACGCCGACAGCGTGCTCGACGGCCACCCGAATCCGGCGGAGGGCTTCCCGTTCTTCGACGCCGCGACGGGCAGTCTCGGCCAGGGGCTCTCGATCGCCGCGGGCCTTGGTCTTGCGGCCCGCCAAGATGGCCTCGACCGCCGCATCTGGTGCATCGTCGGCGACGGCGAGAGCCGCGAAGGCCAGATCTGGGAGGCCCTCGAGTTCCTCGTCGACCAGCGGCTCGGCAACGTCGTGCCGATCTTCAACTGCAACCAGTACGGGCAGTCGGACAAGGTCTCGTCGCTGCAGTCGGCCGAGGCGATCGTGAAGAAGCTCGAGGCGATCGGCATCGTCGCGCTCGCGATCGACGGGCACGATCCCAAGCAGATCAAGGACGCCTTCGACAAGGCGGCGAAGGCCGGTACGCAGCCGCACGCGGTCGTCGCCCGCACCGTGAAGGGCTGGGGCTCGGCGACCGTGCAGGGCGGCGGCTGGCACGGCAAGCCCGCGACCGGCGACAAGCTGAAGGCCGCGAAAGACGAGCTCGACTCGATGCGGCTCAAGCTCACCAGTTCGCTGGCCTCGAGCGGGACGCTCAAGCCGACGGCTCCCGCGGTGCGCACCGTCGCCACGAAGCCGGCGACCGATCCGATGACCTTCCCGCAGGCGATGAAGGCCTTCGACATGGCGTCGGTGATGGGCACGGGCAAGTTCGCGACGCGGAAGGCGTACGGCCTCGCCCTGCGGGCCGCCGGCCGCGCGAACCCCGCGGTCTGGGCCTTGGACGCCGACGTCAAGAACTCGACCTTCGCCGAGTGGTTCGCGAACGACCGCGAGCTGTCGTCGCGGTTCGTCGAGTGCAAGATCGCCGAGCAGAACATGGCCTCGGTCGCGGTCGGGTTGTCGGCGGCGGGCAAGATCCCGTTCGCCTCGAGCTTCGCGAAGTTCCTCACGCGGGCGTACGACCAGATCGAGATGGGCATGAACTCCGGGGCGAACCTGAAGCTGGTCGGCTCGCACTCGGGCATCACGCCGTGCTCGGACGGACCGAGCCAGATGGCCTTGCCCGACGTCGCGTGGTTCCGTTCGCTCGCGAGCGTTCGCGACCACCGCGGCAACCCGGGCTGCTACCTGCTGCAGCCGTCGGATGCGTGGAGCGCCTACGCCCTCACCCAGGTCATGGCCGAGTATGAGGGCATGTGCTACCTGCGCACGTTCCGCCCCGAGGTCGAGTTCCTGTACGGGGCCGACACGGTGTTCAACCTCGGCAAGTTCGAGGTGCTGACCGAGGGCCGCGACCTGATGATCGTGTCGGCCGGCCTCATGGTGCACGAGTGCAACAAGGCCCTCGCCGAGCTCGACCGGATGGGCATCGACGCGACGCTCGTCGACCTCTACTCGATCCCGTTCGACCGCGACGCCCTGCTCGACCTCGCGAACCGGAACGGCGGGAATATCCTGACCGTCGAGGACAACTACGGTGCGGGCCTCGGTGGCGCGGTGGCCGAGGCCTGCTGCGACGCGGGCGATGCGTTCACCGTGCGGCAGATGTTCGTGAGCCGGATCCCGAAGAGCTGCCGCACCGAGGACGAGGTCATGCGGATGTGCGGCCTCGACCCGAAGTCGATCGTGGCCGCCGCGGCGGCGATGGTCGGCGTCACTCGGTAGGAGCGCCCTCGCCCCGGACTGACGGGGCCATGCCCCGTCGTGGCCGTGCACCCCGCCAATCTCGCTTCCCCCGCCCTCACTCCCCCAACCCGCTCCTCCGGAGGTGCTCGCGCATCTCCCTTCCCCAGCGCAGCGCTGCGGTGGCCGCGGCGCCGTCATGCGTCGCGTCGCGGACGAGCTCGATGTAGCCAGGCCCGGCCGCGGGCGCGAGGCCCCGATCGGCGTCCCGCTTCCGCAGGGCGTCGATCGTCTCCCGCAGCGACCGCACCGCCCGTTCGAGGTAGAACGAGTCCCGCTCGCCGCACAGCAGCCGGATTTTCCCGGCGAAAATCGGGTCGTAGCGCTTCCAGTCGGCGGCCACGAGGCGAGCGATGTCGTACCGGGACCAGTCCCGTTCGATCGTCGCGGTGTCGATCGCGCCGGTCTCCGGATCCCACGCCCGCAACGGTCGCCGCGTCGCCGGATCGCGCGGCGAGAACATCGCGGCCCACGCGCCCCACTGCTCGCCGCTGTCGCCGCGCGGGCCGAGCACGTGCTCGACGCCGATCTCCTCGCGCACTGTCATGAGCACGCGGTCGTCAACCGGGCCGAGCGGCGCGCGGTACGAGGCGGTTTCCTTCCCTTCGCCGTCGGTGAAGAGGTTCGCGTCGCGGTAGAGGTCGGTGTTCTGGAACCGCGAGAAGTCGACCGGGTCGGGCGCGCTGGCGAAACAGGCCCCGAAGGTCTCGGCATGATTCAGCTGCAGCCAGAGCGAGCTCCAGCCGCCCGAGGAGTGGCCGGTCACGATGCGGGCCTCGGGCCTCGCGACGATCCGCAGCCGCGACTCGAGATGCGGGATGAACTCGGTGACGAGGGCGGTGCCGCGCGGCCCGACGTTCGGGCCGTCGACGAAGCCATGGTGGCCGAGCGGGCCGTCGGGGTCGAGCACGACATGCACGGCCTGCGGAAGGACCTCTTCCGAACGCGGGGCCGCCAGCATGTCGGCGACGCGCTCGGCATCGAGATGGTTCCCGCCGAACCCGGGGATCACGTACACGACGGGCCAGTGCCGGCGCTTTGCCTTCAGGTTGTCGTAGTCCCTCGGCAGCACCACGCCGGCCCGGTGCTTCACCTCGGTGCCGAGGGCGTCCGAGAGCAGTTCCGAGCGGAACTCGATCCAGCGGAGGTTCGGCCGTTCCGCCGGTTTCGGTTCCCCGATCGCGCGATCGAGCGAGAGTTCGACGCGCTCCGAACCCTCCAGCGTGAACTCGGCGCTCGCCTCGCCGCCGTGCAGATTCCCCGACGCCAGGTGCCCGCGGCCGGCGCGATTTCGCTTGAGCACGGCCTGCAGGCGGAAGCCGCCCTCGAGCCGGTCGAGCGAGACCGGCCAGCCGAGGCTGCGGGCGTCGATCGATTTCGTCTCGCCGGGTTTCCATTCGGGCACGTCGAGCCCGAACAGCGGCTGCGGATCGCGGAAGAACGGGGCGTCCATCGGCTCGGCACGGCCGATCCGGGCCCCGTCGCGGATGAGGAAGACCAGCAGCCGCCCGGAGGTTCCCGCTTCGCCGAGGCCGAGTTCGGTCGCGGCCGAGGCCGGCAGCGTGACGCGGATCTCGTCGCGGTCGGCCGTCGGCGGGGCGGCGGGAATGGCCTGCGGTGCGGCGAGGCATGACCCGGCCAGGGCCAAGGCGGCGAGCGAGCCGGTCAGCGGCGGGAGATTCAAGAAGGGTCGGGGCACGGGAAGTGATGGTACGGGCGCGTTCCCGGACCCGGGCGGCCGATCCCGCTGCGAACGAGGATCCGGGATCTTGTCGAGAGCCACCTCGGCCCGCGACGATACAAACCGAACTCGCTATGAACCCCCGCATTCCTTCCCTTCTCGTGCTGGCGTCGTTCGCTCTGGCCGCTCCTGCCTGCCGGTCCTCGGCCCCCGAGGCTTCGATCGCCGAAAGCGGCGGCGAGAGCGAAGGCACGCTGTCGGCGATGGGCGTCTCGGACCAGCGGATCGTCCTTGCGGTCACCGATCTCGTCGATGTCGACATCGAGACCTTCGGCGGCGACGTGACGGTCCACGGCGACAGCGACGACGCGACGGTCAGTCTCGAGCGGACCGGCGCGTTCGCATGGGGCCGAGACGACGAGGAGAAGGCCTCGCTCGGCGACATCCGCTACACGGTCAGCCTGACCCGCGGCGCCGACGGGCGCGAGACGATCCTGGTCCGCGCCGTCACCGACAATCCCGAGCCGTACTACCAGAGCTGCGCGGTCGATGTCCGCGTGCCCAAACTGGGCACGGTGCGGGTGCGCAGCGGCCGCGGCCGCGTCGAGGTGGTCGACAACCGCGGCAACTTCGACATCGCGACCAGCCGCGGCAAGGTCCGGGTCATGACCCCGTGGAAGATCGAGGGGCCGGTCGCGGTGGTGAACGACGGCGACGACATCGACATCCGCGTGCGGGGCGAGTCGGAGGGCCTGATCGACGCCGAGACCCGCGTCGGCCGGGTCCGCAGCCACATCCGCTTCGCCGACTACCGGATCCTTGACGAGAAGAACGACGAGGACACCCTGGTCGCCGAACTGAACGACGGCAAGAAGCCGTGGGTCATCCGGAACGCGCACGGCGACATCGACTTCTCGGTCATCCCCGAGCCGGTCACGCCGAACCCGTTCGCGATCGCGCCCTGACCGCGTCCGGAACGGGCGGCGGCGGATACGATTCGCCCCATGCGCGAAGTCCAGGATCACTGGTTCCGCCTCGCGAAAGAGGAAGGCTACCGCTCGCGGGCGGCCTACAAGCTGCTGCAGATCGACGAGCGGAAGCGGATCCTGCGCCGCGGGGCTCGCGTGCTGGACGCGGGGGCGGCCCCGGGCTCGTGGTCGCAGGTCGCGGCCGCGGCGGTCGGTCCGTCGGGCGAGGTGGTGGCGATCGACCTCAAGCCGATCGAGAAGGCGAACCTGCCGCGGAACGTGCGGATGATCGAAGGGGATCTCACCGAGGCTACCCTGGCCGAGCTCGGCGGGAAACCCTTCGACCTGATCCTCTCGGACATGGCGCCCGACACCACGGGAACGCCGGAGGGCGACCATTTCCGCTCGATCCGGCTTTGCGACACGCTGCTCGACCGGACCGGCGAGTGGCTGCGGCCGGGCGGCGATCTGGTCATGAAGGTCTTCGAGGGCGGCGAGTACCCGAACCTCCTCAAGAAGGCCGCGTGGCTTTTCCGCGAGGCCAAGGGCTACAAGCCGCCGTCGAGCCGCGCCGAATCGGTCGAGATGTTCGTGGTCTGCCACGGGTTCCGCGGATCCCGGCCGCCCGCGCCGGCCGCGGGCGACTCGATCCTGCCGAAGCGGAAGCCGTCGAAGGGTTGGGGCACGTCGGGCGACTGACCGTCAGGCCATCGCCGGCGCCGCGACGGCGGCGAGGCGACGTACCGCCTCCTCCACGTTCGCCCGCGAGTTGAACGCGCTGATCCGGAAGAACCCCTCGCCGCACGAGCCGAAGCCCGCGCCGGGCGTGACCACGACCTGGGCCTCGCGGAGCAGGCGATCGAACATCTCCCAGCTTGACACGCCCTTCGGGCACGAAACCCAGACGTAGGGGGCGTTCTCGCCGCCCCAGACCTCGAGCCCGAGGGCCCGCACGCCGTCGCGGAGGATGCGGGCGTTCCCCATGTAGTGCTCGACGAGCTTCGCGACCTCCGCCTGGCCCTGCGGCGTGTAGAGCGCCGCCGCGGCCTTCTGCACCGGGTACGAGACGCCGTTCGAGCGGGTGTTCCAGCGGCGGGTCCAGAGGCCGTGCAGCGGGATCTCGCGGCCGTCCGCGGTCGAGGCCTTCAGGTCCTTCGGCAGCACGGTGTAGCCGCAGCGGACGCCGGTGAAGCCTCCCGACTTCGAGAACGAGCGGAACTCGATCGCGCACTCGCGGGCCCCGGGGATCTCGAAGATCGACCGCGGCAGCGACGGGTCGCGGACGTACGCCTCGTACGCGGCGTCGAAGAGGATGATCGCCCGGTGCTTCCGGGCCCATTCGACCCACGCGGAAAGCCGCGGCCGGTCGATCGTCGAGCCGGTGGGATTGTTCGGGAAACACAGGTAGACCAGGTCGACCGGTTGCGTCGGGATCTCGGCGACGAAACCGTTCGCCGGCGTGCCCGGCAGGTACACGAGGCCCTCGTAGCGGCCGTCCGCGCGGGCGGGCCCGGTGTGGCCCCACATCACGTTGCTGTCGACGTAGACGGGGTAGACCGGATCGGTGATCGCGATGCGGTTGTCGGAACCGAGGATCTCGAGGATCGACCCGCAATCGCCCTTCGAGCCGTCGGAGACGAAGATCTCGTCGTCGTCGATCTGAGCGCCGCGCGAGCGGAAGTCCGTCTCGGCGATGGCCGAACGCAGGAAGTCGTAGCCGGTGCCGGGGCCGTAGCCCTTGAAGGTCTCGCGCCGGGCGAGCTCGTCGATCGCCTCACGCATCGCCGCGCACGCCGCGGGCGGCAGCGGCTCGGTCACGTCGCCGATCCCGCAGCGGATGATGCGGCCGGCCAGCGCCGGGTTGGCGTCGGAGAACGCCTTCACGCGCCGGGCGATCTCGGGAAAGAGGTAACCGGCGGACAGCTTGAGGTAGTGCTCGTTGACGCGGGCCATGGGGCCGGGATGGTACGGCGACGGCGGGCGGCTCGGCCCGCTCAACGCTCGCGCACGACCCGCATCGCGAATGCCGGCGGGAAGTTACCGAGGACCAGCTGCCGCCCGCCCGAGTGCTTCCGCCGCAGGCTCTTCCCGAGGGCGTCGATCCGGCGCAGCCGCTGCCGGCCCTTGGGCGAGGTGAACGGGGCCTTGAGGATCCGCACGCCCGCGTACTCGAAGTACGCGAGCTCGCCACCGGCCCCGAGCATGCTCACGAGCGTCCGCTGGATCGATCGCACCAGCGTCGGCGGGAAGTTGTTGAACGGCAGTCCACAGACGATGAAGTCGTAGGGGCCGAGGAGGCCGGCCTCCTCGATCGGCAGGCAGTGCACGCGGACCGTGATGTCGGGGTGACGGGCCCGGAACGGCCCGAGCATGGTCCGCTCGAGCCGCTTCACGAACTCGGGGTTGATCTCGACGATGTCGAAGGCGTCGCCCGGCCGGAGCGCGTCGAGCACGAACTTGGTGAAGGGCCCGGTCCCCGGCCCGACCTCAAGCAGCCGCTTCGGTCCCTTGGCCGCCCGGAGCGAGCGGGTCATGGCTTTCGCGAGGGCCGGCGAGGACGGCCATACCGCGCCGGTATGGCGGAAGTCGCGGAGGGCCTCGCGGACGAAGGAAAGCATCACCACGGAAGCGTATCGCACGACACGGCTGAAACGCGATCGACAGCGCTTCGGCATCGTGAAGGCGCGTGGTGCTCGTCCGGCCGACCATGAGTCGCGACGGTGGGGGTAGGGCAAGGGTCTCGCGTGGGCTTCAGATCTTGCAAGACCATGTCTGCAATGGAGTTGCGAGCCAGTTTCCCCGGGCCGATCGCCGCTCGCCATCCGCTCGGATCGCCCAGGACCGTCCGGACGGTTCCCGATATGGTCCGCCCGGCCTCGGACCCAAGAGGCCACGGTCGCGGCGGAGCCGATTGTGAAAGGGGTTGAGGGAGCTGAACGGGGCCGAAGGGTAGGACAAGATCGCAGTTCCGTTTACTATCGATGCTTTCCGCTCCCGGCAGGGGAGGGTCTGGATCGCTGGCCGCGGTTCAGGCACGGTTGGCGATCGAAACAAGGAAGCTCACGATGTCCTCCAAGGCGTTCATCAGTCTGGTCGGGGTGTTCGGGGTGGTGGTCTCGGTCTCCTGGGCGGTGCCGCAAGCGGCCCCGTATCAGGCCGGATCGGTTGCCGTGTGGGGGGCGGGAGAGGCTTCGGACCCTGCGAACGATCCGACGAACTTCGGCCAGGCGATCGTGCCTCCGAGCCTTCGGGGCGCGATCCGCATCGCTTCCGGACGATTCCACACCGTGGCGATCGTGAACACCGCGGCCAACCCGACCTCAGGTCTCGTCGTCGCGTGGGGAGCCGGTGATCTCCAGAGAACCGCGGCCTCGGTGGAACCCGATTTCGGCCAGGCTTGGCCGTTTGTTCCGCCCGCCCAGCAGGGTGCGCCCCCGACGCCGCTGGTCACCGACGCCAAGGAGATCGCGGCGGGCTACTACCACTCGATCGCCTTGAAGGCGGCGGGCACGCCGCGGATCGTCGGCTGGGGTGCGGGCGCGGCGGCCGCGGCGAACCCGCCCCAGTTCCCCGACTTCGGCCAGGCGTTCATCTCGCCGCAGACTCAGACGGCGCTCGGGACGAACATCTCGGCGATCGCGGCCGGGGGCTACCACTCCATGGCCCTCCGGGGCGACACCAAGGCGGTCGTCTGCTGGGGGCGGAACGATTCCGGTCAGTCGACGGCTCCTGCCGGACTCCAAGCCCGCGCCATCGCGGGCGGCGGCGAGCACAGCGTGGCCATCCGCGACAGCGACGGGACGGTCGTGGCGTGGGGCGGTGACGCCTACGGCCAGTGCAACGTCCCGTCGAATCTCGGTTCGGTCTTGGGCATTGCGGCGGGGGCCTTCCATACCGTAGCCCTCAAGGCAGACCGGACGGTCGTGGCGTGGGGTCGTAACGACCGTGGCCAGACTTCCGTCCCCGCCGGTCTGGCAAGCGTGGTGAGCGTTTCGGCCGGCGAAGAACACACCGTCGCCCGTCGGCTGGACGGGACCATGGTGGCCTGGGGCAGCAACCTCAAGGGTCAGACGCAGATTCCCCCGGCGGCCGAAGGCGTCCAAGCCATCGCGGCGGGCGGGTTCCACACCGCGGCGCTCGGGTCGGTCGAGCAGATGGTCGAGGCCTGGGGCAAGAACGACAAGGGCCAGGCCGACGTGCCCGGTTGCCTCGGCCGGATTCTCGACGTGGCGGCCGGCGAGGAGCACTCGATGGCCCTCAAGGACGAGAAGACGATCGTCGCCTGGGGCGGCAACACCTACGGGCAGTTGACGCTGCCGTCCGGACTCGGTTCCATCCAGAAGATCGCCGCCGGCGCCTACCACTCGATGGCGTTGCGCGAGGACGGCACGATGGTGGCCTGGGGAAGGAACAACGCGGGCCAATGCAACGTCCCCGCCGGCCTCGTCGACGTCCTTGACATGTCGGGAGGTTGGGAACACACCTTGGTCCGGCGGGCCAACGAGACCGCGGTGGCTTGGGGAAGCAACGCCTATGGGCAGTCCACGGTACCCGCGGGACTCACCGGCCTTCGGGCGGTGGCCGCCGGCGGGTACCACAGCCTGGTGCTGCGTGCCGACCAGACGGTGGTCGCGTTCGGCGCCGGTATCGCGGCGACGGGGTCCTTCCCGAACTACGGCCAGAGCATCGTTCCCGCCACCCTCGACAACGTGCAGGCGATCGCCGCCGGCCTCTTCCATTCGGCCGCGCTGCAGGACACCGGTGCGGTGGTGGCGTGGGGAAACAACATCTACCTGCAGTGCCTGGTTCCGCCCGCGGCGCAGCCGGCTCCGCCCCTTCCGCAGGTCCCGCAACTCCTGGGGATCTCCAAGCGGATCGCCGCCGGTGGGTACCACACGATCGCCGTGGAAGACCTCGCCGGTACGGCGCAGACGAACGGCCAGGCGATCTCCTGGGGTCGCACGCTGGAAGGCCAAGCCCTGACTCCGACCTGGGTTCCGGCCGCGCCGAACCTGATCAGCAAGGCCGTCGCCGGCGGCTTCCACTCCGTGGTTCTCGTGGATGTCGATTCCGACGGTGATGGTGTGCTTAACACGAACGACAACTGCCCGTTCGCGGCCAACGCGCCCCAGCCGGCCAACGCGCCCCAGCCGGATGCGGATGCCGACGGGATCGGCGATGCCTGCGATCCGTGCCGCTTCATCGGATTCGATCCGATCGACCTCGATGGCGACGGCAACCAGCCCGCCAACCAGGCGGGTCTCACCGGTCAGGTGTGCGACAACTGCGTCGGGCTGTCCAATCCGGGCCATGCCAACTCCGACGGCGATGGCTTCGGGAATGCCTGCGACAACTGTCCGACCTTCGCGAACAACAACCAGGCGGACCAGGACGGTGACGGGGTCGGAGATCCGTGCGACAACTGCGTCGCTGCGGCGAATCCGGGCCAGTTTGACCAGGACGTCGATACGGTCGGAGACGCCTGCGACAACTGCCCGAGCCTCGCGAACGCCAATCAGGCCGACATCGACGGCAACGGGGTGGGCAACGTCTGCGACGCCGCGGTCTTCCTCGGGTGGCGGACGGTGACCTCGCAGGTCGGGACCCGGATCCGGACCGAGGTCTTCGCTGAGTTCTCGGGGGCGAACGGCACGGTGCTGACTTCCTACCGGATTCACGGCGATCCGGAAGCGTTGGGTTCCGGCCGCTTCCAGCACGTCGATTTCCTCGGCGGCAACCAGCCGAGCACCTCCCTCGGTACCTGGAGCACCAACCTCGTGCTCTCGGCCAACGCGGCGACCGACTCGTGGGTCACGATCGGAAGCACGGCCGGGACGTTCGCCGATTCCACGTTCGCCGATCCGGGTTGGGGAGCTTCCGGCCTCAACCAGGCCGGCGTTCCCGACGGCTCGGACGTCGGCGTGGCCGGTTGGTACAACGGCAATCCGCCCAACCTCCAGGGTCGGGTGAATGCCACCTCGCTCCGGACGCGGGTTGCGAACCTCGTGGCCGACCCCGGGCATGTTCCGGTCCTCTTCATGGAGGTCGGGTACAACCGCGGGATCGGAACCTCGCCGCTCTATGCGTCGGGAACGTTCGTGCTGGGCGAGCCCGGCGGTGACTTCGACTCGGACGGGGTCTCGAACCAGGCCGACAACTGTCCCACCGTGGCGAACGCGTCGCAGGCCGATTGCGACGGGGATGGGCTCGGCGACGCGTGCGAGACCGATCCCGACCTCAACCAGAACGGGATCCGCGACAACTGCGAGACGGGCCCGCTCGTCTTCCAGGTCCCCGGACCCTTCGCGACCATCCAGGCGGCGATCACCGCGGCGCCGTCCGGCTCGATCATTCGCATCGGGCCGGGCTCTTTCGCGCAGCGGATCGATTTCGCCGGCAAGGATCTCGAGATCGAGGGTTCGGTGGCGACCGACAGCCTGACCATCCTCAACGGCACCACGCTCGGGCCGGGATCGATGGTGAAGGCCACTTCGGGCGAGAGCTCGAAGGCCTTCCTCCGGAACATCGTGATCCGGAACGGGACGGGCGGCACCCCGGTTCCCGGCCAGCCCGAAGTCGAGGGCGGGGCCGGCGTCGCCATCATCGGATCGGATCTCGGTCTCTTCAACGTGGTGATCGAGAACTGCTCGGCCGATGTCGGCGGCGGTCTCCTGCTGGTGGACAGCGAGTCGACCGTGTCCGGCATCGCGGTGCGGAACTGCACCGCGGCGATCGCCGGCGGCGGGGCGTTCGTCCGCGACAGCGAGACGGTGATCCTGGATCTCGCCTTCGAGGGCAACCGCGTCCAGGGGGCCGGCTTCGGCGGGGCCATCCTGTTCGAGAACGGTCTCAATGCCCTGGTCTCGGGGACGATCGTGGGCAACCAGGTTCTCGGGGCGGGCAACGGCGGCGGGATCGCCTATCTCCCGCCGACCGACCCGGCCTTGCTGGGGGCCGTGTCCGTGCTGAACCTCGACACCGTCACCGTGACCGGAAACTCGGCGGCCTTCGTCGGCGGACTCTGGATCGAGACCGGGGATGGATCGCTGGTGAACCTGGACGGCAGCACGCTGTGCGACAACGCCAACGGGAACATCAACGCGTCCGACTGGGTGGATCTCGGCGGCAACCAGGTCTGCCAGTGCGTGGGCGATCTCGACGGCAACGGTGTCGTGAACTCGGCTGACCTGACCGCGATCCTCGGGGCGTGGGGTCCGTGCCCGGGCCCGTGCCCGGCGGACATCAACGGCGACGGCGTCGTCGATCCGGTGGACCTCACCGCGGTGCTCAGCGGGTTTGGCGAATGCCCGTGAGTATTGGATCCGGAACCTGAAGCCACGCGGGCCGGCAGCGATGCCGGCCCGCTTCCTTTCCCGGCACCCGGGTCGGTGGGACGGCTTTACAACCTCGGCACGAACCGGTCGTCCGCGGCCATGCCGACGCAGAAGCCCGCAAAGATCTCGGCGATGGCGTCGAGGTCCCGCAGGCTGGTCATCTCGACCGTGGTGTGCATGTAGCGGATCGGGAGGCTGACCAGGCCGCAGGGGATGCCGCCGCGGCGGAGGAAGATCGCATCGGTGTCGGTGCCGCTGCGGCCGGCGGTCGCCGAGCGCTGCACGGTGATGCCCAGCGAGCCGGCGACCCCGAGCAGCCGCTCGGTGACCTCGGGATGCAGGGCCGGCCCCACCGCGACCTTGGGACCGCCGCCGAGCTTGAAGTGGCCGTGTTGGGGGTGCGAGATGCCCGGGCTGTCGGTCGCGTGGCCGACGTCGGTCACGAGGCAGACGTCGGGCTTGAGGCCCTCGGCGATCATCGCGGCCCCGTGCAGGCCGATCTCTTCTTGGACGGTCGAGACCGCCACCATGCGGACCTTGAGCTCGCCCCGGCGCTCGGCGACGCGGCGCAGGGCCTCGGCGGCGGCGAACGTCCCGATCCGGTTGTCGAGGGCCCGGGCGATCACCAGGTCGTCGGTCAGCCGCAGGAAGCCGTCGGCGAAGGTTCCCGGGTCGCCGATGTTGAGCCGCTTCGCCGCAGTGTCCTTGTCGGGCGCCCCGATGTCGATGAAGAGCTCGTGCATCTTCCGGACCTTCGGATCGCCGGCCTTTTCCTGCAGGTGGATCGCGGTCGCGCCGATCACGCCGAGCACCTCGCCGACGCCCGGCACGCTCGAGGCGAAACGGACCCGCTTGCCGACGATCTGGGTCACGTCGATGCCGCCGATCGCGCGGCAATAGATGAACCCCTTGTCGTCGAAGTGGTTCACCATGAGGCCGATCTCGTCGGCGTGGCCGCAGACCGCGACGGTCAGGTCGGGCGCGGCGCCGCCGGCCGGCCGCAGCTCGGCGAAGCAATTGCCGTAGGCGTCGTTCCAGGTGCGGTCGGCGAAGGGCCGCACGTACTCGAGCCAGACCCGCTGGCCGGCGCGTTCAAAGCCCGAGGGGCTGGGAGTGTCGAGCAGTCGCTGGAGGAACGAGAGGGATTCGTTACGCATGGACGGGCCATGCTAACGGCTTCCCCGTCGGTTCCCGGCGCCGGTCGTCAGCTCGCCTGGCGCTGGCCGAAGTCGCCGAGGCCGTGATCGTGGCCGGACGGCCGCTTCGGCTTCGCCTTGAGGCGCGGCGGGCCGTCGCCGGACGGCGAGATCGGGGCCGAAGGGGCGATCGGCGACGCGACCGGAGCGCTCGGCCGCGGCGGCATCACCGCTCCCGTCCGGGTCGCGTGCGGCTCGACTGCGGTCGACTCGGGGCGCGGCAGCGGCCGACCGACCTGGCCGGTGCGGCGGGCCCGCGCCTCGTTGATCGCGTGCTCCATCGAGCGGAGCAGCGCTCGCGCCCGGTCCTGCGAGGATTCGTTGTTGCTGCGAAACACGTGCGTTCGCCTCCTTCTGCGTCCGCCCTTGCGGCCGCGGGGCCCTCCGGCCCGGTTCCCGAAACGTCTCCGGCACCACGGGCGGCGCGGGAGGGTTCGAGGACTTCGGTCGATGCGGACCGCGACTTTCGCCCCCGGAGGCCGAAAGTCGCGGTACACGACGAGGTTCTCGCGGACCTGCCGTCATCGGCGGCACGATCGCCCGCGCGATTGCCCCGACCGGACCGATTGGATCATTCCCCCGGCTACCGCCCCGCCGCCCACTACACTGACCGGCCCACTCTTCACGGAGATCTACGAGGACATGCATCAACGGTTGCCCAGTGTCATCGTCCCGCTGCGGAATCGCCAGATCCTTTCGCTCGGGGCGGTGCTGCTCGGGGTGTTCTCCCGACCCGTTCTCGCCGCCGAGGTCGATCTGCCCCGATATCCCGCGCTCAGCCCCGACGGGGCGACCGTGGTCTTCTCGTGGCGCGGTGACCTCTGGAAGGCCCCGAGCGGCGGTGGCGAGGCGATTCGCCTGACCAGCCATCCGGCCGAGGAGGAACGGGCGCAGTTCTCGCGCGACGGGGCCCTGCTCGCCTTCGAGAGCGATCGCGACGGCTTCCGCAACCTCTGGGTCATGCGGCCGGACGGCTCGGGCCTGCAGCAGGTCTCGCGGCTTGACGGTTCGGCGACGCTGACCGATTTCGCGGTCGACGGCGACGGAAAACCGACGCTTCTCTTCGATGCCGCGATCGAGAACGACCTCTACCGCTCGACGCGGCCGTATCGCCTCGGGCTCGAGGGCGGCCAGCCGACGAGGACGCTCGAGGCGTTCGGCTCGATGGCGACGCTGAGTCCCGACGGCACGAAAGTCCTGTTCGAACGCGGCGGCTCGGCGTGGTCGCGGCGCGGCTATGTCGGACCCGACCAGCGCGACGTCTGGCTGTTCGACCGTGCCGACGGCTCGTTCCGCCGCCTCACCGACCACGCCGGAAACGACGGCATGGCCCGCTGGATCGACGACGATGAGTTCGTTTTCCTCTCCGATCGCGGGAACGGCACGGTGAATCTCTTCCGCCAACCGATCGCCCCGGGCGCCGCGGCCCGGCCGCTGACCCGGTTCGCGAACGAGGGCGACACCGGCGACATCCACGGCGTTTCCGTCGGGGGCGGGAAGGCGATCGTCGCGTCCTGGGATGCCCTGTACGAGGTCGATCTCGAGGGCCGCGCCGCCCCGCGGAAACTCGCGTTCACCGCGCCGTCCGACTCGCGGGACGACTTCCAGTTGAAGGCGATCGGCAAGGAAGTCACCGATGCGGCGCTGTCGCCCGACGGCCAGACCATGGCGGCCATCGCCTTCGGCGACGTCTGGGTGCGCGGCACCGCCGACAAGTCGATGCCCCGGCGGGTGACCGACGGCGTCGGCCGCGAGACGGATCTCGCCTGGAGCCCGGACGGGCTCACGCTCTACTGGGCGAGCGATCGCGACGGCGGCTGGTCGATCTACGCGGCGACCGTCGAGAGGACTCGTGAGGAGCTTCGCAAGCGCACCGACGAGCGGCTGAAGCCGCCGGCCCCGCCCAAGCCCGAGCCGAAGCCCGAGGCGAAGCCCGATGCGAAGGAAGACACTCCCCCGGCCGAACCGAAGCCCGAGCCGGCGCCGGCCCCCGCGCCGGAACCCGCGCCGGAACCCGTGGCGGCCGAGCCCCAGGTTGAGCCGGCGCCCGAGCCGAAGCCTGAACCCAAGCCTGACCCCAAGCCCGAATCCAAGCCCGAATCCAAGCCCGAATCCAAAAAGGACCCGCTCCTTGACCCGGCGCGTTGGGCGGACGCGATCTCGTTCACCGTCACGCCCGTCGTCCACGACGCCTCCGACGACGCCCAGCCCTCGCCGTCGCCCGACGGCACGCGGCTGGCCTTCCGGCGGGGCCTCGGCACGCTCGTGGTGCGCGACCTCGCGAGCGGCGACGAGAAGACGCTGCTCGAGAACTTCGACACCGGTCTCGAGTGGCGATGGAGTCCCGACTCGAAGCTGATCGCCTACGAGACGAGCGACCGCAACTTCAACTCGGACGTCTGGATCGTGCCCGCCGACGGCTCGGCGCCGGCGGTGAACGTCACGCGTCACCCCGACAACGACGGCTCGCCGCGGTGGTCGGCCGACGGCAAGGCGCTCGCGTTCCTCTCCGAGCGCACCAACGAGGAGGTCGACGTCTGGTTCGTCTTCCTCGATCGTGATCTCGACGGACTCAAGGGCCAGGACCTCGACCAGTACTTCAAGGATGCCGCCGAGGCGGTCAAGAAGCGGAAGCCGCTCGATCCGAAGGCGAAGCCCAGCGAGAAGGACAGCGCGAAGGACGGCGAGGCGAAGCCCGCGGCTCCGGACGCCGACGCGAAGGCCGAGACCGCCGCGAAGGATGCCGAACCGAAGCCGGAAGCCAAGCCGGCCTCGCCCTTCGGCGACCTCGAGCTCGACGATGCCTACCTGCGGGTCCGCCGCGTCACGACGCTGCCGGGCAATGAGGGAAACCTCGAGCTCCTGCCCACCGGCGAGCGGATCGTCTTCTCGGGCCGCGAGGGCGTGACGCCCGCTCTCTTCACCATCCGCTATGACGGCACCGGGCAGACCCGGATCGGCGGGCCGGTCCGCGTGACGGGCGTGAATCTCGCGGGCGACCGGCTGACGGTCGTGAACGGCGGCAGCGCCGCGACGCTCGCGGTCTCGGGCGGCGAGGCGAAGACCATCGATGTCAACGAGACGATCGAGGTCGATCTCGCCGGGCTTTCGAGCCAGAAGTTCCACGAGGCGATGCGGATCCTCGGCACGCGGTTCTACCACCCGACGATGAAGGATCTCGACTGGGCCGCGCTCACCGCCCGCTACCACGAGCTCGCGAAGCGGGCCCGCACCCCGGACGAGTTCGACTGGATCGCCAACCGCATGTTGGGCGAGCTGAACGCCTCGCACCTCGGCGTGCGGTCGCCGTCGCCGTCGAGCGAACTCGCGCGGCCGCAGGGTCGGCTCGGGACGCGACTGAAGCCGGTCGAGGGCGGGTTCGAGGTGGTCGCGATCCTGCCGCAGTCGCCGGCGGCGCTGGCGAAAGTCCCGCTCGCGGTCGGCGACGTGATCGTGGCGATCGATTTCGAGCCGTTCGCGACCGGCCAGACCGTCGAGGAGCGGCTCGCGGGCAAGGCCGGCAAGGAAGTGATCGTCACCGTCCGGCGGACGCCGCCGGCCGGTGCCGAGCCGCTGTCGCTCGATGTGCTGGTGACCCCGGCGTCGAGCGGCGAGATCCGCCGCCTCGCCTACGTCGACACGACCCTGCGCAACCGGATGCTCGTCGACGGGTGGTCGAACGGAGCCATCGGCTACATCCACATCCAGGGCATGGACCAGGCCTCGCTCGACGAGTTCGAGCGCGACCTCTACGCCTCGGCCGAAGGCAAGAAGGGCCTGCTCATCGACGTGCGGAACAACGGCGGCGGCTCGACCGCCGATCTCCTGCTGGCGTCGATCATGGTCCAGCCGCACGCCTACACCATCGCCCGCGGCGGCGATCGCGGGTGGCGCGACGGCTATCCGCAGGACCGCCTCTTCATCCAGCGCTATCCGCTTCCGATCAACATGCTCTGCAACGAGAAGAGCTTCTCGAACGCCGAGATCATCTCGCACGCGTTCAAGACGCTGGAGCGGGGGACGCTGGTCGGACAGCAGACCTACGGCGGCGTGATCTCGACCGGGGGAACGGCGCTTCTCGACGGCACCACCGTGCGACTTCCTTTCCGCGGCTGGTACCTGCCCGACGGGACCGACATGGAGAACCATGGCGCGATGCCCGACCTGGTCGTGCCGCAGACGCCCGAGGACGAGGCGGCCGGGAACGACGCCCAGCTGAAGGCCGCGACCGAGGATCTCCTGAAGCGGATCGGCGGCTGACCCGATGGCCCGCGAC
>JBIKVN010000230.1:0-5119 GCA_044356865.1 Phycisphaerales bacterium | reverse complement strand
GGAGTCGCGCACGCCGAAGCGTCCCGTGGCTCGGGTCGCGCATCCTGCGTCTCCCGGTCGTTCCGGCTGTCCGTCGCGGACGCCGTCGGCGGAAGCAGGGGAATGCGGACCGAGAGCCACGGCAGCGCCGCGATCGGCGGCAGGACGAGCCGGACCATGACGAGCACCCACGCGACGTGCGCGAGCGACGGATACCGCCGCCGCCGGCCGAGCATCCAGGCCAGAAGTGCCAGGGGAACGGCCAGCAGCGTGTTGCCCAGCGCGTACTCGACAACGGGCTCGGTCACGGCGCTCTCCCGTCGAGGATCTCGCGGAGGCGGCGGAGCTCGGCGCGGCTCAGCCGCTTCTGGTCGATCAGGTGCGAAAGCAGCGGCGCGATCGATCCGCCCGTCAGACGGTCGACGAGCGACGCGAGTTGCGAGCCCGCGTACTCCTCGCGGGAAATCCGGGCGGCGAAGACGGCCGCCGGCCCGCCTCTCTCGCGCCGCACGAAGGCCTTGTCCTCGAGCCGCTGCAGAAGACGCTGCACGGTGCCGTGCTGGGACCGGTCCGACTCGCCGTAGAGCCGGTCCTGGATCTGCCGGGCGGTGAGGCCGCCGCGGTCCCAGAGCTGTTCCATGACGGAGAGTTCGGCGTTGGCCAGCGGCGAGGCGGACATGGAGGGATCTCGGGTGACCGGGATGGCCGCGGTACGACGCGGCGTCGTGCAAGGTACGACGCCATGTCGTATAGGTCAAGCCTCGTCGGGGCCCGGGCCGGGGGCGAGCTCAGCCTGCCGCGGCGCGCGACCGGTCGAGCCGCGCCCGGACCTCCGCGATCCTCGCTCGCTCGGCCGACATCATGAAGCCATAGACGGCCCCGACGATGCCGAGGGCCGAGCCACCGACGCCGCCGACGATTCCCCAGAAGCCCCCGACGTTCGGGAACCACGTCGCCAGCGCGAAGATGCCGCCGAGGACGAGCGGCGCGACGACGCCGTTGAGCCAGAACATCCCGAGGAGGCGGCGACGCCGCTGCCGCTCGTAGAGGGCCGCAAGCTCGGCGGACCCGGCAGCGTCCATCGGCTCGGGCTCGCGCAGCATCGAGCGCAGTACGACGGGCAGCCAAAGGAGGCCGAGCGGCGCCATGCACGAGACGCCCAGGAAGACCATCCACTGGATGCGCTGCGCGGTGGCAGACGCCTCGTCGCCCGGGCCGGACGATTCGAGCGGGAACGGCATCAGTCCGCGCGCCGCGATGGCCGCGGCGCCGACGACGCTGGCGACCGCGGCAATCGCCCACATGCCACGGGTCACCGGGTTCCTGCGCTCACGGTTGACGAGCGAGGCGGTGCGCAGCGATCCGGACGCACCCTCCGAGCCATGCACCGCGCCTTCCCAGCCTGGGTTCCGCGTGCGGATCAGCGGCCACGCGAGTCCGAACCACAGCGGGAAGAACAGCACCCACGAGAAGTTCGCGACCCAGGACGCCCACGGGACGCGGATCCCAGTCAGGACCAAGCCCGCCCAGACCGCGATGGCGACGATCGTCGCGATCGACAGTGACGCAAGCATGCCTCGCTGCCGAATGCGTTCGGCATCATCGGGCTGCCGACGCGGGACGAGCAGCACGAGCGCGAGCGGGAGGATGAGCATGATCGGCGGAAACACGAGCATGAGGATGCGGCCGATGACGATGGTCGGGTCTGACATGGGATTCCCCTGCTTGGAAGTTCCGTGTACCGGCTACGCCCCGCTCCAGAGGCGGCCGATCTGCCGTTGGACGATCGACTCGACGGTCCCGCGCGGCAGGCCCGCGATCTTCGCGTCGTGGAACGCGGCGGCGATGCCGGCCTCGATGCGCTTGCGTTCCTCGGCCTTGGGGCCCGAAGCCCGCTCGACGGTGGCGATGACGACGGTGCCGCGCCCGCGCGTCGAGGCGAGGAGCCCGGCGTCGGTGAGCTCGCGGTAGGCGCGGGCCACGGTGTTCAGGTTGATGCCGAGGTCGGCGGCGAGCTGCCGGACCGGGGGCAGCTCATCGCCCTTGGCGAGCGTGCCCGACGCGATCAGCCCGCGCAGGCCCGCCACGAGCTGGTCGTGGATCGGCAGGGGGCTGGCGAGCGAGATCGTGAGCACGGAAGGAATGTATCATACGATGCGACAAAAGCAAGCGGCCCCGTCCGCGGGCGGACGGCGGGGGCGTCCACGGGAGTCCGGGGCGCCGCCGGGCGGGCCCTGGCCGTCACCGCCATGATCTTGTAGAACCGAACAAGAACACACTATTATCCCGGTCCCGCCCGCCCGTTCTCCGCGAGAGCCCCCGCATGTTCACCGTTCCCGTCCGTATCGCCTCGACCGTGATCGCCCTCGCGCTGGCCGCATCGGTGCCTGCGGGGCAGGACGCCGCGCCCCTCGCCCGGCGGGCCGGACCGCTCGGCCTCCGGCTCGCGGACGGCGCCGACGGCCGCGTCGAGATCACCGACGTGCAGCCCGGATCGCCCGCCGCGAAGGCGGGCATCGAGGGCCGTTGGACGCTCGAGTCCGTGGGCGGCCGCGAGATCCGCACCCGCGACGAGCTGCGGGCCGCGCTGCGCGGCGTGAGGGCGGGCGATACGGTCGAGCTGTCGCTGCGGCGCGGCGAGGGCCCCGCGTCGAGGTTCGCGGTCGCGGCCGAGGCGGCGAAAGCCGCACGCGCGGTGCACCGATGAGCGCACCCCGCCCGAGGTGAGCGATATGCTTCGAACCCGTCGACCGCGGCCCGAGGTGGCCATCCGGAAAGGCGACCGTGAAGAACCTTATCGTCCATGTCGGTACGCACAAGACAGGCACCAAGTCGATCCAGGCCTTCCTGGATGCGTCGCGGAATGCATTGAGCGAGAGGAACTGCAGGTTCTATCTCGGGACCCGGGGAATCAGGACATGCCACGGGGAACTCGGCCTCGCCGCCTTGCGTGATGACCGGGATTCGTTCGCGCGCCTCCGTTTCCCCGATGCCCGCGGAGCGGATTACGCGGGGCGCGTGCAGCGGCATGTGCGCGATTTTCTGGGCGAGGTCACCGAGGACACCGTGATCTTCAGCAACGAGGATCTGTGCTACCTGCGGTTTCCCGACGAGGTCGCTCGCCTCCACGACCTCCTCGGCCGCGAGCATCGCGTCTCGATCGTGGTCTTCCTGCGGGAACGGCGGGACTTTCTCCGTTCGTATCGCCAGCAGGTGCTGAGCGTTCCCGGGCGCCAGTGCTCGTCCGATCCGCGGTCGGCCCTCTACGTGGAGCCGGACTCCTGGCTGGCCGACTACGACCGTCTCGTCTCGACCTACGAGCAGGAGTTCGGCCGGATGCACGTCAGGGCGGTCGATTACGACGCGGCCGTCGGGGTGGACGGGAGCGTGATACCGGCCTTCATGCGGGCGATCGGCCTGCCCGACGTGCTGCCCGACGATCCCGGGCAGTTTTTCAGGAACCGCTCGCCGGTCACGGCATGACCGACGGCCGGGCGCGACGCCCGCATGGACGTGCCCCGAACTCCGCGATCACCCGTGCTTCGAGTCCGGCGTTCACGCATCCTCTCGAGTACCGGCCGTTGGATACGGCCGGGTCGGGGAGTCTTGGACACGCCGCGCTCCGGAGACGACGACGATCTCGGAATCGTCGGTCGGCGAGGACGATTCCGGGATCGAGTCGCGATGCCTTTCCTCGAAGGTCCGCCATCGTTCCTCGCAGCGCCGATGGAGGCGAACATCCCAGGCGTGGATCCGGCCGAGAAGCTCCCCGAGACGCGGATCCGGCGATTCGATGCGGCGGATGGCGGTCACCCGGCTGTGCACGTATTGCACGGCCGGGAACCCGAGAAGGCCCAGCAACGCACCCAGAAACTCGTGCGCCCGCTCGGTCACCCCCACCAACGCGAAGTCGAGTTCGAGGTTGGCGATCGCCTGGTGAAAGGTGTCCTCGGTGCACGGACCGCGCATCGCCGCCGGCCCCGCGAGCATGCGGGTCTGCGGATTGTCGAGCAGCCGGCCCTGCGACAGGAGATCCTCGAGGGAGTCGGAGTCGGCGAGCGAGCCGTTCTGGTGATGGTAGTTGTAGCTTGAGATCTCACGCGCCAGCGGATCGCGGACCAGGGTGACGTAGCGGGCGGGACGGCCGAGGAGTCGGTGGACGCCGTAGGGAAAGTGCCCCGAGCAGATGCCGAATCCGGAAGTCGTCTCGCCGTTCCGTGCGTGTTCCCCGACCGTGTCCCAGGCTCCGGTCCAGCCGGGCACGATCCACACCGGTTGAATGAACGTGCGGCTCACGCCGAAACGGCGATAGCCCCGGCCGCAACGTTCGGCGACGGCGGAGAGGACGAAGTCGATCGTGGTGCCGCCGCTCTTCGGCACGTGTTGGAAGATCACGAGATCGCAGGACTCGGGGCGCGGCAGCCTCCACGGCCGCGCGAGGTGTTCGAGATCGCCCGTGAAGTTGACCCCGCGGAGCTTGCGCCGTTCCTCCGGAGGGAACCATTCCGGCAGCCGAGCGAGGCAACGTTCGCAGACGAGCGCCGCCGGTGCTCGGATGAGTCGGGCGCCCTCGGCGCGGCCGCGGCCGCAATGGGAGCAGGAGCCGCCCTCATCTCGTAGGGTATCGGAATCGTTCATCGAATCCCGCCGGTCGACGCGCTCACCGCGTAAAGACGAGGATGGTAGTTCCATCGGTCGACCGGGACAACTTCGGCGCGGCGTCGCCATCCTTCCCGCGAGGTAGGGAAACGTTCGACCGTCGGCGGAGGTCACCGGCGGAAGCCACCCCCATCAAGCCATGCGGAAACGCACGGCTGGATCTCGCCGAGCGAATCCCTCGCGAGGATCGTCGTCATCGGCACGTTGGTCCGCACGCGAATCACGGGAATGCCCGTCGATCGACGTCGCGAGACGGCTCGGGCCAGATGGCGTGTCGGAGCCGTTTTCGCGGCTGATGGAAATGCGTGGGATACCGGGCCACGGGTGCCACGACCACGGGCGCGAGTCCACCGCCACGCGGGTGCGAGAACGGCTCCGTGGAGCTCCTGAATGGCACGTGACGGAACGAGCCGCGGAACGGCGAGATCCTTCTCACGATGGCCGAGGCAAGCGTGCCGATCGGGCGTTGTCGCGAGCATGA
>JBIKVN010000229.1:0-5124 GCA_044356865.1 Phycisphaerales bacterium | reverse complement strand
CGGGTGCCGGCGGTCGATCGCCGGGCGCTCGAGTCGTCCATCGTCCGGGCCCTTCCGTTCCTATCGCGGCCCGCGGTCCGCGTCCACCTCGAGGTGGTCGACGACGCGGCCATGGACCGGCTCCATCGCGAGCGTTCGGGAATCGCCGGCACCACCGATGTGCTGACCTTTCCCGCGCACGGCGAGACCGGACCGATCGATGTCGACATCGTGGCCTGCGCCGACGAGGCGGCCCGCCGCGCCGCCGAGTTCGGGCATGCCGTCGATCGCGAGCTCTTGCTCTACGCGCTCCACGGGCTGTTGCACTGCTGCGGGCACGATGACCACGAGCCGGCGGCCCACGACCGCATGCACGCCGAGGAGGACCGCATCCTGCGGGCCCTCGGGGTCGGGGCGACCTTCCGGCCGGAGGGCCCGCGGTGAGCGGCCGCATCCTGCTCGCGCTTTCGGCCGCGACCGCGGTCACCGCGTACCTCTCCGCCCTCGACCTCGCCCTCGGGCAGGCCAGCCGTACCGGGCTCGAGCGGGCCCTCGACGAGCGGGGGCGGCTCGAGCGCTCGGCCTGGCTGCTCGAGGCCCGCGAGGAGGCGGTCCACGCGGTCGGGCTCTTCCGTACGCTCGGTCGCGTCGCCTGCTTCATGCTGATCCTGTTCCTCTTCGCGGGAACCGGCGTCGACGCCCGGCTCGACGGCACCACGGTGGCGCTCACCGTGGTCACCAGCGTGCTCACGCTCTGGTTCTTCACGAGCGTCCTGCCGACCGCCGTCGCCCGCCACGCGACGCATGGGATCGTCGCGGCGAGCGTGCCGACGATCCGGACCCTGATCCTGCTCGCGACCCCGCTGCTGGCCGCGGTGGCGTTCGCGGACGAGGCGGTGCGGAGACTCGTCGGCTCGGGCGGGGACCTCGAGGAGGAGACCGACGAGGAACTGCGCCGCACCATCGAGGATTCCGAGAAGGAAGGCGAGCTCGATCCGGTCTCGGCGAGGATCCTCGGCAACGTGGTCGAGTTCCGCTCGACCGCGGTCTCGACGGTCATGACGCCGCGCACCGACATCGTGGGGCTCGAGTACACCGATGATCTCGACGAGATCCGCCGCTTCCTCGCCGACGCCGGACACTCCCGCGTGCCCGTCTTCGCGGGCAGCCTCGACCGCATCCGCGGCATCCTCTACCTGAAGGACCTCGTGCGGTTCCTCGGCGGCGGCACGGCCGGGTTCCGGCTGGAGCCGCTCCTGCGCCAGCCGCTGCACGTACCCGAGACCAAGCCCGTCCGTGAGCTGCTGCTCGACTTCCAGCGCGACGAGGTGCACCTGGCGATCGTCGTCGACGAGTTCGGGGGGACCTCGGGGCTGGTGACCATCGAGGACATCATCGAGGAGATCGTCGGCGAGATCCACGACGAGCACGAGGACGAGGCCGAGGGGAAGCCGCCGGTGGTCCGGCTCGGGCCCGGCCGCTGGGAAGCCGACGCCCGTTGCCGCATCGGCGACCTGAACGCCGAACTCGCCGCGGAGGAGGCGGGCGAGATTCCCGACGGCGAGGACTACGACACGCTGGGCGGGTTCCTGCTCAAGCGTTTCGGCCGGATCCCCAAGGCCGGCGAGCGGATCGACCTCGAGGGTTGGGAGCTCGAGATCGCCGCGGCCGCCCCGACGCACGTGCGGGCGGTGCGGCTTTCGGTGCGCCCGGTGGCGGCCGACGGCGCGAAAGTCCCGGGATGAATCCCGAAGGAAGCGGCATGGAGACCCGCCCGCCGCCCGAGCCGCCGCCCCGTTGGATCGACGGCCGGCTCGTGGACGCCGCGGTGCCCGACGGGATGCGGGTGGCGGCGGTCGCGATGCACCTCTGGTGGCTCGCGTTCCCGCTGCTCGGCCCGTTCGCGATGCTCGTGACGCCGGTGATCTGGGCGCCGCTCCAGTCGCGATCGGGATTCATCGACGACCACGGTCGCGAGGCCATGAACGCCCAGCTCACCATGCTCGTCCTGCTGCTTGTTCCCGTCTGCGGCTGGATCGTGCTCCTCCCGTGGCTGCCGGTCTGGCTCTTCGGCTCGATCCGCGCCGCGGTCGCGGCCGGGGGCGGTGGGTACGATCGCCATCCGGCGATCTTCCGCGCCCTCCGCTGAGCGTACACTGCCCACCATGCCGCTGCTCGAGGTGAAGGGCCTCCGGAAGACCTACGGCGGGCGACGCGTCGTCGACGACGTGTCGTTCTCGATCGCCGCGGGGGAGGTCGTCGGCCTGCTCGGCCGCAACGGCGCGGGCAAGACCACCTCGTTCCGCATGTCGATCGGGATGATCACGCCCGAAGCGGGCACGGTCCGCTTCGACGGGCAGGACATGACCTTCCTGCCGATGTACCGCCACGCCCTCGCGGGCATGGGCTACCTGAGCCAGGAGCCGAGCGTCTTCCAGCGGCTGACCTGCCGCGAGAACCTGCTGGCGATCCTCGAGACGCTGCGGCTGCCCCGCGAGACGCGGCTCCGCCGCGCCGACGACCTGCTCGACCAGTTCGGCCTGCGGCACAAGGCGAACGAGCAGGCCCGGACCTGTTCGGGCGGCGAGCGGCGGCGGCTCGAGATCGCGCGGGCCCTCGTGATGCGGCCGAAGCTCATGCTGCTCGACGAGCCGTTCGCGGCGGTCGATCCGCACACCGTCGAGGAGCTGCAGGCCGAAGTGCGGCGGCTCGCCGAGGAGGGCATCGCGATGCTCATCACCGACCACAACGTGCAGCAGGCCCTGCGGATCTGCGACCGGGCGTACATCCTGCACCACGGGAAGAACCTGAAGGAAGGCCCGCCCAGGGAGATCATCAACGATCCCGAGGTGCGTTCGGCGTACCTCGCCTCGACCTTCCGAGGGGACGAGTTCGACTGATGCGGGTCGCCCTCGCCATCGTCGCGCTCGCGTCCGGTCCGGCCGCCTGCGTCGAACGGACGGTCTCTATCGAGAGCGAGCCGCCCGGGGCGACCGTCTGGGTGAACGACCGCGAGGTCGGCGTGACGCCGTGCGAGTTCTCGTTCACGCACTACGGCACTTTCGATGTACGGGTCGTCCTCGATGGCCACGAGCCGCTGGTGACCGGGGCCGAGGCGACCGCTCCGTGGTGGGACCACATCCCGTTCGACCTCGTGGCCGAGATCCTGCCGGCGAAGTTCGTGTCGCGCACCGCCTGGCGGTTCGAGCTCGTGCCGAGCGAGGTCTCGCCGGGGGAGTTGCTCAGGCGGGCGGCTGAACTTCGGGAGCGGACCGCGACGCCAGGGCCGGAAGTTCCCGCACCAGCATCTCGTTGAGGGCTGCGTTCGCCGGCGGCCAGTCGTAGTCGCGGAGTTCCTCGAGCGTGATCCACCGGCACTCGGCGCTGCCGAGCGGTTTCGGCTCGACGCCCGTCGGGGCTCTCGCGGCGACGGCGTGGATGCGGACCCGCGCGTCGCGATCGGCGCGCTCGTCGTGGTGCTCGAACTCGCCGATCGGCACTGCCTCCTCGATCGACAGCCCCGCCTCCTCGCGGGTCTCGCGCCGCGCGGCGCCGGCCGCATCCTCGCCGGGCTCGATCTTGCCGCCCGGAAGTTCCCAGAGCCCGCCTCGAATCGCATGGTCGTGCCGGCGGGCGACGAGGATCTCGATCGCCGGTGGCTGCCCCTCTTCCCGCGGCCGTTTCCGCCAGATGGCCGCGACGGCCACCTCGACCCGGCGAACGGGAGAAGAGGGGCAAGGTGGGCGATTCTGCAAGTCCATTGCTTCTCGGCACTTAACAATTCATCCGGAAAACCGCCGGGCCCCGTCCGGCCACCGGCGGCCGCGGCTATCGTGCCACCTTCCGCCCGAGCCCGCAAGGAGGTTCCCCGAGTTCCGGGAAACCCCGAGTGAACGGTCCGGAACCGCTTCCAAGACTTCTTCGCGGCCCCCTCGCACGCGTCGGGGCCCAGGCAGCGCCGCCCGGGTGTGTCGGAGCACTCGGGCGGCTTCTTTTTTCCGGCAGCGGTTCAGAACGCGAACGAAACCCCGCCGACGACCTGCAGGGCGTCGATGCCGGGATTGTCGGAACCGGTCTGCGCGTTCGAGATGTGGAACCACCGGAGGCCGAGCACCAGCCGGGTGCGGTCATCGAGCCCGAGCGTGCCGCCGATGCCCGCCCGCGGGGTGAAGTTGAGCCGCGTGCCGCCGGGGGGGACATCGTCGCCGGTCCAGAGCAGGCCGACCCCCGCGTCGGCGAAGATCGACCAGTCGCGGTCGCCGAGGCGACCCTCGAGGAAGTGCCAGGTGATGCCGATCGATCCGCCTCCGCCGGTCGCCGAGTAGGCCTGTCGCGGCGAGACTTCGGGCGTCGACGCGTCGATCGTGTACATCTCGGCGGCGAGGTCGAGCGAGAAGCCGTCGGCCGCGAACCAGCTCACGCCGATCGCAAGCGGCATCCAGTAGTTCCCGTCGTCGAGGTCGGTCGCCCACGCGGTCGAGAGGTCGAGCGCGAGGCTGCCGGCGGCCCCGTAGCGGATCGGCGCCGCCTGCGGCTCGATCTCGGCCGGTGTCTGGCCGAGGCCGGGCTTGGCCGCGAGCGCCACGACGAGAACGGCAAGGCCGCGGACGAGTCGTTCGGTCATGGCCCCACGATACCGGCTCACCCGCCGCGATACCCGTCGGGGTGTCGCCGGCGCCATTCCCAGGCGCTCCGCACGATCTCGTCGAGGTCGACGATCGAGGCCTTCCAGCCGAGCTCGCGTTCGATCTTCCGCGGGTCGTTCACGAGCATCGCCGGATCGCCGGCCCGGCGCGGCGCCTTTCGGGCGGGAATCGCGTGGCCGGTGATCCGCCGCGCCGACTCGATCACCTCGAGCACCGAGTGGCCACGGCCGGTGCCGAGGTTGTAGATCAGGCCCTCGCCGCGGCGGACCGCTTCGCTCACGCGGACATGGGCGTCGACGAGATCCTCGACATGGATGTAGTCGCGGATGCCCGTGCCGTCGGGGGTCGGGTAGTCCTCGCCGAAGATCGAGAGGCTTTCCCGGCGGGCGACCGCGACCGAGAGGCAGATCGGCACGAGCAGCGTCTCGGGGCGATGGTCCTCGCCGAGCCGGCCGCCGCGATCGCAACCGACGACGTTGAAGTAGCGGAGGATCGCGAA
>JBIKVN010000038.1:0-17471 GCA_044356865.1 Phycisphaerales bacterium | reverse complement strand
GCCGCGATCTTGTTCGCATCGGTCGGACAGCCGTCGTTGCAGTCGGCGGTCTGGTCGCCATCGGTGTCGACGTCGCTCACGCCGCAGCCGCAGATGCCAGCCGCGATCTTGTTCGCATCGGTCGGGCAGCCGTCGTTGCAGTCTGCGGTCTGGTCGCCGTCGGTGTCGACGTCGCTCACGCCGCAGCCGCAGGTGCCGGGCTCGGTCTTGTTCGCGTCGGTCGGGCAGTTGTCGAGGCAGTTGGCGGTGCCGTCACCGTCGCTGTCGACGTCGGAAACCCCGCAGCCGCAGATCCCGGGAGCGATCTTGTTCGCATCCGCCGGGCAGCCGTCGTTGCAGTTCGGCGTGCCGTCCGAGTCGCTGTCGGTGTCGGCGACGCCGCAACCACACACCCCCGCCGCGGTCTTGTTCGGATCGGTCGGGCAGCCGTCGTTGCAGTTCGGCGTGCCGTCACTGTCGCTGTCCGTGTCCGCCGTGCCGCAGCCACAGACGCCGGGCGCAATCTTCAGCGGATCGCTCGGGCACCCGTCGAAGCAGTCGCGGGTGCCGTCGCCGTCCGAGTCCGCGTCCGAAACGCCGCAGCCGCAAAAGCCGGGCGCGACCTTGTTCGGATCATTCGGACAGCCGTCGTTGCAGTTCGGGGTGCCGTCGCCGTCCGAGTCCGCGTCGGAGACGCCGCAGCCGCAGGTGCCCGGGGCACTCTTGTTCGGATCGAAGGGGCAGCCGTCGTTCGCGTTCGGGACGCCGTCGCCGTCGGCGTCGCCGTTCGGGTCGCCCACGAGGAAGGTCCCGACGCCGTAGGCCACCGGTGTGCCGATTCCCTGGTTGAATCCGCTCTCGAGCCGGATCGTCCCGCTCTTCGCAAACGGCACCGTGAACGCCGCCACGAGGGTTCGCATGGTGACGGGGTTGCAGCGGCCCTGTAGGTTGTTCGGGTTCCCGTTGTACCAACCCGCGCCCGTCTGGGCCCCCGGCGCCATGTCCGGAATGCCCGCCTGGTTCAACGCTGCGATGCCCCAACCCGGATCCGCGGTCGTGGTGTTCCCGAAACTCGCGACCGTCCCCCCGGCCGTCACGAACGAGTCGACGCCGGCGTTCGCTGCCTCGAGAAGCGTGGGACTCCAGGTGCCGACCACCGAGTTGGGCAGGTTCCCGGTCAGGAAGTCGACGTGCTGGAACGATCCCGCCGCGGTCGAGGCGAAGTTGCCCGAGAGGTAGTCGAAATCGAAGGCATTGAGCAGCGTGCCGTTCACGCCGCTGAACACCGCGTAGACGCGGCTCTGCACGAGGCTCTGCCCGATCAGCGTCGGTTCGGACACCCAGCCGAGGAACTCGGCGGTCTCGCACGCGTTCCCGATCCCGTCGCCGTCGATGTCGGCCTGCGAGGCATTCGCCGTCGTCGGGCAGTTGTCGCAGGCGTTGCCGACGCCGTCCCCGTCGGTGTCCTGCTGCGTGGGGTTCGCGACCAGCGGGCAGTTGTCGGAGTCGTCCGGAATCCCGTCGCCGTCGCCGTCGACCTGGGCGAGCGCCGGACCTGCGGCGGCCAGCGCGAACCATCCCGCCAGCAGCCACATCGCGCGGATCGGGGACGATCGGGAGACGGGACGGATGCGATCCGGCGAGACGAGCGACGAGTTGCTTGGGAAACCCACGGAAGACCTCTCCTCGAAATCGTTTCAACCGGCGCCTCGACGAACCGCATGCGGCCGACGGAGCCCCGTACGCCCGGGAGATGGACCCCTCGTCCGGTCCCCCGAGCGTTCATAAACAGTCCATCGCCGAGAATGCCACGGGCCCACCGGCCTCGCCACCCTGAATCCCCGGAAAATCAAGAAATCGAAGGAAGAACGGACCTCTCCCCGTCCGGCCGGCGGAGCGCACGATTCGCACGAATCGAGTGGACGGAGACCGAGAACCTCGCGGAAGATGTCCGCATGCCATCGTCCCTCGCCCTCTCCGTCGCGATGCTGCTGACCTCACCTGCCCCGCCGGCCGATGCCCTCGACCGGCTCCGCGCCGCGCGCGGTCCGGTGCCGATAAGCGAGCCGTGGACGGCCGAGCCGCTCTCCCGGGCCGACGCCGATCGAGCCGCCGCACCGCTCTGGACCCGTCGCGAGCGGGAGATCCGTGACCTCGACGCGTCCTCGTTCCGTGACCGGGTGGTCCGCGCGGGCGACGCCCGCATGCGATTCGCCTACGCCACGTTCGGGAAGAAGCCAAAGTCCGGCCGCAGCCTCTGGATCTCGCTCCATGGCGGCGGCGGCGCCCCGCCCGCGGTGAACGATTCGCAGTGGGAGAACCAGAAGCGCCTCTACCGCCCCGCGGAAGGCATCTACGTCGCCCCGCGGGCCCCCGGCGACACCTGGGACCTCTGGCATCGCCCCGAGGTCGACGCCCTGCTCGCCGCGCTCATCCGCGACATGCAGGTCTTCGAGGACGTCGACCCCGACCGCGTCTACCTGCTCGGCTACTCGGCCGGCGGCGACGGCGTCTACCAGCTCGCGCCTCGGCTCGCCGACCGCTTCGCCGGCGCCGCGATGATGGCGGGCCACCCGAACGAGACTCGCCCCGACGGCCTGCGGAACCTGCCGTTCGCCCTGCACATGGGGGCAAACGACGCCGCCTTCGACCGCAACAAGATCGCCGGCGAGTGGAAGCAGAAGCTCGCCGCGCTCGCCGCCGCCGACCCGGGCGGCTACCCGCACGTCGTCGAGATCCACGAGGGCAAGGGCCACTGGATGGACCTCGCCGACGCGGTCGCCCTGCCGTGGATGGCACGGAACGCCCGGAACATCCGGCCCGAACGGGTCACCTGGCTGCAGGACGACGTGACGCACCGGCGGCTCTACTGGCTCGCGGTCGACGAGCCGAAGGCGGGCGCTCGGCTCGACGTGCGGCGCGACGGGCAGGTCTTCACCATCCTCGACGCGAAGGATGTCGCGAAGGTACGCATCCGCCTCGACGACTCGATGTGCGACCTCTCGAAGGAGGTCGTCGTGCGGCGGAAGGACGGCGACGGGGAACGCGAGCTGTTCCGGGGCGTACCGCAGAGGACCATCGCGACGATCGCGGCGACGCTGGGCGAGAGGGATGATACGAAGGCGGTGTATCCGGCGGAGGTGGTGGCGGAGGTCTCTGCCGGGAAGTGAATGGAACGCGAGCGATCGGTGGACACGCCGGCGTGCTGGCAGTTCGCCGAAGACTTGCGCGAGATCCCGACGTTGACCGTCAGAGGCATGGGGAGACTCCCGTGTTGCCACAGGCTGACGAGGCCCAAAACGAAAACAGCCCCGCCGGTCAAGGCGAGGCTGGAAGGGCTACGAAGGACCTTCAGGGAATGTTAACGCGAAAGGGGCTGATTTTTAGTGGTCGATCGGGCAGTCAGGGGTTGCGGGCGACGCGGAAGCCGTAGCTGATGCTGACCATGCCGGAAATGTAGCGGCCACGGTACGACGAGCGGCAGTAGTAGGAACTATCGAAGCACGAGCCGCCACGCAACACCCGATCGCTACCTGAAGCCGGCCCCGGCGGATTCGTCGACGGCGAACTCTGGTAGTAAGTGCTCCCATACCAGTCGTTCACGAACTCCCACACATTACCGCTCATGTCGTGCAGGCCGAGCGCATTCGCCTGCTTTCCCCCGACCGGGCGGGTTTGGTTGTTCGAGTTCGAACCGAACCACGCGATGTTCCCGAACAGCGTGTCGTCGTTAGTCCCGTTCGGATACCCTGGAAACGAGTGGAACGCCGTCGCCGTGCCCGCCCGGTAGGCGTACTCCCACTCCGCTTCCGTCGGCAAACGCAGTCCCGTCGCCGTGTTGAAGTTCTGGATCATGTTCCACGTGACTTTCTCGACCGGACGCAGCGGGACCTGTGCGGCAGGGACCTCGGTGCTAGCGTTCTTGAACCCCGACGGGTTCCACCCCATCACCGCCGTCCACTGTGCCTGCGTCACCTCGTAGCGACCGAGATAGAAGGCGTTCGTCAGCGTGACGGCGTGGACCGGATTCTCGTCGCCGGGGCACCACCCATCCGAGGGCGAGGCCGAGCACCCCATGTTGAAGGTCCCGGGCGGTATCAACAGCATCTCGATCTGCGTCTGAGTGTGCCGCACCCGCCACGGCAAACCCGTCGCCACGATCGCCGCCCGGTACGCCGCGTTCGTCACCACCAAGGGATCAGGAGCCTGCGTAAGTACGGTAGCCCAAGGCGGACTTGAGAAGTACGTGAAGCCATCAGAAAGCGTACTGGTACCGCCCGGAGTTGTAAGGGACACGCTTACCGAACCCACGCTACCGGCAGGCGTCACGGCGGTCAGCGTGGTCGAGTTCACAACCGTCACCGACATCGCGACAACGCCCCCGATCAGGACCGTTGTACTTTGGGCTCCAACTTGGAAACCCGTTCCCACGATCGTGATGCTTGTGCCGCCACCGATCGACCCACTAGCCGGACTCACCGATACCACGGACGGAGCCGGCACATAGGTGTATCCATTACCTAGACTTGCTGTTCCGCTCGGCGTCGTCACCGAGACCGTTTGCGGCCCTTGAGCGCCGGTAGGCACCACCGCCATGACCGTCGTTGCATTCACCATTGTCACGGACGTCGCGGCCACCCCCCCTACCGTCACCGTCGCGTTCGTACTTCCGTTGTAGAAGTTCGTCCCCGTGATCGTGATCTGGGTGCCGCCAGCCAACGGGCCCGCGTTCGGCGACACCGACGTGATCGTGGGGATGGCGTAGTAGGTGTACCCACCCGCTCTGGTCGCGGTACCCCCCAATGTCGTGATGGACACGTCCTTCGGCCCGGCAAGACCTGCGGGCGTCACAGCCGTCACCGTGGAGGTATTCACGACCGTCACGCTCGTTGCGGGAACGGAACCGACCTTCACGCCCGTCGTCGTCGACAGGTTCGTTCCCACGAGGGTGATCGTGGTGCCGCCCGCGACCGGTCCGGCGTTCGGGGTCACGCTCGTGATGGTCGGAGCCGGATAGAAGATGTAGGTGAAGGCGCTTGCAAGGCTCACGGTACCACCCGGCGTGGTCACGGACACGCTCTTCGCCCCAGCGGTGTTCGCAGGAGTGACGGCGGTAATGGTCGTAGGGCTAACGACCGTCACTCCGGTCGCGACCTTGGTTCCGACCTTCACCGAGGTTGCACCCGTGAAGTTGGTCCCTGTGATGGTGACCGCCGTCCCTCCGAGGGTCGATCCCGAGTTCGGGGTGATCCCGGAAATCGTCGGCGGCGGGAAGTAGGTGTACGCGTTTGCCCTGGTTGCCGTCCCCCACGGGGTGGTGATCGAGACGTCTCGCGTGCCGGCTGAACCCGGAGGCGTGACGGCGGTGACCTTCGTGGCGCTCACGACCGTGACCCCGATGGCCGCAACCCCACCGACGGTGACGGAGGTCGTACCAGTCAGGTTCGTACCGGTGATCGTGATGGTCGTACCGCCGGCTACCGGACCAGCGACGGGGGCGACGCTCGTGATCGTGGGTGGAGCGACGTAGGTGTAGCCGTTGGTCAGGGTCGCCGTGCCGCCTGGGGTCGTCACGGACACGCTCTTCGGCCCCGTCGTGTTGACCGGCGTCACGGCGGTGATCGTCGTCGGGTTCACCACCACCAGGCCCGTGGCAACCTTGGTCCCGATCTTGACCGAGGTAGCGCCCGTGAAGTTCGTGCCGGTGATGGTGATGGTCGTGCCACCGATCGAGGGCCCCACGTTCGGGCTCACCGTCGCGATCGTCGGCGGCGAGAAGTAGGTAAAGCCGTTGGTGCGGGTCACGGTGCCCCAGGCGGTGGTCAGCACCACGTCCCGGCCACCCGCCGAACCCGGAGGCGTCACGACCCGGACCTTCGTGGCACTCAGGACCGTCACGCCAATCGCTGGAACGCCACCCACGGTGACCGAGGCAGTACTCGTGAGGTTCGCCCCGTTGATCGTGATCGTCGTACCCCCGGCGATCGGACCTGCCGCGGGCACCAGCGAGCTGATCGTGGGCGGTGCGAAGTAGGTGAAGGCGCTCGCTAAGGCGGCCGTACCGCCGGGAGTCGTCACCGAGACGCTCTTCGCCCCGGCCGTACCGGGAGGCGTGACCGCCGTGATGGTGGTGGCGTTCACGACGACCAGCCCCGTCGCAAGAACGGTGCCGACCTTCACCGAGGTCGCCCCCGTGAAGTTGGTCCCCGTGATGGTGATCGCGGTCCCACCCGCGGTCGGTCCCTGGTTCGGGCTCACCGAAGTGACCGTCGGGGCGTTCAGGTTCGAGACGTACGTGAATGCCTCGGCCGCAATCGCCGTTCCGCCCGGGGTCGAGAGGGTGACACTCTTCGGCCCGAAATCGCCGGGAGGCGTGATGGCGACCACTTCCGTGGTACTGACGACGGTTACCCCGCTGGCCGACCGACCATCGATTCGGACGGAGTTCACGTCGCCGAGGTCGCCGCCGCGGATCGTGATTTCCGTGCCGCCTTCCAATGGCCCCGTGTTCGGCGTGACGGACGTGATCCGGGGTGCCGGAGGCGACCATGCGGCCAACAGGAACGCGAGGTCACCTGCACCGATCAGGCCATCGCCGTCGAAGTCCCCAAAGGGCGGATCGACCTGGCCCCACATCCCCAGCAGCATCGCGAGATCATCGCCGTTCACGATGCCGTCGAGGTTGAGGTCGCCCCGAGCCCATTCGCACCGATCGGGTTGACCGTCGGCGTCAGAATCGACCGCAAGACCCTCCTCGATCGCACAGTGATCCGGGATCCCATCGCCATCGCAATCGGACAACATCCCACCCGAGATCTCACAGGCGTCGGCGAGGCCGTTCCCGTTGCAGTCACCGGCAAGGGAGATCGCCACGGTCACTTCCGCGAACGCCCCCTCGCATTCCTCAGGGGCCACCTGCGGGTTACCTGCGATCGAGACAGTCATCAAGCCACCCGGGGACGCCGCCACCAAGGAGTTCCAAGCTGCGGCCGACAGGGTGAAAGTCGCCTCGTCGGGCACCTTCGGGCATGCTGATCCCATCCCATCGAAGAGTCCCGTGGCCACCTCGACCTCGGCAAGCGAGAGCGACATCGAGGCATCAGCCGCCCCGAGATCACCGATCATGCGGACCGTGACCGTCACTGGCATGAGCGTGAGGCCGACTCCGCGAAGGGAACCCTTGGCTGCACCGCCGTCGAGGCTTCCGAGGTCGCCCGTCGAGAGCACGGTTACCTCGCAGGCGTCCCCGACCCCGTTCCCGTCGCAATCGCCCTGTTCGGGATTGGAAACCCGTTGACAGTTGTCGATCGCGTCCACGATCCCATCACGGTCGGTGTCGTCGTCGGGGCAGGCGTTCAAGGCCGGACCGACGGGTGCCGCAAGCCCGAACGCCGAAGCGAACAGAAGGCAAGCGAGCGACGCGATGAGGAAGGGACGGCTGCTTCGCACGGAGGACTCCTTACGATCGAGGGACCGATCATCCCCGGCGGATGCCACGGTCGCCCGGGGGGGGTGCTCAATTCAGTTGAATGTATCGCGGAAATCCTGCGAATCAATCCCCGTCATTTCATAAGAGCGAAATCCCGCAGCCAATCGCTTTCTCAGGGGGAGTTTCGCCGGTCGGAAGGAGCGATCCGCGAGCGGGGACCGCGGAACGCCTTCGTATCCGCCAGCGTTCGCCGGGCGAGGACGGATACCTCCGCTCACGCCCCCAAACAAGGGTGCCCGCTCACGCGAAGACCGCCCTCGCCACCTCACCCTCGACATCCGTCAGCCGGAAATCGCGGCCGTCGTGGCGGAACGTCAACCGCTCGTGATCGAGGCCCATCAGCGCCAGGATCGTCGCGTGCAGATCGTGCAGGTTCATCTTCCCGTCGGCCGCGTACCAGCCGTAGTCGTCGGTCGCGCCGTACGAGAAGCCCGGCTTCACCCCCCCGCCGGCCATGAACATCGTGAAGCCGTGCGGGTTGTGGTCGCGGCCGGTGCCGTCCTGGGCGCAGGGCGTGCGGCCGAACTCGCCGCCCCAGAGGACGAGCGTCTCCTCGAGCATGCCGCGGCTCTTCAGGTCGCGGATGAGCCCCGCGATCGGCACGTCGACCTCGCCCGCGTTCGTGCGGTGGTCCTTCTCGAGGTTGCCGTGCTGGTCCCACTTGTACGAGTGCGTGCACTGCACGAAGCGCACGCCCTTCTCGCAGAGCCGCCGGGCGAGCAGGCACTGGCGGCCGAAGTTCTCGGTGCGGGGCTCGTCGATGCCGTAGAGCTTCAGCGTCGCCGGGGTCTCGCCCGCGAGGTCAAGCGTCTCCGGGGCCTCCATCTGCATGCGGAAGGCGAGCTCGAAGCTCTCGATGCGGCCCTCGAGGGCCAGGTCGCCGGCGGTTCCGGTCGCGTCCATCCGCAGGCGGTTCAGGTCGCGCAAGAGATCCAGCTGGGCCCGCTGCACCGGAGCCGGCAGTCCCGCGTGCATGTGGGCGATCTCGGCCTCGCGGGCCGGTACCGCGGCGTGGCCGAGCGGCGTGCCGTGGTGCGCGGCGGGCAGGAACGCGCTCGAGAAGTTGTTCACGCCGCCGTGGCCGAGCGTCGGGCAGAGCGTCACGAAGCCGGGCAGGTTGCGGTTCTCGCTGCCGAGCCCGTACGTCACCCACGAGCCCATGCTCGGCCGCACGAAGGTGTCGGTGCCGGTGTGCAGCTTGAGGAGCGCCCCGCCGTGGGCCGGGTTCGACCCGTGCAGGCCCTTCAGGAAGCAGAGCTCGTCGACGACGCCGGCGACCGCGGGGAAGATCTCGCTGACCCAGGCGCCGCTCTGGCCGTGGCGTCGGAAGCGGTACGGGCTGGCCATGAGGGCCCCGGTCGGGGCGAACTGCACCCGCGGCTTCTCGCCGGGGAACTCCTTGCCGTGGTCGCGCTGGAGCAGCGGCTTGTGGTCGAACGTGTCGACCTGCGACGGCCCGCCGTGCATGAAGAGGAAGATGACCCGCTTCGCCCGCGGCGTGAAGTGCGGCAGGCGCGGGGCGAGCGGCGAGGGGTCGCGCGGGTCGACCGCGAGGGTCCGGACCGACTCGGCGTTCGCGAACCGCTCGCCGAGGAGCGCCGCGAGCGCCACGCCGCCGAAGCCGACGCAGCACTCGCGCAGCATCGAGCGGCGGTCGAGCGGTGCGGGCCGTTCGCCGCAGAGGATGCCTCGGGTGGAGCGTGGGTCGGTCATGGTGCAGGCGGTTTCGCGGGTTCCTGTTCCCCTACTCCATGGTGATGAACTCGCTCGTCGCGAGAAGCACCTGGGCGTAGCGGGTCCACGCCTCCTCGCGGCCGCAGGCAACGAGTCCCGCGGCGCGGTCGGCCTCCGACGGTTCCGTGACGCGGCGCAGGAACGCGAGGCCCGCGTCGCGCTCGGGCCCGAGCGGCGGCCGTCCGAAGAGCTTCCCGTAGAGGCCGTCGATGCGGAGGCCGTCGTCGCCCGCGTCGGCGGTCGCGGCGGCGAGCGTTGCGCGGGCCAGCCGCCCGGCGGTGTCGCGCACGAGCGGGGCGTTCAGCATGAAGAGCGCCTGCGGGGCGACGGTCGTGCGCGGGCGGCACTCGATCGGCGCCCCCGAATCCACGAAATCGAACGTCGAGAAGCCCTCGAACATCGCGTTGCGGATCACCGGCAGGTAGATCGAGCGGCGCGGGGCGTCGTAGGCGGCGCGATTGGTGCTCTGGTCGTTCGTGACGTAGTCGAAGTTCCCGACCGGCAGTAGCGAACCGCCCATCGTGAGGTCGAGCGTGCCGCCGACCTGCAGCAAAAGGTCGCGTACCGCCTCGGCCTCGACCCGCCGCCGCTCCTGCCGCCACCAGAGCCGGTTGTCGGGATCGACGGCGACGCGATCGGGCAGGTCGCCGCTCGACCGCTTCCACGCGGCGCTCGTCATGAGAAGCCGGTGCATCGCCTTGAGGCTGAAGTCGCGCCGGGCGAACTCGCCCGCGAGCCATTCGAGTAGGGCCGGATGGCTCGGGGCCGCTCCATTCAGCCCGAAGTTGTTCGCGTTCGCCGCGAGGGCCCGGCCGAAGTGCCCCTGCCACAGCCGGTTCACCGCGACGCGGGCGAAGAGCGGATTGCCCCGGTCGGCGATCCAGCGGGCGAGCTCGAGCCGGCCGCTCGTGCCGGCGGACACCGACTCCATCGACGGGAATCCGTCGCGGCGGAAGACCGCGGGGATGCCCCGCGGGACCGCGTCGCCCTCGGGACGGGTGTGGTCGCCGCGCACGTGCACCTGACGGTCGACCGCGTCGGCCTCGGGATGGTCGCGCACCGCGATCGCCTGCGGCAAGGGCGGCGGACGCGTCGATTCCCCGTGCTTTCGGGCCGCCTCGGCGGCGGCGAGGGCCGCGCGTTCCTCGAGCGAGACGAACGGGCTGCCCTCGGGCGGATCGCGCCAGAGCCCCGCGTCGGCGACGAGCGACTGCCGCAGCGATTCCATCGCGGGGTCCTCGACCGGACGCTCCTTCGCGCCCGCGTCCGCGGCGAACCGCCGCGCGAGGTCGGTCACCGTCGCGGCGAGTTCGGCGGCCCCCTGCGGCTCGCGGGCCCGGGCGAACGCCGGATCGCGCTCGATCCGGTCGACGGCCCGCTCGAGGAAACCCGCGTCGATCCCGAGCGTTTCCGCCGACCGCGCGAGAGCCTCCCGCCACGCCGCCAGCGTCCCGGCCGGCGCCACCGCGACGAGGTCGACGTGCGGGAACGACCCGTCGCGATCGAGCGCCACCCGCCGCGGTCCCGCACCGGTCGTCGTGAAGCCGGCCGCGACGTCCCAGCGCTGCCCCGCGGGGAAGAACTCACCCGTCGGCTCGGCGAGCGACCGCGTTGCGACCTCGACGCCGTCGACGCTCACCCGCACCGGCCGTTCCTCGCGGCTCGCGCGACGGACGATCAGCTCATGCTCGCCCGCGGGAAGCTCGAACATCCAGGCGATCCGCTGCGGCCCGCCGTGCCCGGTCCGCACCACGCCGATCCCGCGGCCCCACGTCTCGCGGTCGACGATCAGGTTCGACGACGGGTCGGGCGACTCCTCGGCCTCGCGATAGGCGAAGGGCGTGCCGAGCGATCGGGCCGCGACGAGCGCCGGCCCGACCCGCTCCGCCCGCCGCGCGGCGTCGGTCCTCTCGAGCTCGGCGCGGGCCGCCCCCAGCGCCGCGTCAGCCTCGCGCATCCGTTCGGCGTGCTCGGCGACGCGGGCGATCTCCTCGCCGGTGCCCAGCGGCCGCTCGTGCAGCCGCGCGACCCGCACCGGCGCGTCGAGCGTCCGGGTCGCCCGCAGGATGCCGTACATCGCGAAGTAATCACGCTGCGTGACCGGGTCGAACTTGTGGTCGTGACAGCGGGCGCATGACAGCGTCTGGGCCAGGAACGCCTTCCCGACGGTGTCGACCTGCTCGTCGGCGATGTCGGCGAGCATCTTCTCGACGTCGGGTTCGGCGATGAACTTCGGGCCGAGCGAGAGGAACCCCGTCGCGACGAGGTTCCCCTGGTCGACCGCGGCGTCACCGCTCGGCGGCAGCAGGTCGCCCGCGACCTGGGCGATCGCGAACCGGTCGAACGGCTCGTCGCGGTTGAACGCCGCGATCACCCAGTCGCGGTAGCGCCAGGCATTCCCGAACGCGGTGTTCTCGTCCTGCCCGTTCGAGTCGGCGTAGCGAGCGACGTCAAGCCAGTGCCGCCCCCACCGCTCGCCGTACCGCGGAGACTCCAGCAGACGGTCGACGAGGCGTCCGAACGCGTCCGGATCCGAATCGGCGACGAACGCCTCGACCTCGGCCGGCGAGGGCAGCAGCCCGTGCAGGTCGAGCGTCGCGCGGCGGATGAGCGTGCGGCGATCGGCCTCGGGAGCGGGCTCAAGCCCGGCGTCGCGGAGCGGACCCGCCAGCCACCGGTCGATCGGATGGCCCTCGCCCGCGGGTACCTCGACCGACGCGGTCGGGCGGTACGCCCAGCCGCGGGGATCGGCGGCGCGGCGGGTGACCAGCGACACGTTCGGGGCGTCGGCCGGGGCGGCCGTGGGCGAGTCGTCCGGCCTCGCCGCAAACACCTCCGCAAACACCTCCGCAGACACCTCCGAAACCGCGGAAAGAACAATGGCCCACGTCGCGAACGACGCTCGCCGTCGTCGCCGCTTGCGATCGGACGGGGCCATGTCGGGAAAGTAGCGGCAATCGGCGGCGAGGCGAGCCCGCGCGGGGGAAATTCTGCCGCAGGTCCGGACCACCGACCATGATCCGCGCCCAGGACCTTCGATCTCGCCCCGCACTTGGCCCCGCACTTGGCCCCACTCGGCCTCGGCCCATCCCGCATCCCGAGCGGTGGCCGAGGCGCTTCGCGAGAGGCACGGCGGAGCGGTCCCGATCATCACGTTCGATCCGGACCCGCGGTCGTCGCGGCGATCGTGCGATCGAGGCCGACGATCCCGATGCGTTTTTCGCGGCGATCGGCCCGGCGGCGAGGGCGAAGGGAATTCCCGATGCCAACCTTCGCGATCTCGCCGGGCTCATCTCGATACCAGTGCGGACCGCCCGGCGCGCGGCCGATGCGGGGCCGAGAGCGTCGCCCCACCGGCGAAAGTCCTCGGGGATGATTTCCCCATCGTGCGCAACGCGATCCCCGCGGCCGATCCGCCGGTCACCCGGTCGTTCACGGGCGGTTGATCAGGCTCCGGCGGCGAGACACGCCGCGATCGCGGCCTCGACGGTCGGGTGGACCGGCACGATCGAGTCGATCCGGACGAGTTTCAGGACCTGGCCAATCTGCGGATCGAGACCCGCGGCGCGAACCCGTCCCTTGGTCTCGCGTCTCTCGGCCGTCTGGACGATAACCCTGATTCCCGCGGAGGACAGCATCATCGTGTCGTTCAGGTCGAATACCACACCCCGAGCCCCCCGCGCGATCACCGCGTCGATGTCGGCGACGAGGGACGCGTCGGACGCGAACCCGAACCTCGCGGGAGTGCGGACCACCGCCACGGAACCTTCAATGCGGATCGCGGACATAGGTTCAGGCTATCCGACGGCAGATCGCCCCCGGGCCCCGGACCTGTACAGGACCGGAACGGCCCGCGAGAATCGTCGGCATGACCGGGAACACCAAGACCGCCTTCCGCACCCTGCACGACGCCGCGCTGGCCGCGGGCTCGCTCGATGCGAAAACGAAGGAACTCATCGCCCTCGCCTGCGGGGTGACTCGCCTCTGCGAAGGCTGCATCCAGCACCACCTCCAGGCCGCGGTCGGGCTCGGCGCGACCGAAGCGGAGATCCGCGAGACGCTCGATGTCTGCGTCCTCATGGGCGGCGGTCCGTCCATGATCTACGCGGGCAAGGCCCTCGAGTCCCTCCGGTCGCTCCGGCCCGCGTGAACCTCGGCCGCCAACCGGAAGCACGACCGGGAGCACGACCATGAGCCCCGTGCAGAAAGACTCTCGCGGCTGGCTCCTGCCGATGTCCCTCTTCGTCGTGGTGCTTGCCGCCGGCCTGTGGGCGAACCGCGACGGGCTGCGCGACCTCGTGGCGCGACTCGCCCGCGACCAGGACGCCGGCGCGGCGCTCCTCGGACCGGTGGTGGCGCTGTGGCTCCTCTACCAGCGTCGCGACCGGCTGGCGGCGATGCTGCCGGCGCCGCCCCGCTCGTCGCTCGTCGCCGTTCCGTTCGCGGCGGGAATCCTCGCCCTTGCCTGGTGGGGCGGCGAGACCGACACGCTGGTCGCCAGCCAGATCGCGGCCGTGGCGACCCTCGCGGTGGCGGCGGTGGCCGCGCTCGGGCTTCCCGCCCTGACCCGGCTCGGCGCGGTCTGGGGCGCCGTGCTGCTCACCGTCCCCCTGCCCGGGCAGGTCCGCTCGGCGATCGGACGGCCGCTGCAGGAGTGGGGCGCCACCGCGAGCGTCTGGATCCTCGAGCCCTTCGGCATCGGCGTCGAACGGCTCGGCGCCAACCTCCTCGTCGACGGCACGCCCGTCGCGGTGGGCGAGGCCTGCGACGGCATGCGGATGGTCGCGGCGCTCGCGATCGTGGTCTACGCGTACGTGTTCGGGAACCGGATCGCGCCCCTGGTCCGGTTCCTCCTGCTGCTCTCGGCGCCGCTGGTGGCGCTGGTCTGCAACATCCTGCGGCTTCCCCCGACGGTGCTCGGCTACGCGTGGTTGGGACCGGACGAGGCCGACCTGCTGCACGACGCCCTCGGTTGGGGAATGCTGCCCGTCTGCCTCATCCTGAACGCCCTGATCCGGGCCGGACTCGAGTCGGCGCTCCCCGACCGCATCGTCCTCGTCCGGGCGTCCGTCCGGCCTCCCGCTCCGGAACCACGCGTCGCCGCCGGACTCGCCGCGACCCTCGCGACGGTCTCGCTGTTCATCGCCGGACAGGCGCTCCTGGCGGAACCGCCGCCGGGTCCCGCGCTCGAGGCGCACCGGAAGCGCATCGCCGACGAGGTCGCCGCGCTTCCCATGAGGTTCGGTCCCTGGGTCGGGACGGACATCCCGATCCCCAGCGGCGCCCAGCGCATCCTGACTCCCAACGCCGTGCTCTGCCGCGACGTCAGTTCGCTCGAGGGCGACGGCCGGGCCACCTTCATCCTCGTCCACTGCGCCGACCTGCGCGACATGGTCGGGCACTGGCCGCCGGTCTGCTACCGCGCCGACGGGTGGGAACGGGAGGAAGGCCTGCCGCGCGAGATCGAGATCGCCGGAGACGGCCGGCCGACCCTGAGATCGCTTCGCCACCGCTTTGCCCGCTTCCGCGAGGACGGAAGCCCCGAGCGGATCGAGGTCTGGACCGCGTTCCTCGCCCCCCGCGCCGAACCGACCGGGGACCTCGAGGCGTTGCGGGCCCGATCCGGATCGCGCGGCACCTCGTCGCTGGGAATCGCGCAACTCCAGGTCGGGGTTCCCGTCACGATTCCCGAAGAGGAACGCGAGCAGTTGGTCCGCGCGATCCTGTCCGAGGTGCCGGACCCGCTGGTGCGGGCGCTCTCCGCGGATCCCTGAGGCGGCCCGCGGCTCAGCGCAGCGCCGCCTCGACGCAGTTCCGCAAGAGCATCGCCACCGTCATCGGCCCCACGCCGCCCGGCACCGGCGAGACGAAGCCTGCGACCTGCCGCACCTCGTCGAAGGCGACATCGCCGACGGTCACGGCCTTGCCGTCCGGGCCGAGCACGCGATTGATGCCGACATCGACGACGACCGCCCCGGGCTTCACCATGTCGCCGCGGATGAGTCCGGGCACCCCGGCCGCCGCGACGATGACATCGGACTGCCGGCAGAAGCCCTTCATGTCGCGGGTGTCCTTGTTGCAGCTCACGACCGTCGCCCCGGCCCGCATGAGCAACACCGCGATCGGCTTCCCGACGATGTTGCTCGCGCCGACCACGGTGCAGGTCGCGCCGGGCAGCGGAAGCCGCGTCCACTCGATCATCTCGACCGCGGCGAGGGCCGTGCACGGCACGAGGCTGCGGCGGCCGTAGACGACGTTCCCGATGTTCGCGGGATTCACGCCCTCGATGTCCTTCTCGGGCGAGATCAACGACTGGATCCGCTCGGTGTCGACCCCGGCCGGAAGCGGCAGGTGGACCATGATGGCCCGCACCTCCTCGTCGGTGTTCAGGAGCAGGACGCGGCCCGCGATGTCCTCGTAACCGCTGCCGGCGGGCAGGCGATGGAGTCGGTAATCGATGCCGACCTCACGGCAGGTGCGGGCCTGGTTCTCGGCGTAGAGCCCGGCCGAGCGGTCGTCGCCGACCAGCACCGCGTCGAGGCGGACGGGCCGGCCCGCGACGGCGATCCGGGCGCGGATCGACGCGCGGATCTCCTCCGACAGCCGCTTGCCGTCGATGAGCCTCGCCCCGGCCTGTTCCCGAACCTCTCCGGTCAGCATGGGGCGGGAGTCTACGGGAAGGCGATCGCCCCGCGATCCCGTCGCGAGAGCCCGGTAGACTTGACCGCATCGGCCGGGCTCGACCCCGCCGCAGGAGAACCCATGAACCGGATGCCCTTCACCACGCTCGCCGCCCTGTTCGTCGCATCCCTCGCGGAAGGCCAGGTCCAGATTCCCGCGACGCCCCTCCAACCCGCCGCGGTCCGGCCACAGGCCGAGAGCCGTCCGGTCACCCCGCTCGCCATCGGCGACCGGGCCCCCGCCTTCGAGATCGCCGAGTGGGTGAAGGGCTCGCCCGTCGCGGCCTTCGAGCCCGGGAAGGTCTACGTGATGGAGTTCTGGGCGACCTGGTGCGGCCCCTGCCGCACGAGCATGCCGCACCTCAGCGAACTGCAGGGGAAGTACGGCGACCGGGTCACGATCATCGGCGTGAGCGACGAGAAGCTCGACACGGTGAAGGGCTTCCTCGACCAGCCCGAGTGGACCGCGAAGACGCAGTACACCCTCGCGACCGACCCCGACCGCTCGACGCACGACTCGTACATGAAGGCCGCGTCGCAGCAAGGAATTCCCACCGCGTTCCTCGTCGGCCAGGACGGCACCGTCCAGTGGATCGGCCATCCGATGAACATCGACGGCCCGCTGGCCGAGGTCGTCGCCGGCACCTGGGACGCCACGGCGTTCAAGAAGCAGTTCGACGCGGAGATCGCCAGCGAGAAGCTGCGCCGCGAGACGATGGGCAAGGTCCGCGCCGCGATGCAGAAGGGCGACTGGGACGGCGTGATCGCGGTGTACGACGAGGTGCTCGCGAAGAACCCCGACGACCTGCAGACGCTCATGTCGAAGGCCCAGGTGCTGCTCACCAAGGCGAAACGTCCCGCCGACGGCTACGCGATCGCGAAGTCGATCGTCGAGAAGAACGCCTCGAACGCGATGATCCTGAACGCCCTCGCGTGGATGGTCGTCGACAATCCCGAGATCACCGAGCGCGACCTCGGCTTCGCGACCTCGACCGCCCGCGCGGCGGTCGAGGCGAGCGGCGGCAAGGACGGCTCGATCCTCGACACGCTGGCCCGCTGCCTCTGGGAGTCGGGCGACCGGGCCGGCGCGATCGAGACGCAGCGGAAGGCGGTCGAGCTCGCCCCGGAGGGCCCGATGGGCGACGAGATGAAGGAGACGCTCCGGCGCTACGAGGGCGAAGCAAAGGGCTGAGCGCCCGACAGCTCGATCTCGCGGCCCTCGGCGCTCGAGCGGTAGATCCCGTCGACGATCCGCTGCAGCGCGACGGCGTCGGCGGCGCTCGCGTGCGGGGCCACGCCCCGCTCGACCGCGTCGCGGAATTGCCGGTACTGGCGGTCCCAGGCGTGGTCGAGGGCGTCGCCCGGCTCGACGAGGGCCTTCACGTCGACGATCCGCCCGTCCTCCTCGGTCGCGAGCGTGCAGTTCGACCCGAGGACCTCCAGCGAGATCCCGCCGCGGTCGCCGAGGATCACGATGCCGTCCTTGAGCGCGCCCTCCGGCGCGTTCATCGCCCAGCTCACGTTCAACTCGACCGTGAGGCCGCCCTCGAACCGGATCAACGCGGTCGCCTGGTCCTCGACATCGAAGG
>JBIKVN010000228.1:0-5146 GCA_044356865.1 Phycisphaerales bacterium | reverse complement strand
TCGCGGCGCGGCCACGAGCCTGCCCGCCGCGAGACGAAAGCAAGGCTCCGACAGGACCGCGCCGTGAAGATCAAGACCGACGAGATCACCTCCGTCCTCAAGCAGGAAATCGCGCAGTTCTCGAACCGCCTCGAGATCTCCGAGACCGGACAGGTGGTCGAGGTGGGCGACGGCATCGCCCGCGTCTACGGGCTCTCGAAGTGCATGGAGAGCGAGCTCCTCGAGTTCGTCGGCGAGGAGGGCACCGTCACCGGCCTCGCGATGAACCTCGAGAGCGACACCGTCGGCGCCGTGCTCTTCGGCGACGCGGACAAGATCCGCGAGGGCGACACCGTCAAGAGCACCGGCCGTCTCCTCGAGGTGCCGGTCGGCATGGGGCTCCTCGGCCGCGTGGTCGACCCGCTCGGGCGAGCGCTGGACGGCGGCCCGCCGATCCAGGCCACCGAGTTCGGCAAGGTCGACATCGTCGCCCCGGGCATCGCCGCCCGCCAGCCCGTCAAGGAACCGCTGCAGTTCGGCATCAAGGCCGTCGACAGCATGATCCCCGTCGGCCGCGGCCAGCGCGAGCTGGTCATCGGCGACCGCAAGACCGGCAAGACCGCGATCTGCATCGACTGCATCATCAACCAGAAGCAGTATTGGGGCACCGACGACGCGGTGGTCTGCATCTACGTCGCTGTCGGCCAGAAGGACTCGACGGTCGCCAGCGTCGTCGAGACCCTCAAGAAGAACGGGGCGATGGACTACACCATCGTGGTGAGCGCCTCGGCCTCGACCGCGGCCCCGTTGCAGTACCTCGCCCCGTACTCGGGCTGCGCGATGGGCGAGTACTTCATGTGGAACGGGAAGCGCAAGAACGGGCAGCCCAAGCACGTCCTCTGCGTCTACGACGACCTCTCGAAGCAGGCGGTCGCGTACCGCGAACTGTCGCTGCTGCTCCGTCGCCCGCCGGGCCGCGAGGCGTACCCGGGCGACGTCTTCTACCTGCACTCGCGGTTGCTCGAGCGGGCCACCAAGCTCTCGAACGAGAACGGGGCCGGTTCACTGACCGCCCTCCCGATCATCGAGACGCAGGAAGGCGACGTGTCGGCGTACATCCCGACGAACGTCATCTCGATCACCGACGGTCAGATCTACCTGCAGCCCGAGCTCTTCGCGGCGGGCATCCGGCCCGCCATCAACGTCGGCATCTCGGTGTCGCGCGTCGGCGGAAACGCCCAGATCAAGGCCATGAAGGAGGTCTCCGGTTCGCTGCGGCTCGACCTCGCGGCGTTCCGGGAACTCGAGGCGTTCGCCCAGTTCGGAACCGACCTCGACCCGGCGTCGCAGCGGCAGCTCGACCGCGGGGCCCGCATGGTGGCCCTCCTCAAGCAGGGCCAGTTCGTCCCGTACGACACCATCGACCAGGTGATCTCGATCTTCGCCGGCACCAAGGGCCTCCTCGACGACGTCCCGGTCGCCAAGGTCCTGGAATTCGAGAAGGCCCTGCTCGAGCACTTCCGCGGAGCGGCCAAGGCCACCCGCGAGAAGATCGCTTCGGCCAAGAGCTTCAAGGGCCTCGAGGATGAGGTCATCGCCGCGGTCAAGGAATGCAAGAAGCGGTTCGGGGCCTGACGCCCGTCCGCCGACGTCCGCAAACCGACGACCCCCGCCCGCGCGGGGGTCGTTTCCTTTTGAGGTAGGGCCGGTAGGGCGTACCTTGCCTTGGTCCGCGCCCTGTCAACCCACCTGGACTTCCCGCCATGCCCGACCACCCGATGATGTCCGCGTTCCGTTCCGGTCTCGACGCCGCGATCGAGCAGGCCGAGAAGGGGTGGCGCGAGGGCGGGATCCCGATCGGCAGCGTGCTGCTCGACGAGTCCGGGAACATCGTCGCTCGCGGCCATAACCAGCGGGTCCAGTCGGGTGATCCGACCGCGCATGCCGAGATGGATTGCATCCGCAACGCCGGCCGGCGGCGCGACTGGAAGCGGCTCACGCTCGTCTCGACGCTCTCGCCCTGCGCGATGTGCACCGGCACCGCGGTGCTGCACAAGATCCCGCGGGTGGTGATCGGCGAGAACCGCACTTTTCTCGGCGCCGAGCACTGGCTGCGCGAGTCGGGCGCCGAGGTGATCGTGCTCGACGATCCGCGATGCATCGCGCTGATGGAGCGCATGAAGCGCGAGAAGGCCGACCTCTGGGCCGAGGACATCGGCGACTGAATCGGGTGCCCGGGGGCACCTGCGACCGGCTTTTGACCGCTTGAGTGGGGTTTTCGCCCGACGACGACGGCTCATAACCGGGAATGTTTACCTGCCGCGCCACCCCAGACTGCATGATTCACCGAGATCCGAGGGGAAGTCCCTTGGATCGCACCCGGGCGTGAGTTAGGTTTCGTCCCGACGGATAAAGGGTGGTCGGGGGATTCCTTCGCGCAATTCGGGTGGTACCGGGTGGATCGAGCGCGAGAGATTCGAGCAACAGCGAGGCTCTACATGTCGGCTTCCGGATTTGAATTCACGAAGTTCGTGTCGCGTTCCTTCCGCTTCCTCGGCGCGGGATTGGGGGTGTGGGCGGTCACGCTGCCGCTGGCGCTCTCCGCCGCGGCGAGGGCGGACAAGGTGGTGGACCCGAAGGCCCAGGACGCCGACCAGTTCGGATTCTCGGTGGCGTCGGTGGGGAACCTCGTGGTCGTGGGCGCGCCCGCCTCGACGTTCGTGCAGGAGGACCCGCTCGGCAACCTGACCGGTGTTCCGTTCGGCAAGATCTTCATCTACCGGCGGGCGAGCGACGGTACGTTGACTCCCGAGCAGTCGTTGCTTGCCCCGGGCTACGAGGACGAGACCTCGGACCTCCGGTTCGGGACGAGCGTCGCCACGGACGGCGTGCGGATCGTCGTCGGAAGCGTCAACTTCGACGTCGAGGACGCGAACGGGACGGTCCTGGAGGCCGCCGGCAAGGCTTTTGTCTATCGACAGGCTTCGCCCGGCGTGTGGGAACTCGAGCAGGCCATCGTCCCGAACGATCCCCAGACCAACGCCGATTTCGGCTGGGCGGTCGCCATCGAGGGCGATCGCATGGCGATCACGGCCCGTCGAGCCTCGATCGGATTCAGCGGAAGCACGGAACCGCCCAGCACCAATCGCTGGCACGGCGCGGTCTACGTCTTCCACCGTACGGAAGGATCCGGATGGAGCCAGGTGGCCAAGTTGACGGCCCCGACTCCCTTCAACGATGCGCGGCTCGGATACAGCGTCGCCCTTTCGGGCGACTCGATCGTGGCCGGAGCGCCGAAGGACCAAGTTACCATCACCAGTGTCGGAACGGCTCGATACGGGACCGTCTACGCCTTCCGGTGGGACGGCTCGCAATGGGCGTACGAGAACCGGTTCACCGGCACCGGCGGAACCCGTCGGGGCTCCAACATCAACAACGAGGACTGGTTCGGTCGCTCGGTGGACCTCGAGGGTCGGTTCGCGGTCGTCGGCGCGCCGGGCGTGGACAACGCAAGCATCGGGAACGTGGGTGGTGCGTGGATCTTCGAGCGGAGCGACGTCGACGGGTCGTGGACGCAACGGCAGCGTCTCACCCGATCGGATGCGTTGGCCGGTGATGTCAGCGGGTTCTCGGTCGCGATCGAGGGTGACTTGGTGCTGGTCGGCGCGCCCGGCGACAACCCGACCGGAAACGGGTCCGTCTCGACCACTCAGATCGGTTTTGACTACAGCGGAATCATCGGACAGGGCAGCGTCCGGGCATGGCGGAGGAGCGCCGCGTCGACGTGGACGGCGCTTCCCTCCAATCCGGTGGTCGCCTCGGATGCGGCGGCGGGAAAGACCTTCGGTTTCTCCATGGCTCACGAGGGCGGTGTATTGATCGTCGGCGCCACGGTCGGCGGCGACACCTTCATCAACTTTGAAGGCGTTCCGGTGACCGCCGGAGCCACGTACTCGTCGGGGCTCCAGTTCTTCGATTGCGACCTGAACGGGGTGACCGATTCCGGAACCGTCGCCGACCTCGACGGCGACGGCATCGCCGACTGCAACGATCTGGATCGCGACGGCGACGGGGTCGACAACGCGACCGATGGGTGTCCGGACAACCCGGCATTGACTGCACCGGCCATGTTCTATGCGGATGTGGATGGTGATGGGTACGGGAACGCCTCCGCGACCCAGGCGGCGTGTTCGCTGCCGAGCGGCTACGTGTCGAACGACGACGATTGCGACGACGGGCGTGTGGAGTACGCGGACACGGACGGGGACGGTGTGGGTGCGGGCTCGCCGATCGCGTGCGGCGGCGTGCTGAGCGACGACGACTGCGCGGCCTCGGACGCGACGATCTACCCCGGTGCGGCGGAGCTGTGCGCGGACTCGACGGTGGACAACGACTGCGACCTGGACGCGACGGAGGTGGATGCGGACGCCGCAGACCTGGTGGCTTACTACGCGGACGCAGACGACGACGGGTTCGGGTTCGGCGCGGCGACGCTGAGCTGCTCTCCGGTACCGGATGCGGTCTTGAACGACGACGACTGCGACGACACCGACAACGCGGTGGGTCTCGCCTCGACCTGGTACGAGGATGCGGACGTCGACACCTACGGCAATGCGGCGGTCACGACGACCGCGTGCACGCAGCCCTCGGGCTACGTGGCGAACGACGACGACTGCGATGACACGGCGGTGGCGGTGAACCCGGCGGCGACGGAAGTCTGCGACAGCGTGGACAACGACTGCGACGGGACGACGGATGTCGGCGCGACCGACGCCTCGACGTGGTACGCCGACACCGACGTCGACACCTACGGCGATGCGGCGGTCACGACGACCGCATGCACCCAGCCCTCGGGCTACGTGGCGAACGACGACGACTGCGACGACGCGGCGGTGGCGGTGAACCCGGCGGCGACCGAGGTCTGCGACAGCGTGGACAACGATTGCGACGGGACGACGGACGTCGGGGCGACCGACGCCTCGACCTGGTACGCCGACACCGACATCGACACCTACGGCAATGCGGCGGTCACGACCACCGCGTGCACCCAGCCTTCGGGCTACGTGGCGAACGACGACGACTGCGACGACACCGACAACGCGGTGGGTCTCGCCTCGACCTGGTACGAGGATGCGGACGTCGACACCTACGGCAATGCGGCGGTCAC
>JBIKVN010000037.1:0-17569 GCA_044356865.1 Phycisphaerales bacterium | reverse complement strand
GGCCGCTGAGCTGACGTTCAAGCGACCTACCGATCCGACGCTCACGGGCACTTCCCCCAGCCGCTGAGGACGACCGCAAGATCATTCGCGTCGACGATTCCGTCGTCATTCGTGTCGCTTCGGGGGAACTTCTGGCCGTTTGTGCCCCAGAGTGAAAGCACGAGCGACAGATCGACCCCATCGACGAAGCCATTCTCCGTGATGTCGCCGGGGCAGGGATCGATCTCGCAGGTATCGGGCACGCCGTTCGAGTTCACGTCCTCGAAGGTGCCGTCGAGGATCTGACCGTAGTCCACGATGCCGTCGCCGTTGCAGTCGGCGCCGAAGATCCGGGCCGTACAGCGGATGGTGTCGCTGTGGCATGAGCTGTCGAGCGGATCGGCAACCAGTTCGATGGAAGTGACGCCCTCAAGCGGCAGTATCACGCCGATGACCGTCGGGTCCGAGAGGGTGTCCGAGGTGCTTGCGGAGATAGAGTACGCCAACACGCCATCCAGCAACACGTCGAGGCGGGCGACGGTCCCCGCATGATTGAAGAAACGGCCAAAGAGCGCCAACGATCCATGCACGGGCGCCTCGCCGGTCCATCGCCGGCGGGACCGCTCGAGTCCTGCGTAGTAGGAGCTGCACGAGTACGGCGTGCTGGTTGCGCAATCTGTGGCCCCGATCGCACAGTAGCTGCCTGACGGCCAGCCGAAGGTTGGCCTTGTGCTCCATGCCGAACCCCCGCTGAAGGCTGGAGTCACGAAATGGGGCATAGGCTGAACGACGGTCGATATGCCGCGGTCGAACTCATATCGCCAGCCGTTCGCGCCCTGTACAGATGAAAAGTCGTCGGCGCTGTCGGTGATGAGGAACTCACCCGCTGGGATCTCGCAAGCATCAGGGATGCCGTTTCCATCGGCGTCGTCAAGATCCCCGGCGAGTATCTGCCCGTAATCCACGATGCCGTCGCCGTTGCAGTCGGCGGACCATTCGAGGAGAGCGCTCACGACTGGATCGTTGTCGCAACCGATCTCGGGCAAGTCATTCCAGCGTCCGCCGCCTCCCACAAACCAACCTCCCACGCTGAGGAAGTTCTCCTCATGGCCGGTTTCCGAGCACTGGTTGTCCGGCTGCCCAGACCACCAGTACTCGAAGCTCCACTCCTCCTCGGTCACCCATGTCCAGCCACCATGAGGCTCCGGCGACCGAGGAGTCGGGAACTGCCGGGCACCGATCCAAGGACCCCACCGCCTGACCGCCGATTCGCCGTGTCCGGGAATCGAGAGAAGGTAGCCCGCCACGAAAGACTGCTCAGGCTCGGAGGTCAGCGTCGCGAGATGGGCGCCAGAGCCTTGGGCTTCAAGGCTTGCCTGCGTCCACGTGATCCCAGCCGAGGTGGTTTTTAGTCGATACCAATGCCCATTCCCGCCGTCCTCCACTCGCCATTGAACGGCTTGTTGCCCATGGGCAAATGAGGCCAACCCCAACGCGGCAACGACGACGACCGATCGAATCTCCATGTTCGACTCCTTGAACAGGCGACTCACGGGCAGTTCCCCCAGCCGCCAAGGACAACGGCCAAATCAACCGCATCCACGATTCCATTGCCGTCGGTGTCCGAACTCGGGAACTTGCCGCCGCTGGTTCCCCACGCGCCAAGAATGATGGCGATGTCCGTGCCGTTCACGATCCCGGAGTCGTTGACGTCCCCGGGGCAGGGAGTGCAGGATTCACCCGCGTCGCAGCAGTCAGGTACCCCGTTCGCGTTCAAGTCGTCGAAGGTGCCGTTCAGTATCTGGCCATAGTCGACGATTCCGTCGGCGTTACAGTCGGCGGACCACTCCACAAGAAAGCCATTTGGTCCTCCGGTTGTCCAATCATTCCAGGTGCCCAAGGGACGGCCAGGTTCGGCCACGAGCCAGAGATTCGCTTCGTCGGCGAATGTGACACCGTCGCCATTGGGTTCAGAAGGACTCCAGTTCGTCCACGAGAGCGGTTCGCCGGAGATCCAACCCCACCCGGACGCCGGCTCTGCCCCGGACGGGCTTTGCTTCAGGCCGATCCACGGATAGCGAGCTAGAGCTCCTTGAAATGAAGTGACAACGAATCCATTTTCGGCCGGAGTTACGAGCGTCGCTAAGGAGCCGCCAAGACCTTGTGCCAGGGAAAGAGCGGCGCTCCATGAGACACCTTGCGCCGCGACCAGCCGGTACCAATGCCCGTTGCCCCCATCCTGGATACGCCACTGGACGGCCGCAGACTGCCCATGGGCGAACGTGGCCAACCCCAACGCGGCAACGACGACGACCGATCGAATCTGCATGGTGGACTCCTTGGGTGCCGGGTACGGCAACCGGTGATCCCCCAAGGTATCGAGGGCGACCCGTGGAACCCAATCACTTTCCGTAAATTGCGAACCCGAGGGAGGCTGCTTGCTGGGCGGGGTTGATTTCCGGCATCTCCATCCCCGGGCAACCTCGTGGGGCACACCCCATGCACGGTTGCCCCAAACACGTCGGCAACACCCGTCCACCCCGCCTACGGCCCCGGGGGCAGACTCCATGGCCTTCCGGGAGCCCCGGGGGCATACTCCATGAACACCCGTCACGCCCGTCACGCCGTCACCGGGCTCCACCCAGCTGAACTCGCCGACCACCTCTGGGTAAAGGCTGGAAAATCCAGCCCAGCGACCGCCTTGGGGGCCCACTCACGGCGACTTGCACGCAATTACACAAAGGTTATACTGTCCACCAGACGGAAATAAAGTATCCGGTGCGCATCCCTGCCTGTCGCGAGCGCCGAGACCAGGCCCACGTTCAAGTGGGTAGCCCACCGAGAGCAAACGAGGCAGCGCCGCACCAGTTACCGTGGTCTGAGGGAAAAACCACGAAGAGCGGAAAACGCTCGGGCAGGCCACTACCGCCCCGAGCCCCCGTTCGACCGATGCGGCCTGCGGGCTCTTCGGACAAGCCCAGGAGGATCACCCTCACTCCTCGGGCCGGCCTGGACGAGAGCCGGTTGATCCTGCCACGAAGGTTACTCCCCGAGCTGACTGAGGCTCGGGCGTGAAGGCAGGCGACGTCGACTGGGAGCGGAAATCCTTGCTGGTCCGCAGTCCGAAGACCGCGGGCAACCCGAATCACGCGGACCGCGTCGTCCCGGTGTGCCAGGAACTCCAGCCGATCATTCTGGACTTGTACGAGGCCGCGCCGGAGGGGGCGGTGGAGATGGTTCCGCAAGCCCATCGTGCCCACGTGAACATCTTCCTCGGCCTCAAGAAGATTGTGGAGCGTGCCGGCCTGAAGCCCTGGCCTCGCCTCCTCCAGAACCTCCGTTCGTCCTGCGCGACCGACTGGGCGTACGACTGCCCCGGAGTCGAGAGCTCGAAATGGATGGGGCACAGCAAGGTCGTGGCGGCAGAGCACTACCTCCAGTCGCCGGACCTCAACTTCAAGGCGGTCACCGGTTCGGGCCCGTGGATGGGTCGTTCCGCCGAGACCTCCGCATCGCCCGAGTCCACCGTGGTCGGGGCAGATTCCGGGACAGCTTCGGTGCAAACGGCGGGGCAGCATGGAGCGGCACCGGTTTGCACCCCCGCGAACGAAAAGTCTTCAAATCCCTCAACACCGCCCACACAGGGGCGAGGCTGTGCCTGTCCTTGCGAAACCGGGCAACCTCGTTCAGATCGGGGTGCGAATCAGGGAAATGGGCGATGGGGGACTCGAACCCTCGACCTCACGGGTGTGATCCGTGCGCTCTAGCCAGCTGAGCTAATCGCCCTTGCGGGACCGCGGATGGTAGCGGCATCGGAGCGGCATGTCACGACTCGGGACGCGGGGCGATTCGCCGGTGTTTCTGGGCTTTCGGCCCGGTTTCGCCGTCCGCGCGGCCTCGGTCCTCCTTCCGCTCGCCGCGTGCAAGCCGTTCCAGCGGTCCCGCCGCGGCGAGCGCTGGCCGGCCATCGCATCGGCCCGCGTCGTCGAGGACCAGGCGGCCGCGAAGGCCGTCGGGGCCGACCTCGTCGGGTGGGAGAAGATCGACCGCCGCACCGTGACAGGTCTCGAGATGGCCCCGGCCCGTCCTTCGCATCCCACCGGAGTTCCGCCGGCGCCCGCCGTCGGAGGCTGAAACGCCGCGAGGTCAGGTCTCCGTATCCGGCCTCCATGCCGGGGGCAGCGTGACCGTCGGCCGGCCGGGCACGCAGTCGGCATCGAGCGGATGCGGGAACACCGGCGGCGGTCCGCCGGCCCGAACCCGATCGCGCCGCAGGAACGTGAACTCCATCGTCCACGGGATCTCGAGGTCGCCGACGCGCCTCGACGGCCGGACGTTGTTCGGATGCAGGTGAACCGGCACGAACTGCTCGAGCAGGACTTCGAACGCGGGCGAGAGGATCCGGAACAGGAACGGGTCGGCCAGCAGCGGCAGCCGGTGGAACTCGACGATCACGATGCGGAAACGGGCGAGCGTCTCCCGATCGAGGCTTGGCAGCACGGTGTACTCGCCGCCTTCGATGTCCATCTGCAGCAGGAAATCGCCGCGCGAATCGGGACGATGCTGGGACATCCACTCCCGCAGCGTCACCAGCTGTTCTCCGCTCCGGCAGGAAAGGAAGAGTGGATCGAAGGTGAGTCCCGCCGGAAGGCCGGGCGGCTTGGGCACCGAGGCGTCGGCGAGGTGGCTCGGGATGCCGCGGGCGAGCAGGTCGGACTCGAAGGCGAATGTCCGCCCGACCCCGGGCGAGAAGCACGCCTCGATGCCGTCGAGGTCATCGGGAACCAGATAGCCGCCGTCGGCTTTCGGACCGATCCGCACCAGCGGATGGCCGCAACGCACCGGCTGGAGCCGCCGGACAAGATCGCGCAGCCGGCTCGGGACTTGCCTTGGGCCGCGAAGCCGATCCAAGGCCCGAAGGGCCCAGCCGAAAGTCTCGCGTGCAGGTGCACTCATGCCGACGAAAGTACCGGCTCCGTCGGGCGAAAGCGAACGCGGTCCGGGGCAGGGGGTCGTCGACCGCCCCGTAACTCGCCGGGCTTCCGGGCGCCAAGGATGGACGGGTCGGCCGGGGCGTGCGTCCGTTTCGCCCGCCGTGTCTCAGGACACCTTGTCGGTCGCCCGGCTCTCGCTCGGGTTCGCCGCGGGCGTCGATTCGGGCAACTTCTGGTTGGCCCGGTATGCGTTCCCGTCGCCCGCCGAGTTCACCTCGTCCTGCACACCCTTGAGGCCCTTCTTGAACTCGACGATGCCCTGGCCGAGCGAGCGGCCGACCTCGGGCAGGCGCCGCCCGAAGAGCAGCAACCCGATCGCGAGGATGATGAACCACTCAGCGCCGGTGGGAAGGCCGAAGATCGCGAGGGTCGTGGTCGGCAGGTCGGTCGTCGGCATGGCGGGGGCCTCCGGGCGGTGGTGGCGGACGCGAACGACGGAGTATAGCCGTCTGTTGCAGGATCTCCGACGATCGTGTCGAGAACTATCGGTCCTCGGCGCCGCGTCGCCGCACCGTTTCCGCCCCGTGAACGCCCTGCTTTTCCTGGGAGAGCCTCGATGATCGTCCGGTCCGCCCGCCGCCGTGGCCTCGCGCCCGTCCTCGCCCTGTGCACCGTCCTCCCGCTCGGCCTCGCCGGTTGCCAGAAGGAGAAAACCCCCGAACCCGAGATCCCGTGGGGCTTGCCGATCGACGGCCCGGCCCTCGTGAAGCTCGGCCCCGGCGATCCGAAGCCCTCGTTCGCCGCCGCGTTCTCGGCCCGTGGCCGGAACCTCGACGAGTCGCTCGCGCAGAGCCTCTCCTGGTTCCAGAAGCCCTCGAGCAAGCAGTTCTTCCCGCAGAAGAACGGGACCACCGCCGAGGACGTCGCGACCTGGGAGCAGGCCTCCGCCGGCGTCGTGGCGTTCCGGCAGATCCTGGCCGAGTCGAGCTCGGCGACCGACTTCCAGACCCGCATCGAGCAGGTCTTCGACATCTGGCAGTCGGTCGGCAAGGACGGTACCGACCGTCAGGTGCTCTTCACGGGCTACTACTCGCCCGAGTTCAAGGGAAGCCGCACCCGCAGCGGCCGCTTCCAGCATCCGCTCCACCGGCGGCCGGCCGACCTCGTGACCGATCCGGTCACGGGCGAGCCCAAGGGTCGCCGGCTCGCCGACGGGTCGGTCGTGCCGTACGCGACCCGCGGCGAACTCGCCCGCAGCGGCGAGCTGGCCGGGAACGAACTCGTCTGGCTCGAGAGCTCGCTGGACGCTTACATCATCCAGGTGAACGGTTCGGCCCGCATCACCATGCCCGACGGCTCGAACATGTTCGTGGGCTACGCGGGCAAGACCGACCGGCCGTACTTCGGCCTTGGCCGCAGCATGGTCGACGCGGGCCTGCTGACCGAGGATCGCCTGTCGCTTGCCAGCATCCGGTCCGCGTACCGCAAGGATCCCGCGGCCGTCGAGGCACTCATGGAGCGCAACGAGAGCTACGTCTTCTTCACCGAGTACGACGGCTCGAACTGGCCCGCGGGCTCGCTCGGCGTCCGCGTCACCGAGGGCGCCTCGATCGCGACCGACAAGAAGATCTTCCCCCGCGGCGGGGTCACGCTGGTCAACACCCGCACGCCGACCATCAGCCGCGGCCCCGAGAGCTTCTCGCGCTTCATGCTCGACCAGGACACCGGCGGGGCCATCACCGCGGCCGACCGGGCCGACCTCTACATGGGCATCGGGGCGACCGCCGAGATCCTCGCGGGCGGGCAGTACTTCCCGGGCTCGCTGTACTACCTGATCCTCAAGCCCGAGTACGCGTCGCAGTATCCGCTGCCGGCGAACGGCCGCTGAACGCGGTCGGATTCGCCGGGCCGACGCCCGGTCCCGGTCACGGGCCGGTGGATCCCACGAGCAGTTCGTAGATCTCGACGCGGATCTCGTCGAGCCGGGCACTGATGTGTTCGGAGATCGTTTCCGACAGCGATTCGTGCACTCCCGGGGCCGTCCAGTCGGCCGGGGGGATCCCTCCGAGGAAGTCCTGCGTGAACGCGTGGCGGGCTTCCAGCTGGCTGAGCCCGAAGTCCTGGGCGCTGGTCGCCAGCCGCACCCAGTACGGGAGGCCCGTCCAGAGGGCGACGCTGTCGGCGCCCTCATCGATGAGCGGCCGGACCGAGTCGCGCAGCATCTCCTCGAGGGTGACCTGCTTCATGTTGTAGGAGATCTGCCCGACCTTCCAGAACATCGGGCTCACCATCGGGATGATCGGCTTGCGGGGCAGCCCGCTCGTCGCGTTGAAGCGGTTGCAGACCTCGACGACGGCCTCGCGATGGGCAATCTCCTGGGCGGTGATCGTGGCCTGTTGCGAGCTCGAGAAGGTGGAAAGCTCGTAGCGGTCGTAGGCGCTCGGGTTGAGCCAGTCGCACTCCCGAAGCACCGGATCGAACCCGGTGAGGATCTTCACGAACGCGCTCTCCCGCAGTTCCGGCGAGGCATTCGCCCACGAGTACGCGTTGGCCGGCGGGATCCAGTACCGGGTGAGCGGCATCGAGTACATGGTCCACTTGACGTTCGGGAACTCCGCCTTCACGGCCTGGAGCGCCCCGACCACGGTGTCGACGGTCATCTGCCAGTTCGGATGGGTCGGTCCGGCCTCGAGCCGTTCGATGAACGGGCTCTCGAAGTCGAGGATGCCGTAGCCCGACGGGTCGTCGCCGTGTTCCTGGCGGATGGCATCGATGACGAGCTGGGGGTTGATGAGCCCCGTCGATCCGGAGTTCGGGTCGACCCCCTGGTACACGATGATGTACTCGGCGTGGCCGTCCTCCACCGCCGCGGCCGAGATCGTCGCGCTCGGCAGCCGGTCGAAGAGGACCGGCGTCAGCGGACGGTTCCCGATGTCGACGGTCGGCACGTGCATGAACGCGCCCTGTGGGTTCGTGGTGCCGGCCAATCCCATCTGCCCGGCGGTGATCCACATCTCGAACGACCCCGCGGTGGTGGCGCCGGTCGAGGTGGGGATGAAGTCGAAGAGGTCCCCGAGCGTGCCGGAGAGCCCGGGCACCGCGAAGCTCCCGCGGGTCGAGAGCATCAACCGGCCGTTCGGGCGGACGAACGCGACGTCGATCCGCTCGTTCGCCGTCGTGAGCCCGACATCGGAGCCGTCGAAGTACATCTCCCAGGTGCCCGCCGTCTCGGCTCCGAGGGAGGTGGGCGTGAAACGCACCAGGTCGTTGGCCGTGATCCCCCCGACGCCGGGCAGGGTCACGGCGTCGTGGGTCGAGATCACGAGCGAGCCGTCCGCGAGCAGGGAAAGGCTGCGGATGGCCATGTCGGTGGTGCTGCCGAGCCCGACGTCCGAACCGTCGAAGTGGAAGCTCCAGGTCCCGGCGGTCGTGTCGCCGAGGGAGGTCGGTGAGAATCTCAGGATGTCGGACCTCTCGTAGGCCACGCCGTTGGGCCCGCCCACGAGTCCGGGCAGGTTCCCGCTGGCGCCCAGCACGAAGAGGAAATCACCGTCCGGAAGCGGCATGCCGGCGCGGACGATGCGGCCCGTCAATCCGACATCGTCCCCGTCGAACCAGATCGCCCACGTGTCATTCTCGATGTCGTAGGAGGCCAGGTCGCACGGGCTCACGGTCAGCCCCTCGGGCAGCGTGGCGACCAGCCCGAACGCCATGACCGGACGGGCGGGCAGCATGCACGGGGCGCACTGGTTGGTCGCCGCGGCCACGCAGTACTCGTCCCACGCCACGATGCAGCAGAGGGGATCGATCGCGCAGATCGTCTCGCAGCACTCCGAGTCGGCGCAATAGGGCGTGAGGCTCGTGACGCAGCAATCGGCGGTTCCCGCCCCGCCGCAGGTGGTCGGGCCGCTTCCTCCGCCGCCGCCCGGGCGCGGTCCGTCCGGATACTCGATCAGGATCTCGAAACCGGCCTGCGGATTCAGCGTGCCGGGGATCGACATCTCCCCCGCGGTGATGACCGGGACGTACGAGCCGGCGGTGTCGATGCCGAGCGAGGTCGGAAGGAACCGGAAGAAGTTCCCCTTGCCGCCGGACACGCCCGCGACCGCGAACGAGCCCCGGGTCGAGAGGGTCAGCGACCCGTCCGGCCGGGCCGAAACCGAGTCGAGTTGCTCGTTGGTGGTCGTCAGGCCGACGTCCGAGCCGTCGAAGTGCATCGACCAGGTTCCGGCGGTCACCGAGCCGAGGGAAGTGGGCTGGAACCGGATGACGTCGTGGGCCGTCATCGTGACGCCGCCCGGAAGCGTCCCGTTCCCCTTCGTCGAGAGCAGGATCGCGCCGTCCGCCAGCACCGTGACCCCGCGGAACGAGTAGTTGAGGTTTCCCGTGAGGCCGACATCGGAGCCGTCGAAGTGGAAGTTCCACGATCCCGCGGTGTTCTCGCCGAGCGAGACCGGGGTGAACCGCAGGAGATCGCAGGGCCCGAACGCGGTGCCCGCGGGCCCACCGGAGAGGCCGGCGACCGACCCGCCGGCATCGGTGGCAATGAGCAGGTCGCCTGCGCTCGTGCGGGTCGCCGCCCGGATGACCTGCCCGGTCAGTCCCACGTCATCACCGTCGAAGTACACCGACCACGCGCCGGTTCCGGTGTCGAAGGCCGCGAGATCGCAGGCGCTGGCGGCGATTCCGCCGGGCAGCGTGACGTTCGCGCCGAAGGCCATCACGTGGATGATCGGGGCCGGGATCCCGCAGGTCCCGACGGCCTGGCCGGCGCAGTACTCGTCCCATCCGACATCGCAGCAGAACGGGTCCGCGTTGCACACCGTCCCGCAGCAGGCCGCGTCGTTGCAACCGACCTCCGCATGCGGCACGACGCAACTGCCCGATTCGGCCAACCCGCATTCGGCCGAGGCCGGAACGGCCATCACGAACGCCGAGGCGACGATGGCGGATCGGAGAAAGGAGTCCTCGAACCGAAGGGATTGAAGGTGGTACATCGTGACTCCGCTTCTTCTTGCCGGGGACATCTCTCGCTGGCCCGCGACCTGGTGCCGCGGGGTCGTGATCGAGGGTGCGGTCCCCTGGAACGGCCCGCAGTATGGGCAGGGATCCTTCCCGCATCGATCGGGAAAGCCCCCCAAGCCGCCTTTCTGCCCGGCGATCCCGATCCGAAGCCTTCCAGCGTCGAGACTACCGGACCCGGGCGGATGGGGCCGAGCGGTCAGGGACCGGGGTTTCCCAGCGACATCGACTGGATCTCGCTTCGGACCTCGTCCAGCCGGCTTCGCACATGCTGGGAGGTCCGCAGGGCAAGATCGTCGTGGAGGGCCGGCGCCGTCCAGTCCGCAGGCGTCACGCCGCCGAGGAAGTCCATGGTGAGGGCGTGGCGCGCGTCGGCCTGGTCCGGCCCGAGATTCTGGGCGCTGGTGGATGCCCGCACCCAGTACGAGAGTCCGGTCCAGATCGCGACCCCGTCGGCTCCCGCGAGCATGAGCGGCCGGACCGAGTCCCGCAGGAACTCCTCGAGTCCCATCTGCTTCATGTTGTACGCGATCCGTCCCGACTTCCAGAACATCGGGCTGATCATCGGGATGATCGGCTTGCGGGGCAGGCCGCTGGAGGCGTTGAACCGGTCGAGGACCTCGACCATCGCCTCGCGATAGGCCCGTTCGCGGACCATCAGTCCGGGCTGCTCGGCCGCGCTGAACAGGGCGAGTTCGTACCGGTCGTAAGCGCCCGGATTGAACCAGTCGCATTCGCGGAGCACCGGATCGAACCCGAGCAGGATCGCATTCAGGTTCTGCTCGCGGACCGGCTCCGAAGCGTCGGCCCACGACTGCGAGTAGGTCGGCGGCAGCCAGAAGCGGACCAGCGGCATCCCGTACATCGTCCACTTCACCTGCGGGAACTCGGCCTTGACCGCCCGCAGCGCGGCGACGACGGTATCGACGGTCATCGACCAGTTCGGGTCGGTCGGGCCCGCCTCGAGCCGGGCGATGAAGGGATTCTCGAAGTCGAGGATCCCGTACCCGGACGGCTGGTCGCCGTACTGCGAACGGATGGCCGCGATCACGAGATCGACGTCGATCAGTCCGGTCGACGCCGCGTTCGGATCGACGCCCTGGTAGATGATCAGGTACTGGTCGAACTTGTCCTCGATCGCGGCGTCCGGCAGGCGGTCGAAGAGGATCGGGGCCGTCGGGCGGGGCGTGAAGGGAACGACCGGCAGGTAGACGAACGCCGACTGGACGTTCGTGCCGCTCGGCAGCCCCATCTGCGCCGCCGACCGGTACAGGTCGAACCAGCCCGACGTCGCGTCGCCGGTCGAGGCCGGGTGGAACGCCACCAGGTCGCCGCGGCTTGCCGCGAACCCGTTCGCGTCGAGGTTGCCCCGGGTCGAGAGCAGGATCGAACCGTCCTCCCGCGGGAAGCCGGCGTCGAGCCGCTCCTGCGACTGGTGGGCCAAGCCCACGTCGGACCCGTCGAGGTGCATCGACCACGCGCCGGCGGTGTTCGCTCCCAGCGAGGTCGGGACGAATCGCACCAAGTCGTGCGACTTGAACGCGCCGACGCCGGGCAAGGATGCGTCACCGAGGGTCGCGACCAGGAGCGAGCCGTCGCCCATCACGCCGAGGGAACGGATCGCCGAGTCGGCGTTCGCGCCGAGTCCGACGTCCGATCCGTCGAAGTGGAAGGACCAGGCGCCCGCGGTGGCGTCACCGAGCGAGGTCGGGGTGAAGCGGACGAGATCCCAGGCGTCGAAGGCGGGGCCGGCGGGACCGTTCGCGAGGTCGGCCAGGCTGCCGCCCCCGTCGATCGCCAGCACCAGCTCGCCGCTCGGCAGCAGGGCCGCCGCGGCCACGACCTTCCCGGAGAGTCCGACGTCGTCGCCGTCGAAGTACGTCGTCCACGCGCCCGCCCCGGTGTCGAACGCCGCGAGGTCGCAGCCGTTCACCACGAGATCGCCCGGAAGCGTGACGGTCGCGCCGAAGGCCATCACCGCCCGCGGGGCCGGCATGCACGGCGGGCAGGCCTGCGTGGCGGCGCCGACGCAGAACTCGTCCCACGCGACCGCGCAACAGATCGGATCGATCGCGCAGACCGCTTCGCAGCACGAGGCGTCCGCGCAGTACGGGGTGGGACTCAGCATGCAGCAGTCGGAGGTCCCCGGCGCCCCGCAACTCGTCGGCGTCCCGCCGCCTCCGCCCCCGCCGCCGCCGGGACGGGGCCCCGTCGGATAGGTGACCGGCATGCGGAACGCGGCCCGCAGGTTCACGCCGCTCGGAAGGCCGAGCTCCGAGAGCCGGGCGAAGGGGGCGAACGAGCCGGCGGTGACGCTGCCGAGCGAGGTCGGGAAGAAGGCGAATAGGTCGCCCTTCGTGCCCGAGAAGCCGGTCACGTTCACGTTGCCCAGCGTCGAGAGCACGATGGAGCCGTCCCCGCGGACCCAGCCGTTGTCGAGCTTCTCGGGATTCTGGCTGAGGCCGACGTCGGTGCCTTCGAAGTGCTTCGACCAGGTTCCGGCGGTCGCCGCGCCGAGCGAGGTCGGCGTGAAGCGCAGCAGGTCGAAGGCGGTGACGGAGGACACGCCCGGCACCGAGGTCGAGCCCTTCACCGAGATCACCAGCGAACCGTCGGCGAGGGCCGAGACCGACTGGATGATGCGGTTCGTGTTTCCGGCCAGGCCCACGTCCGACCCGTCGAAGTGGAACGACCAGGTGCCGGCGGTCGTCGCGCCGAGCGAGGTCGGCGTGAAGCGCAGGATGTCGTAGGCCTCGTAGGCTCCGCCCGCAGGCCCGCCCGCCAGCCCGGCGAGCGTGCCGTTCGCGGCGGTGACGATGAGGATGCTGCCGTCCGCCAGCGGTGCGGCGCCGGCGATGGTGGTTCCCGAGAGCCCGACATCCTCGCCGTCGAGCCAGATCGACCAGGCTCCCGTCTGGTGGTCGCGGATCGCCAGGTCGTGCTTCTCGACGACCAGCCCCGAGGGCAGGGTGACCGTCGCGCCGAAACCGACGACCTGCCGATCGGGCGGGGTGCAGCCGCACGTCGCGACCGCCTCGCCCGCGCAGTACTCGTCCCAGCCGACCTCGCAGCAGAACGGGTCGGCGTTGCAGACGGCCGTGCAGCAGGCCGAGTCGTTGCAGCCGACCGCGGTGTGCGGAACGCAGCAGTCGCCCCCGTCCGGCTCGCCGCATTGGGCGGCGGCGGGGGCGTTCGTGGCGAGGGCCGGGATGAGGGCCAGGAAACCGGTCGAGAAGACGGACGTGACGAGGCGGGTGTGGACTCTCTGCGTGGCTGGACTCTCCGGAGGAACCGGTCGTCGCCCCGGCGCGGAAGTGCGCCTGCGTGGGGCATCGCTCCCGATTCCCTCTCCTTGGGGACTCCGATGAACATGATCGAAAGAGCGTCTCCACGAGATCGGGGACACGCCCCATCGACAGGTCCGTTTCGCCGTGGCAGGCGAAAACCCCGCCGGTCACGGGCCGGGGAAGGGGGTCACTCGGCACGAGGCTTGCGCGGTCGCCAACCCGCTTCCTGCGGGCTCTCGAGCACGCCCGTGGCCCGCGCGCCGTCCTCCGGATCGAAGTGCAACCGGGCGAAGTCGACCGGCCACGCCCGCGGCCGCTCGTGGGCTGCGTCCGGACGGGCGGCGGCCTCGGCGAGGAACGCCCGTTCGTCGGCGGTGATCCGCCACTCGGCGATCCCGCCGCCGAGCGCGATGCCGAAGGCGACGAGGAGGCCGAATCGCACGAACGGACGGGCGCCGAGTTCCCACCGTGGCGGGGCGACGGGTAGGGCTCCGCACTCCGGACACCGGATCGCCCCGGCGGCTTGCCGCTGGCCGCAGCGGGGGCAGTCGCCGCGGGCGAGGCGCCGTTCCGGGATGCGATGCCGCCAGAGGATGCGGGGCATTTCGGTGACCGGGGCGATCCAGACGATGAAGCCGGCGAGGACGATCATCACCACCAACGCCTTGAAGGCGACCCCCAGCGAGAGCCCGAGGTCGCCGAGCAGGCCTCGGGTGAAGCTGTGCACGAAGAAGAAGTAGATGGCTAGGGCGAGGGCGAGCATCCCGTCCCAGGCCAAGGCCGCTCCGGCCGGAACGGACGGGGCCGCGCCGGGCGTCTCCGCGTTCGACTCCTCGGACGGGGGCATGGGGGCCATCGTATGCGGCCGTATCCTGCCGCCGACGTGGCAACCGAGCCTGCCATCGACGTTCGCGACGCGACGAAGACCTTCCGCGGTCGCGTGCATGCGCTGCGCGGGGTGACGCTTTCCGTCGGTCGCGGCGAGATCTTCGGGCTGCTCGGGCCGAACGGCGCGGGCAAGAGCACGCTGGTCAAGATCCTGCTCACCATCGTGCGGCCGACCCGGTGCGAAGGTTCGATGCTCGGGCGGCCGATCGGCGACCGGGCGACGCTGGCCCGCATCGGCTACCTGCCCGAGCACCTGCGCTTCCCCGAGTACCTGACCGCCGCGCAGGCCATCGAGTACTTCGGGGCCCTTTCGCTCGTGCCGCGGGCCGAGCGGAAGCGGCGGGCCGCCGAGCTGCTCGAGCTCGTCGGCATGGGCCGCTGGGCGAACGCGCCGATCCGCACCTTCTCGAAGGGCATGCGGCAGCGGACCGGGCTGGCGGTGGCCCTCGTTTCCGATCCCGACCTCGTGATCCTCGACGAGCCGACCGACGGCGTCGATCCGGTGGGCCGCAAGGAAATCCGCGAGGTCCTGCTCGAGATCCGGCGGCGCGGGCGGACCGTGCTGCTCAACACCCACATCCTCGCCGAGGTCGAGGGCATCTGCGATCGCGTGGCGATCATGAACAGGGGTCGCGTGGTGCGGCAGGGGACCATCGCCGAGCTTTCGCGCGGCGATCGCCGCTACGAGTTCACGGTACGGGGAACACCGGGCGACGCGGTGCGGGCCCGCCTCGCCGAACTCGCGATCGAGCCGCCGCCTCCGCCGGCGCCGCTCGCGGCGTGGAGCTTCACGCTGCCCGGGGCCGGCCCCGACGAGGCCCAGCCGGTGCTCGACCTGCTGCGGTCGTCGGGCCTTGCCGTCGAGGCGATGCGGCCGATCCGCTCGAGCCTCGAGGACATCTTCATGGATACCGTCCGCGACGACGGCGGCGGCGGGCCCGGGGCGGTCACGGGGAGGGACGCCTGATGCAGACCCTCGCCCTCCTCCACGACAGCTGGCGGCTGCTGCTGTCCCGCAAGCTCTTCTGGATCACCTTCGCGATCAACCTCCTGGTGGTCGCGCTCTACGCCTCGATCGGCTTCACCGAGAACGGCGTCTCGATCCTCTTCGGCCTCTACGAGATCGAGGATCCCCGCTTCCGCCTCGGGGCACCGCTCGCCGAGGCGCTGTACCGCGGGATCTTCTCCGAGTTCATCGTGACCACCTGGCTCGCGTGGATCGCCACCGGCCTCGCCCTCGTCTCGACCACCTCGATCTTCCCCGACTTCCTCGCCGACGGCGCGATCGACCTCGTGGTGTCGAAGCCGATCCGCCGGGCGAAGGTCTTCCTCGTGAAGTACCTCGGGGCGCTGCTGTTCGTGCTGCTGCAGGTCTCGGTCTTCTGCCTCGGGGCGTTCCTCGCCTACGGCTGGCGGCTCGGCGAGTGGAACTGGTCGATCTTCCTCGCGATCCCGATCGTCACGGTTTTCTATTCTTATCTTTACGGCTTCAACGTGTTGATGGCGATGGTCACGCGGTCGTCGATCGCGGCCCTGATCTTCACGGCGCTCTTCTGGCTCTGCCTCTTCTTCGTGCAGTCGGGTGAGGGGCTGTTCAACCAGATCGCGACCGACCAGGAGGTGCAGCTGGCCCGCGTCGAGGAGCGGCTCGGCAGGCGCGAGGCGGCGCTGGCGAAGTTGGCCGCCGAGGTCAAGACCAGCGAGAACTCGAACGAGTACGAGCGGGTCCGCGGGCAGGTCGAGGCCGACCGCACGGCGGCGGACGAGCTGCGCGAGACCGCGACGAGCACCCGCGAGTGGCACGGGATGTTCCTCGGCGTGATGACCGTGCTGCCCAAGAACCAGGAGACGATCGGCCTGGTGGGCCGGGCCCTGACCGGCGAGGGCGAGCCGACCATGACGGACGTCTTCTTCGCGGGGCCGCGGGAGGGCCTGCCGCCGCCCCCGCCGCCCGACGCCGAGCCCGACCGGCGCCGCGAACGCCGCGACAACGCCCAGGCCACGGCGGAGCGGATGGAGGAGGACTACTCCAGCCGCTCGATCGCCTGGATCATCGGGACGAGCCTGCTGTTCGAGCTCGCCCTGGTCGGGGCCGCGATGGCGATCTTCATCCGCCGGGATTTCTGACGCTCAACCGGCCCCGAGCTCGCGGCCGCGGGTCTCGGCGGCGCGGATCGCCTCGTGCAGGATGTCGGCGAAGCCGCGTCGCTCGAGCACCGCGAGGGCGGCGGCGGTGGTGCCGCCCTTGCTGGTGACCGCCTCGCGGAGGGCCTTCGGCTCGACCTCGGGCTCGGCGAGCAGCCGGGCGGACCCGAGGATCGTCTGCGTCACGAGCAGCCGGGCCGTGTCGGGGTCGAAGCCGAGGTCGACGGCGGCGCGTTCCCAGGCCTCGGCGAGCAGGAAGAGGTAGGCCGGGCCCGAGCCGCTCACCGCGGTGACCGCGTCGAGCAGGTCCTCCTCGACGATCGCGGTGCGGCCGACCGCCTCGAAGAGCCGGCAGGCGAAGGCCTCGTCGCCGGGACGGCAGCCGGCGCTCGGGGCGATCGCGGTCATCCCGAGGCCGATCCGGCAGGGCGAGTTCGGCATGGCCCGGACCACCGCATGGGGGCTGCCGGGCGGGCCGAGGGCGGCGAGGATCTTCGTCCCCGGGATCCCGGCCATCACGGAGATGAAGACCGACCGCTCGGGGGCGGGGGCGAGCCGGCGGACGACATCGGGGAAGGACTGCGGCTTGACGCTCAGGAGGATGTGCCGGGCCCCCGCGGCGATCGCGGGATCTTCCGCGACTTCGCAGCCCAGCATGGCGGCGGCGGCCCGTCGCTCGGGCCGCTGCTCGATGACCACGGTGTCGTCGGCGGCGATGACGCCGCTGCGGAGGGCCCCCGATACGACGGCGGCGCCCATGTTTCCGAACCCGATCACCGCGAAGGGGGCGGACATCGGCGGGAAGTATGCCCGATCGGCGGCGATCCTGCCCGCTCAGCCCCCGCAGTCGCCCCAGTTGCCGATCTGGATCGCGAGGTCCGCGCCGTCAACGGCGAAGTCGCCGTTGAGGTCGCCGTACTCGGGGACCTCGGCACCCCACTGCGAGAGGAGCATGGTGAGGTCGCCCGAGCCGACGGAGCGATCGCAATCGAGGTCGCCCGGACAGGCGGAGATCCACCCCGGCAGCGACATCGCCGCGGGCAGGTGGCAGAGGTCGGCGGCCAGCCGAACGAGTTCGACCTGGTCGGCCGACTGGATCGGGGCCGCGGGGTTGCCGCCGCGGTCCTCGCTGCCGATGAGGAACACCCGGTCGCGGAGGTAGTTCGCCCAATGGAACTCGATGAAGTAGAAGACGTAGTCGGGGCCCGGGGTGTCCTCGTCCTCGAGGTCGTCGAAGCCGCAGATGGTCCGGACGTTCGCCGCGAGGCTTCGCATCAGGTCGTCGGTGAGGCCGGCGATCAGCGGCGGCGGGTT
>JBIKVN010000227.1:0-5201 GCA_044356865.1 Phycisphaerales bacterium | reverse complement strand
CGGACGGCTTTCCGCCCGACCGCGGAACGGCCGTCGCGATCACCCTCGACGAGGCATGGCCTCGTCGTTCCGCACCGGGGCGCGAGTTGGCCTCGCTCACCCCCTCCGCCACTCCTCCGGCACCGTCCCGTGCGTCGCGATGATCCGCGAGCGGATCCCGCCGCGCCCCTTCCAGTCCGTGATGATCTGCAGCCACCGCGGGCTCATGGTCGACGCCAGATCGTCGCGGATCCGGTTCGTCACCGCCTCGTAGAAGATCCCCGCGTTGCGGAACGACTGGTAGTAGAGCTTCAGGCTCTTGAGCTCGACGCACACGGCGGCCGGCGCGTACCGCAGCGTCACGAACCCGAAATCAGGATGCCCCGTCTTCGGGCAGACCGAGGTGAACTCCTCGCTCACGTGCTCGATGACGAACGGCGTTTCGGAGGGCGAATCGAAGAACTCGAGCAGGTCGGAGCGGATCTCGTGGGACATGGCGGAAGCGTATCGCGCCCCGTCCGGACCATGGTCCGTGGCTCACGGCCGGTACTGGGTCAGGATCGCGATGACCTTGGGCTGGTCGGGGTTGACCTTGATCGACTTCTGGAACGAGCGGCGGGCCTCGATCCGCGAATCGTCGTCCTTCTTGCCGCTGGTGAGCCACTTGTTCATGGCGTTCGTGCCCACGCCGTTGAGCGACGGCCAGTGGTTCGGGTCGAGCTCGACGCCCTTCCGGTACGCCGCCATCGACTTCTCGTACTCGCCGAGGCGGAAGCGGGCCCAGCCGAGCCGCTCGTAGGCGTTGGGGCTCGGGGCGATCTTGACGAGCTCCTCCGAGGCGTTGGCGGCCTCGGCGTAGCGCTTGGCGGCGCAGAACAGCCTCACGAGCGACCCGAGGATCACGTCGTCGGGCTCGTTCAGCTCGAGGGCGATCTCGTAGGTGCGGATCGCCTCGTCGATGCGGCCGAGCCGCTCGTAGGTCCGGGCCAGCTCAAGGCGGGCCGGACCCGACTGCGGGTCGTTCCGGACCGCCCGTTCGGCGAAGCCGAGGGCGGTCTGCGGCTGGTCGAGGCCGAGGAACGCCATCGCCATGCCGATGTTCGCCTCGACCGACTCGGGACGCACCACGAGGGCCTTGTGCCAAGCCCGCACCGCGTCGTTGTAGCGGTTGAGCGCCATGAGCACCCGGCCGTGGCCGGACTGGGCGTCGAAGTTGTCGCGCTCGAGGGTCGCGGCCCGGGCGAACGAGCGCTCGGCCCGGTCGAGGTCGCCGCTCTTCTCGAGCACGGTGGCCATGCCGAGGTGGGCTTCGGTCAGGGTCGGGTTTTCCGCGAGCAGCTCGCGGAAGTCCGCCAAAGCCTGTTCGTAGTCACCGACCTCGGCCACGGCGATCGCCGCGTCGATGAGGGCCGCTTCCGCTTCGGTCGGCTGGGTCGGTTCGAGCGGGGCCCGGGTGACGGGTCGGAAGGCCACGGGGCCCGGTCCGGTCGCGACCGTGGGTTTCGCCGTCTCGCAGCCCGGCAGCGCCCAGACCGCGACGACGGCGGTCAGGAGCGTGGCGGCGAGGAGGATCTCCTCGAGGGGCTTGCCTTGCGGCGCGTGCTCGGTACGCATGCGGGATCCTCGGCCAGCAGCGACCGCAACAGGCGGACGTTGACCGCGTCCCAGGGTTCGCCCGAGGGATGGTCTTCCTTGGCCGTCTCGAGGATTTTCGGCACAAAGGCGAAGTCGGCATCAGCAAGGATGGACCGAAAACCCGCAATCCCGCAGGTTCCCTCCCCGATGTGGGCGTGGAGATCGCGACGGGATCCCCGGGGAGCCTTCGAGTCGTTCAGGTGAAAGACCCGCAGGTTGGCCTTGCCGCAGGCGTGGTCGAAAGCCTCGAGGGTCGCCTGGGCGGCCGCCGGGGTGCTCAGGTCGTACCCGGCGGCGGTCGCGTGGCAGGTGTCGAAACAGAAGGCGACCCGCTCGGGCTCGCGGACGAGGTCGCGGACCGCCCGGAGGTGCCCGAAGTCGTAGCCGAGATTGGTCCCGCTGCCCACGGTGTTCTCGAGGCAGGTCACCGTCCGGAAGCCCTTGGTGGCGGCGTGGATCCGGTCGAGGCTCTCGGCGATCCGCCGGAGGCCGGCCGACTCGTCAGCCGAGGGCGGCTTGCCGAGGATGTTGGGCTCCTTCGGGGGCCGTGGGGCGCCGAGGTGGGCCCCCGGGTGGGCGATGCAGAAGGCGATGCCGAGCCGCTCGCACCGCTCGATCTCCTCGCGCTGCAGGGCGATCGACTTCGCCCGGCCCTCCCGGTCGGGCGAGGCGAGATTCACGAGGTACGAGTTGTGGCTGACGGTCCGTCCCGGAAGGTCGGTCCAGCCCGCGGCGGTGACCGCCTTCTTCCACGCCGCGACCTCGTCGTCCTTCAGCGGCGGGGCCTTCCACTGCCGCTGGTTCTTGGTGAAGACCTGGACGCAGTCGAGGCCGAGGCGCAGGGCCTCGGCGATCGCGAGGTGCATGCCCCCCGCGATCGAGAGGTGCGAACCGATCATGCCCCGAATCGGTTTCGCGGCCATTGGGTTTCACACCATGCGAGCGCCGGCGGCCTTGGCGACGGCGACGATCCGCTCGGCGGTGCGCACCGCGGCGAAACCCGCCTCGACATCGACGAACGGCCGGCGGCCGGTCCGGACCGCGTCGAGGAAATCCTCGGCCTGCAGCCGCAGCGGCTCGCCCTGACCGACCGCGAGCGGATCCATCTGGACCAGCTCGAGGTAGTTCATGCCCGAGAGGTCCTCGCCGCGCTTCAGCAGCTCGCGCACCTCGCGGATCTTCTCGTCGTTGGCGGTCTTCCGCACGACGGTGCCCTTCCGCTCGACGAAGTCGGCCGAGACGTAGCAGCTCTCGCTGATGATGCGGATCTTCCGCTCGGTCTTGAGGGCGAGCCGGCTGGTCGTGACATTCGCGACGCAGCGCACCCCCGCGGCGTTCGGCGGGAAGACCAGCCGCGCGTTGCAGACGTCCTCCGCCTCGCCCAGCACGCTCACCGCGTTCGCGTGGATCTCCTCGGGCTCGCGACCGACGAGCATGAGCAGGAGATCCAGGTCGTGGATCATCATGTCGAGCACGACGCCGACGTCGACCGAACGGAAGGTCATGGGCGAGACGCGATCGACCTCGATGAAGAGCGGCGCCAGGCCGTTGATCTCGCGGATCGCGACCATCACCGGGTCGTAGCGCACGACATGCCCGACCTGCAGCACCGCCCCGCTGCGGGCGGCGGCGGCCCGGATCGCCTCGGCCTCCCGCACGTCGGGGGCGAGCGGCTTCTCGATGAGGCACGCGACGCCCGCGTCGAGCAGCCGTTCGGCGGCGGCACGATGGTGTATGGTCGGCGTCGCGATGGTCACCGCGTCGACGCCCGCCGCGATGAGCTCCTCGACGGTGTCGAAACCGCGGCCGCCGTACTGCTCGACGATGCCCTTCCGCCGCTCGGGGTCGCGATCGACGACGCCGACGAGATCGGCTCCCTCGATTTGCGTGTACAGCCGCGCGTGGTGCCGGCCCATGCGGCCGACCCCGACCACGCCGCAGCGGAGCGTTCCGGTCTTGCGGACGGGCGTGGGAGCGGCGTTGGCCATGGGTTCCTCCGGAGTCAGACGCGGGCGGCCGCGACGTGCGCGACGGCGTTGCGGAACATCGCAAGGCCCGGCGGAAAGCCCTGCCGCGCCGCGGCGGAAAGCCGCGTCCAGCGCGGATGCTGGGTCCAACGGGTGTAGCGCTCGGGATGCGGCATCAGGCCGAACACCAGGCCGCTCGGGTCGCAGATGCCGGCGATGCGATCGAGCGAGCCGTTGAAGTTCTCGCCCTCGGCGTACCGCACCGCGATCTGGCCGTTCGCCCGCAGCGACTCGATCGTCTCCTCGTCGGCGACGAGGCGGCCCTCGCCGTGCGCGGAGGGCAGCAGGTCGGTGCCGGCCGCGAGCCGCAGGCCGCGGGTCCAGATGCACTTCGTGTCGCGGGGGATCTCGATCCGCGTCCAGGCGTCGTTGAAGCGGGCGGTCGCGTTCTGGGTCAGTGCGACGGTCGGCATCGCGGGTCGCTCGGGCCAGCGGGCGCCGGTCGCCGGCCCCGGCAGCAAGCCGGCCTGCACCGCGATCTGGAACCCGTTGCAGGGCGTGATCATCGGGACGCCACGCTCGATCGCGGCGGCGAGCGCCGGATAGATCGTCTGCCGGATGAGTTGCCCCATGATGCGGCCCGCGGCGATGTCGTCGCCGTAGCTGAAGCCGCCGGGAAGGCCGATGAGCTCGTAGCGATCGAGGCGGGCCGGCTCGCGGGCGAGCCGCGAGAGCAACTCGGTCTCGACGGTCGCGCCGGCGAGCGCGAACGCCTCGCACAGCTCGAGATCGCAGTTGATGCCCGGCGCGGTGATGACCAGCGCCCGCGGCGCGGGCCCGCCGGTCGCTTCCTGCATGCTCACCATGAGAGACCTCCCGACCAACGGGCCGCGAGCGCCGCGACCGGAACTTCCGCGACCGTACCCGCTTCGGCAAGCCGCAGCACCGGATCGGCCTCGAACGAGCCGATCACCGCGAAGGGCACGTCGCCCAGCGCCTCGCGCAGCCGCGGCAGCGACTCCTCGCTGACCTCGAGCAGGTACCGCGACGGATCCTCGGCGAAGCAGCGGGCCGCGAGCGACGGCGAGCCTTCGACCGGAAGCGACGCGAGATCGAGCGACAACCCGAGTCCGCCCGAGAAGGCCATCTCGGCCGCGGCGCAGAGGAGGCCGCCGTCGGAACAGTCGTGGGCCGAAAGCACGAGCCCCGCGGCGATCGCCCGCGCCACCGCCGCCGCCGCCGCGGGCCCGGCCGAAAGCGACGGTTCCGGCAGGGCCGCGGACGAACCCGAAATCGCGACCACCTGGGCAAAGTGCGACCCGCCGAGCCGCCCCGAGGTCCTGCCGACCGCGACCAGCCGCGACCCGGCCCGCTTCGCGTCCATCGAGACCGCGCGATCGTCGCGCTCGACCGGGGCGAAGCCCGAGATGAGCAGCGTCGGCGGGATCTGGATCACGCGACCGCCCTCGGTCACGAACTGGTTGTTGAGCGAGTCCTTGCCGCTGATGAACGGCGTGCGGTACGCCTTCGCCGCGTCGTAGCAGCCTTCGGCCGCCCGCACCAAGGCCCCCATGTTGCGCGGGTCCTTGCAGCTCGGCCAGCAGAAGTTGTCGAGGATCG
>JBIKVN010000036.1:0-17698 GCA_044356865.1 Phycisphaerales bacterium | reverse complement strand
CGCCCAGCGGGATCTCTTCGGGCACTGAGCCCGCCGGGAGCGTGCGATGCCCCGCTTCCGGCTTCTCGTCGCCTACGACGGCACCGACTTCCACGGGTGGCAGCGGCAGGAGCCGCCGGGGCTCGCGTCGCTGCGCACCGTGCAGGGCGAGCTCGAGCGGGCGGTGCGCGACGCGGTCGGGGCGGGGTCGCCGGTGGTCGGGGCGAGCCGGACGGATTCGGGCGTGCACGCGGAGGGGCAGGTCGCGGCGTTCACCGCCGAGACGCGGATCCCGGTCGAACGGCTGGCGCATGCCCTGAACGCCCGGCTGCCCGACGACATGCAGGTCCGCGGGGCGGAGGTCGTCGACGACGCGTTCGACCCGATCTCGGACTGCACGAGCAAGTGCTACCGCTATCGCGTGCGGTTCCCGATCGCGAGGGACCCGTTCCCGCCGCTGTTCGAGAGGCGATGGACCTGGTGGACGGTGCATCGGCTCGATCTCGAGGCGATGCGCGCGGCGGCCGGGGCCCTGGTCGGGACGCATGATTTCGCGGCGTTCGCGGCGGCGGCCCACGGCCGCGAGTCGACGGTGCGGTCGATCCACGGCTGCACGGTGTCGATGCCGCGCGAGGGGGCGATCGAGATCGATGTCGCGGGGAACGGCTTTCTCTATAACATGGTGCGAATCGTGGCGGGAACGCTGGTCGAGGCGGGGCGAGGGCGAATCGACGCGGCGCGGGTGCGCGAGGCCCTCGCGGGCGGCGACCGGCGGCTCGCGGGTCCGACGCTGCCGCCGTGCGGGCTCTGCCTGCGGTGGATCCACTACGGGCCGAAGCCGGAGGCCGCCGCGGCGGACGAGCCGGCGTGAGGAGAATCGCGTCGATCGTGGCGGCGGTCGCCGTGGCCGTCTCGCTTTCGGCGCGGGCCGGCGGGCAGACGCTCGATCTCGGGGCGCCCCCCGCCCTGCCGACGCTGGCCGAGGACAACGCGGTGACGCGGCTGGCCCGCACGGTGCAAGAGGAGATCCGCTCGCTCGAAGCCGAGCGGGGCGGGGTCGAGGGCCGGGAGGCGACGGTGCTGGCGGCGCGGATCGCCCTGCGGACGATGGCGTTTGACCTGCTCGCCCGGGGCGGGGCCGAGCCGCTCGAGCGCAGCGTCGCGGCGATGGAAGGACTTCGCCTCGCCGACGTGCGGCGATCGCTGGATGTCGCCCTCGCCCGCGAGTTCGCGGCGGATGGCCCGGCTCGGCCGATGCGGAGCCGCGACCGGATCGTGCGCCGTCTCGAGCGTTTCGCCGAGATCGCGCCGCGGGCGATGGCGGCCCCGGGGCTCGGCGAGGACGAGGCCCTCGATGCGGCCCTCGCGACCGCGCTGCGACCGCTGGTCGATGCGATGGCGGTGATGTCGGGTCTCGAGGGAGGCGAGGTCCTCGGCACGGGTTGGCCGGCGCTCGCCGTGACGGCGCCCGAGGACGCGCGGGCGGGAACGCCCGACCTCGCGGCGAGCGTGGCCGGTTGCGCGTGGCTGCGTCCCGAGGAGCGGGCGGCGATCGACGCGGAGTTCGCGGCGGGCGAAGAGGAGAAACCGGAGGGCGAACTCCGGCTGCGGCGGGCCCGCGCCCGGCTCGCCGAGACGGTCGAATCGCTCGGCGAGGACGGACGCCGGCGACTTGAGCGGCTCGAACCGACGGTCGTCGACTCGGTGCGGCGAGCGCTGGTGGCGGCCGCGGCCGATCGCGAGCGTCTCGGCGTCGATCGGCTCGCGCGGGCCGTGGCGAGGATGCGCGAACCGCTGACGCTCGCGGCGTCGACCGACCGGCTCGCGGAGGGTCTTCCCCGCGACCTTCGTCAGGCCGGGCGACCGCTGGTGGATCGGGCGACGCAGGCCGATCGCGCGGCCCTCACCGGCCTGCGCGAGCTGCTCGACCGGGCCGACGCGATGTCGGACCCTGCGGTCGGAGGGCGGCTCATCGCCCAGCGGGACGCACACGCCGATCTCGGACGCCTTGCCGAGGTCGAGCGGCTGTCGCGCTCGATCGGCGGGATCCGGCCGCAGGCGGCCGAGCCGCTGCGGCGACGGCTCGCGAAGGCGGCGCGCGACCTCGGCGACCCCGGGCGTCGAGAGCGGTCGGTCGCCGCGATCGAGGCGCTTTCGGATCAGGTGCAGCGGTACCTTCCGATGCCGTTCGAGGACCGGTTGCGGCGCGAGACTTCCGAGGCGATCGACCTCTGTGCCGGATCTCCGGCGCGGCTGGTCGCCGCGCTCGACCTCGCCCGGGCGAACTGGGCCGACGCGTGGGCCGAGGGCCGCTCGTCCGGCGCCGAGGCCGTGCGACTGCACGACCTCTGGCGGCTCGGTCGGGCCATGGCCACCGTCTCGAGTTCGACCTCGCTCGATCGCGAAGAGGCGGGACGGTTGTCCTGCTGGGGCGGCTTCCACGCGACGAGATCGACGCTGGGGCCGGCGCTCGTCGATGCCGCGGCGCAGGTTCGCCTGGCCGCGGTGGCCGCGGTCGCGGCCGGCGGCGAGGCCGATCTGCGCCGGTCGCTCGAGTCTCTCGAACGCGACCTTCCCGTCTGGCTACTGGCCGCGACGCTGCGATCGCGACTCGCCCCGTGGCTCGCCGATCGGCCCGGACCGCCGCTCGGCCTGATCGCGGCGGCCGGCGAGCCGCCGGAACCGGATTCGTTCGGACTTGCCTCGCGGGCGGACCTCGCGACGATCGCACGAGGCGTTCGCGAGCTCGAGGAACTCCGGCGGGACGGCCGCGAGGCGGAGGCGAAGTCGCTCCATCGGGCCCTCTCATCGGTCGCGGCCCGGGTTCTCGAGACCGTCGGAGAGGAGACGGGAGCACCCTTGGCCACCCAGCCGGACTTGCCGGACGAGAGCGGGAACCGGCCGAACCGGAACGGTGGACGGTGAGGCGGCCCATCGCCGAGACCGGCCGTTCGCCCGTATCGTGCCCGACGGCGGGATCCCTCGCACCACGCACCGCGCCGGAGTTCCGCTCCGGAGTTCCGCTCCGGGAGGACTCCTCGATGAATGTCCTTGTCGTCGGCCCCCATCCGGATGACCAGGAACTCGGCATGGGCGGAACGATCGCCCGGCTCGTCTCGCAGGGTCACCGGGTGACGCTGCTCGACATGACCGACGGCGAGCCGACGCCCTACGGATCGCCCGAGATCCGGGCCCGCGAGGCGGCCGAGGCGGCTCGGATCCTCGAGGTCCGCCGGATCGCCCTCGACCTGCCGAACCGTCGCGTCGAGGCGAGCATCGCCGCCCGGCACCGCGTGGCGGGCGTCCTGCGCACGGAACGGATCGATCTCGTGTTCGTGCCCCACCCCGAGGACGCCCATCCCGACCACCGGGCGGTCACCCGAATCGTCGAGGACGCCCGCTTCGACGCCAAGCTGACCAAGATCGACCTGCCGGGAGAACCGTGCCATCCGAAGTGGCTCTTCCATTACTGGTGCACCCACCTGCGGACGGTGCCCCAGCCGAGCTTCCTGATCGACACCACGGGGTTCGCCGAGCGGAAGCGCGAGGCGATCCTTGCCTACCGGAGCCAATTCATCGACCACCCCGGCAACCGCGGGGTGCCCGACTGGATCGCCGCCTCCGACCGGTACTTCGGAAGCCGGATCGGCACCCTCGCCGCCGAGCCCTTCTACGCTCGCGAGCCCCTCGGGCTGACCGGGCTCGAAGGCTTGGTGCGCTGAGCACCCGCCGCGCGAACGGGATTCCTCGTGCCGAGCGGGAAAGCCCCCCGGGTGCATCGCTACACTTCGGGCCCGTCCCGCCGCGAGCCCCCGGTGAAAAACGCGATTCTCGCCATCCTCGTCGCCATCACGATCCTGGCGGCCGATCCGCACGCGGCGGCTGTCCCGTTCCCGGGACCGGCCCAAGTCGACGAGCCCCCGACCGGTGCCGTGGAAGCACCAAGTCCCGTCGATCCGGCGACCTCGCCCGACGCCGCGGCGGCCGAAGGCACCAAGCCCGCGTTCAGGCTCGCGGACGGGAAACTCGGCCAACTGATGTCCGATCACGGCCCGTGGATCATCTTCGTGCTCTTCGTGATCTCGGGGGTGGGCCTGCACCTTTCGGAAGACCTGATCCTGATTCCCGCGGGGTTCCTCGCCGCCCGCGGCGACATTCCCCTCGTCGAGAGCCTCATCGCCGCCTGGCTCGGACTCGCCGTCGGCGACATCCTCTGGGTGGCGATCTGCCGCCGGTGGGGCACGCGGCTGGTGCACAGCCGCTGGTTCAAGCGGCTGGTCCATCCGCGCCGCCTGCTCGAGGCGAAGCACCAGATGGAGGAACGCGGCGTCGCGGTCGTGGCGCTGGCGAGGTTCATCCCGGGAACCCGCACGCCGGTGGTGACCATGGCGGGGATCCTCCACATGCCGTGGTACAAGTTCCTGCCGGTCGAACTCGGCTGCGCCCTGATCACCGTGCCGCTCCAGGCCGCCATCGGGTATGTCGCGGCCATCGGGATCGGCAAGACCGAAAGCACCACCGAGCTCGTGGTCTGGACGGTCATCGCGGCCGCGGTGATCCTGGCCCTCTTTCTCGGGGTCCATTGGTTCCTCCAGAATCGCAAGAGTCTCGGCCGGGCCCCCCGCTCGCGGGTGAAGTGGCTGCGGACCTTCGGAAACGTCCGGGGCAAGCTCGCGGGCCAAGGCCGTCCGGCCACGCCGCAGGCCTGACCGTCACGCCGCCGCCATCGGCCGACCGGGTCCCTCGGGCCGCGGGAGGTGCCGGTCGCGTTCGAACGGGGGCGGCTCGTGACGGGGCACCGACCCGTGCTCGCGGCGGTGCGTCTCGCGCTCCTCCTCGGAGGCATAGTGCTTGAGGTAGGTGTCGGAGTCGCCGTCCGGGCCGCCCCCCACGAGATCGATGTACTCGCGCACCCCCGGACACACCGGAATGTCGCGCACCTCCTCGTCGAGGATCTCCTCGCTCAACCGCCGGTACAGCTCGAGGTCGTCGAGATGGTCGGTGTGGAGCAGGAAGATGTTGAGACGGGCCAGCGCCTCGACAAGCTCGCCCAACCGTCGCGGCACCTCGTCCAGATCGAGGTCGTCGAGCGACGCCACCTCGACCCCGAGCTCGCCGAGCTGCCGCCGGTTCGTGGTCCACGGCGCCCGCTCGAAGTCGTACACCATCGTCCAGAACATCCGGTCGGTGATCTCCCCCCGCTCACCCGCCTCCCGCTGGAGCCGGTCGATCTCCTCCTCCCGCACCCGTCGCTTCGTCGCCTGCAATTCCGCGAATCCCATCCGCATCGATCCCTCCTCGCGCGGCATCCTCGCCGCGACACGCGAACCTACCGCGCCCGGAAGGCGTTCCCGAAAGTCGTGAACTTTTTCTTGCCTCAGACGAGACCGCGGCCCGAGATCGCGTTCGCGCAGCGCACGGCCGCGCGGAGCGAGGACGCCGACGCGACGCCGCCGTCGAGGGCGATCGACGCCCGCTCGCCGGGCAGCAGCGTGAGCATCCCGTCTCGCGCCACGATCGCGGGATCGGCGAGCTCGGCGAGAAGGCAGAGGTCGCGAAGCATGGTCTCGGCCTCGATGGCCACCGCGGAACCCTCGACGCGCAGCGCGAGCCGAGGCGCGGGATCGCGGCGCCGGGCGTCGGGCACGGCAAGCCAAGTCGCGCGAAGCGGGCCCGCATCGGCCACGAGCAGCCGCGGGCCGAGCGTCTCCGGCGTCGCGACCTCGGGCGGAAGCCGCGCGGCGAGAATCCACTCGCTCTCGCGGACCAGCCTCGCCTCGCCGGCCTCGACGACCGTCCCGTCCTCGGCGACCGTGCGCAGCCGGAGACGATCGGGAAACGGCCCCTCGACCTCGCCCGCCGCCTCGACGAGAACCGCCCGCCGCCGCTCCGCCCCCGGAGCCTCGGGCAACACCGCAAGGGCCCGCGGCGCCGCCGCACGCCGCACGCCGAAGAACGCCGGCTTCGGCCGCAGCCGCGCGTCGAGCACGCTCCACGAGTGGCCCGTCCACACGTCGTTCCACTGCCAGAAGACCGTGCCCATGCACCGCGGGGCGTTCGCGCGAAGCCAGTGGAACGCGAAGGCATAGTGCCGCGCCTGCAGCAACTGCGTGGCAAACACCCACTCGTCAAGGTCACGCAACTCGCCGAACCGCGCCGCGAGCGTCGGCGCGTACTGGAACTCGTCGCCGCCCCAGGCCCGCTGGCGCAGGGCGAGCGCGGGCGAGCCGATCGTGCAGGCGGGTTCCGGCAGCGCCTCGCGAATCGACGCGAGCGTCGGCGGGCTCTGCTGGCCGAACTCGCTGCAGAAGCGCGGCACGAGACTCGCGAACTCCTCGAGCTTGAGGTCCCAGGTGTGACGGTCGCCGCGATCGGGATCGTTCGGATGGATCTCGAGCGAACCCGACCACGGGCTCTCGGGCCAGTAAGGCCGCGTGGGATCGAGCTCGCGGCAGGCCCGCGGCAGCGTCTCGAGCCAGAAGCGCCGGCCCCACGACTGCCCGGGCCGCAATCGCTCGCGGAAACCCCACGAGAACCACGCGAGGATGTCCTCGTTCCCGCCGCACCAGAGGACGACCGACGGGTGCGGCGAATGCCGCGCGAGCTGGTGGCGGGCCTCGGCGTCGACGAGGCGTTCGTACGGCGGTTCCTCGGGATAGGTCGCGCAGGCGAACATGAAATCCTGCCAGACGAGGATCCCGAGCTCGTCGCAGGCGGAGAGGAACGCTTCCGACTCGTACCGCCCGCCGCCCCAGACCCGGAGCAGGTTGAGGTTCGCGTCGGCCGCGAGGTGCACGAGGCGGGCGAGGACGCCGGGCTGCGGGCGCACGGGAAAGAGTCCCTCGGGAATCCAGTTCGCGCCGCGGATCTGGACGGGCGCGCCGTTCACGCGGATCGTGAAGCCCTCGCCGAAACGGTCGGGCGCGGTGTCGAGCCCGACGCTCCGCAATCCGATGCGGCCGCGCCATGCGTCGAGCGTCTCGCCGCCGGACCCGAGCTCGACCGCGACATCGTGCAGCGGCTGCCCGCCGAAGCCTCGCGGCCACCAGCGGTCGGGATGGGAAATCTCGATGCGTGCGACGGCGACATCACCGGTGAACTCGAGGCGTGCCTCGAAGCGTCGCCCGTCCGGCGCTGCGATCGCGACCGTCGCGAGCGGATCAAGGTCCGCCGTGACGCGATCGATCTCGACATGCACCTCGACCATCGCCCGCTCCGCATCGCACGCGACGACGAGCGGCCGCACCGACGCGAGCCGCGCGACCCGCACGGTCTCGGCGCGGATCGCCCCGATCCCGACCGTCGGCGTCCGCGGTCCCCAATCCCAGCCGAAATTGCAGGCGCTCTTGCGGAGGAACGGGTACGGCGTCCAGTCGCCGTTCACCGGGCGGCTGCCGAGCGTGCGCTCGAGCCGCTCGACCTCGGTGACCGGGCCGCGCATCCGCAGCTCGAGCTCGTTCGCGCGATCCGCCCGCAGCAGCGAGCCGATCGCGAAGCGGTGCGGGACGAACTCGCTCGCGATCGCACCGATCCGCACGCCGTTCAGGAAGACCTCGCCCGCGGCGTCGGCCTCCTCGAGCACGAGGTCGACCCGTTCGCCGGCCGCCCGCGCCGGCGATTCGAGACGCGCGACGATCCGCCAGCCGGTCCGCCCCACCCACTCCTGCCGCGCCTCGCCGTCGTCGAGATCGGGCGACGGGATGAGCCCCGCGTCCATCAAGGCGTGATGCACGCACCCCGGCAGCGAAAGCGGAAGCGGACCGCGCCGCGCCGCCGCGACCGCCTCGCGGCCGACGGCATCCAGCGGCTCGACCGTGACGGCATCGACCGCGAACGTCCTCACCGCGGCGTCTCCCGCACCGTGCCGTCGTCCCTCGCGTCGGCGCGATACCGCTCGAGATGGCCCTTCATCCGCAGGAGGTCGCGGAGGCCGCCCCAGGTGAACCACGCGACGATCACGCAGCCGGTCGCGAAGATGAGCCAGGTCCAGAACTCCCAGAACGCGAGCCACGACCGCTCGCTCACGCCGCGGGTCGCGGCCCACGCGGTGCCCGCGACGAGGACGATCGTCCACGCCAGCGGCCACGCGACGGTGATCCAGGTGATCCAGGTGTCGGTCCGGTCGAACTCGCGGGTGAAGCCGAGCTTCCGCATCCACGCCGGCGGCTGGCCGCGGGCTTCGGCCGCGGCATCCTCGCGGAAGTCGCGTTCGCTCGGCGGAAGCAGCTCGCGGTACGGACCGCGGAAGAGCATGCGATCGAGATTGAATCGCCGGCCGCCGCCGGTGACGAGCGACACGCCGATGTAGGTCACGATCGAGACCGCCATCGCCGAGAAGGCGAGCACCTGGCCCGAGATCCACGCGTTCTCGTGAACCGGGCGGAACCAATCCGGGATCGCCGCCAGCGCCGTGCCTTCCAGCATCTCGAACGCCCAGAAGTGGTCCTTCACGAGGATGCCCCACGCCGAGACCGAGATGCCCACGCCCATCGCCCACCATGCCCCCGCCGTCGTGCCGCGCGACCAGTAGAGCCCGCCGATGATCACGCTGCCCGCCGCCGCGACCCAGACGCTCGCGGTCAACGCCCCCCACATCGCGACGTACTGGTTGGGCGTGTAGACGAGCCCGAATCCGAACGCGAACATCGCCACCGCCAGGATCGAGCCTTTCAGCAGCAGCAGGTGCGCCTTCGGCGAGAGCTCGCGGTCGGTGAACGCCTGCCGGACCGGCAGGATCACGTCCTGCACCGCCATCGAGCCCCACGAGTGGAGGTAGGTGTCGTCGGTCGAGAGGTACGCCCCGTACATCGCGGCCACGAAAAGCCCGAGGATGCCCGCGGGCAGGATGATCCCGAGCGCCAGCGGCACGCGGGCCTCGGCCTTCATCGCGTCGGTCGGCAGGGCGTCGAGCGTCGCGTGCACCGCCGCGGCGTCGGCGGCGTAGTCGGGATGCGTCAGGAAGACCTTCACGCAGATCGGGATCACGAGCGCGACGAGCATCAGCACCCGCCACCGCCAGCCCGAGAGCACCGTCGCCATCTTCGCCTCGTGCGGCGTGATCGCCGCGGCGTTGTAGCCCGCGTCGCCCTGCCAGGCCCGCATGGTGTAGAAGAGCGTGAACGCCGAGATGAGCCAGTACCAGAGGTTGAACTGGGCTTCCTTCCCGATCGCGAGCGGATCGACCATCGACCGCCCCTCGGGCTGGGCGAGCATCGTCTCGCCGATCCGGTCCCAGCCGAACGACAGCAGCAGGAACGCGATGATCACCAGGAAGACGATGTTGCAGTAGATCCCCTGCAGGCAGTCGGTGACCATGACCGCGACCTGCCCGCCCGCGAAGACGAAGAAGAGCGCTGACGACAGCAGCAGGGCCATGAGCGCCGGGAAGGTCGGCACGAGCCACGGCCCGAGGGCGAACTCCTCGGGGAATCCGCAGATCCACATGAAGAATCGCGCCGACACCGCGGGGAAGATCGCGTAGTTCAGGACGCCCGCGACGTATGCCACGATGCCGCAGAAGACGCGGAACCGCCGGCTGTAGCGGGTCTCGAGGAACTGGGCGAGGGTCAGGGCCCGCGTCTCCCGGAAGCGGTACGCGACCCAGCCGGTGAGGGCGATCACGATCATGAGCGGGTTCTCGACGAGCCCCCACCAGATCGAGGTGAATCCCGCGTCGTAGTACTGCTGGAAGAACCAGACCAGCGTGATGATCCCGACCTGCGCCATGTTGAACGCGACCGCGACGAGGTAGCGGCCGGCGCAGCGGTTCGCGGCGAGGAAGCCCGAGACGCTGTCGGCGTACCGCCGCATCCGGGCGGTCGCGACGAGCAGGACGAGGAGGAGGCCCGCGAGCGGCACCCAGTCGAGGAGCGTCATCCGCATGGGAGCGGCGTCTCGCAGAGGAGCGTGACGATCTGGAACGGCCGCATGCGGAAGGTCGTCTCGACCGCGCCGTCGTCACCGCGGCGATCCGTGACCGTTCCGGGGCCGCGCGGGTCGTTCGCGGCGAGCGGACGCTCGAGCAGGTCGACGGCCCTCGCCTCGCGCGGGGCGTGGCCGTCGGACCAGGCGACGGTCACCTCGCCCCCGCCGCCGCGGGTCTCGACGAGCCGCAGGACGCGGCGGCCGCGGGCGTCCTCGGCGGGCTTGTAGGCCGCGATCTCGACCCGCATCCACGGGGAACACTCGACGCGGAACGGGGCCGCGGGCACGGTCGTGCCGCGGCGGCGCGGCAACGAGCGGACGACGAGCGGATCGCGCAGCGCTTCGGCCTCGCTCTCGACGCCCGCCTCGTGCGGCGAACCGGCGTGCGGCACCAGCCCGAGCGCGAAGGCGTGCACGCCGCGATCGGCGGTCGGATCGGGGAAGTTCGGGGCCTTCAGCAGCGACAGCCCGAGCGTCCCGCCCTCGACCGAGCGGCCGAACTTGCCATCATCGACGACCGCGAGGCCGAGGCCCGGCTGCGACAGGTCCATCCAGGCGTGGCCGGGCACCTCGAACCTTGCCTCTTCCCAGCTGGTGTTGCGGTGCGTCGCCCGCGTGATGCGGCCGAACTGCGTGCCGAACGCCGCCTCGGTCGCCCGGACCCGCGTCGGCACGAGCAGCCGCAGCAGCTTCTGCGTCTCGTTCCAGGTGACGACCGCGTGCAGGTCGAGCCGCCGCGCGTCGGCGTCGAGGCGGAAGGTCAGCAGGATCGAGCTGTCGGCGCCGAACTCCCGCAGGATCGCGATCTCGCCGCGGAGCGGATCCTCGCGGGTCACGCCCGGCCGCACCGCGGCGTCGAGCGGCGTCGCCCGGTCGCGGTAGTCGCGGTCGAGGTCCCACGCCTCCCAGCGGCGCGGCCGGTCGTCGTAGAGCACGAGCGACGCGAGATCGGTCCCGTCGGCCGCGACGTTCTCGCCCGTCGCATGGGAACGCAGGTCGACGAGCCGGCCGCGCCCGTCGATCGTCGCCGCGACCAGCCCGTTGTCGAGAGTCAGCGAGCCGCCGCGCCCGCGGACGATCCGCACCGGATTCCTCGGCGATTCCGGCCGTCCCGCGTCGATCACCCGTACGCCAAGCGCGGGCACCGGCGGGACCGACGCGAGGCGGCCGTCCTCGAGCTCGACCGTGCCGCCGCGATCGCGCGAGCCGGGGTTGTGCACGAGCATCGGCTCGCGCTCGTCGCGGGTGTCGATCCGGGCCGCGATCGCCGCCAGCGACTCGTCGCGCATCCTCGCCGCGGTCTCGTGCACGACGGCGAGATCCTTCCGCGCATCGTCGTACACCCGTCCGATCGACGAGCCCGGCAGGATGTCGTGGAACTGGTTGAGCAGCAGCGCCTTCCACGCCCCGTCGAGTTCCTTCCGCACCGCCTCGAGCCGCTTCGCGTCGCCCGGCCAGGCGGTGCACGCGAGCAGCTCGGCGTCGCGCAGCAGGCTCTCGCCGACGCGGTTCGCCCGCTTGAGCCACGCCTGCGTGGTGAGCGTCCCGCGGTGCAGCTCGAGGTAGAGCTCACCGTCCCAGCACGCGACGTCGCGGCCGGACTTCCGCAGCGATTCCCGCTTCGCATGCAGTTGGCCGCAGAACTCGTCGACGCGACGGAACGAGAACCCCGGCAGCCCCTCGCACGCCTCGGCGAGTTCGACCCGCAGCACCTGCTCTTCGGTCGGGCCGCCGCCGCCGTCGCCGTATCCGAACGGCTGCAGCCACGCGTCGAGGTGGCCCGAAGTGAAGCTGCGGGCGTCGAGCTCGAGCAGGTTCTTCTGCCCGTAGAGCATGTCGGGCGGCTCGATCGACGAGTTGTAGTTGTGGCCGGGCGTGAGGTGCGTGAGCAGCTCGCTGCCGTCAAGGCCCTTCCAGCGGAACGTGACGTGCGGGAAGCGGTTCGACTCGCACCAGCTCATCTTGTTCGTCAGGAAGGTGTCGAGGCCCGAGAGCCGCGCGACCTGCGGCAGGCACGCCGGGAAACCAAAGGTATCGGGAAGGTAGAGAAATCGCTGCTCGCCGCGCTTCCCGAACCGCGAGATCCACCAGCCCGTGCCGTGGATCACCTGCCGGACGAGGCTCTCGCCCGAGGGCACGTTGCAGTCGGGCTCGATCCACATCGCGCCGCCCGGCTCCCAGCGGCCCTCGGCGACGCGCTTCGCGATCTGGCGGAAGAGCCCGGGCGAGTCCTCCTCGACCCACGCGTACTGCTGGGCCTGGCTGCACAGGAAGTGGAAGTCGGGGAAGCGCTCCTCGAGCCGCAGCACGCTCGCGAAGGTCCGCAGGCACTTCCGCCGAGTCTCGGCGATCGGCCAGAGCCAGGCGGTGTCGATGTGGGCGTGGCCGACCGCGGTGCAGCGGGTCGCGGGCTCGCCGCCGCGGCCGCGGAGGATCGAGTCGAGCTCGCGCGAAAGTGCCGGCAGCCGCTCGCGCCGCGGGCCGAACGGGGCGTCGGCGGGCATCGACGACTTGAGGGCGACGAGCCGCGCGACGAGATCGTGGGCCCGCGGGCTCTCGGGCGGAAGGGCCACGATGAGCCGCCGCGCGAAATCAAACGCCTGCGCGAACCGCCACGCCGCGTCGTCGCGGACGACGAGTTCCGCGCTCTCGACGCGACCGGGCTTCGCTTCCTTCCACCTCGCGTGGTGCTCGCGGTCTTCCCACCAGAAGGTCGAGATCCCGAGCGGCAGGTTGCACGCGGCCTCGGCGAGCAGGTCGATCCGCTCGCCGGCCTTGGCCTTCGCCGCGATCGGCACGAGGTCGTGGTACGGGTCGAAGCCCGCGAACGGCACGCCGTCCCGCCAGAGCGTCGCCTCGGCGCCGCTCGAGAACCGCAACGAGAGCCGTTGGCCCCGCATCGACGCGGGAACCTTCCCGCGCAGGCGGAACCACGCCGTCGACCAGACCGGGCCCCAGCGGTAGCCGAGCTCGACCGGGCGGAACCGCAGGCGGGCGGCCTCGGCGGGCGAGAGGCGGAGGTCGGGCTTGGCCGGATCGAGGTGGGCGACCTCGATCGACAGGGGTTCCCAGGCCAGGATGGCGGCGGGAACAAGCAGGTCGTCGCGGAAGGTCTCGAGGCCGAGGGCGGCGTAGTTCAGGGCGGGAAGCACGTCCGGGAAGATACGGGGAGTTTCAGCGCGAACCGACCGCGGCGTCCGGCGAAGATTCGCCCGCCGGGTTCGGACGGAAGCCGCGAGTTCCGGCATCCTTCGGCCCGCACCCCTTCCCGACCGCGTTCCCGAACCGGCCATGTCCGCGATGCCCGAACCGAGTTCCGCCGAACCGAACCCCGAGGAAGCCTCGCTCTTCGCCGCGGCCCGCGGCGGCGACCGGGCGGCGCTCGAGCGGCTCTGGAGCCGGAACCGGCGCTGGATCGCCGCGGTGCTGCTGGTCCACAAGCCGCGGGCGGCCGACCTCGACGACCTGCTCCAGGAGGTCGCGGCGACGCTCGTCGCCCGACTCGGCTCGGTCCGCGACGCCGAGGCGTTTCCCGGCTGGCTTCGCACCGTCGCGGTGAACGCGGCGCGGATGTCGGCGCGGTCGGGCTCGCGCCGCCGGGCCGCGATCGAGCGGTTCGCCGCCATGCTGCAGGGTCGGAGCGCCGATCCGGGTACCGGCGGGACCGAGGCGTCCGAAGCCGCCCGCATCCTCCGCGAACGCCTCGCCGAAGTGCCCGAGGAGTACGCCGAGCCGCTGCTGCTTCGGCTCGTCCACGACCTGCCCTACGCGAGGATCGCCGCGATCCTCGACCTTCCCGAGACCACCGTCGAGAACCGGATCGTGCGGGGACGCCGCATGCTGCGGGCGCTCGCGTCACCGCACGGAGACTGACCATGTCCGAACCCCACGACCGCGAACGACTCGACCGGCTCACCGTCCGCATCGCCGAGGGACGCGATTCCGCCGGTGAACTCGCGGAGTTCCGCCGGCTCGCGTCCGTCGACCCGGGCGCGTGGGAGGCCCTCGCCGAACTCCAGCGCGACGACCGCGAGCTGCGGGGACTCGCCCTGGCCGCGACCGCGCCGGCCCTCGACGCGCCGCTGCCCTTCCCGTGGGGAAACCCGCCACGGCCGCGCTTCGCCGCCGCGGCCGGCTGGCTGGTGGCCACGGCGCTTGGCGTCGCCCTCGCCGGTGGCGGGGCGCTGCGGCCGCCGGACGGCCGCATGCAGGTCGCCTCGCTCGCCCCCGACCTCTCGAGCGCTGCGGCGCTCGAGAACTACCTCGACCGCGGCCGCGCCGAGGGCCGCGTGCTGCACGAGATCGAGCCGAAGGCGCTCGTCGGCTCGCGTCCGCTCGCGGGCGGCGGGTACGAACTCGTCTTCGTCCGCCAGATCCTCGAGCGGGTCGAGGTGCCCGAGGTCTGGCGCCTCGACGCCCGCCTCGACGGCGCCGCCGACGGCGCCGCGGTGCCGGTGCCCGCCACGCTGCCGCCGTCGATCCGCCAGGCCTTCTGAAAGAACTTTCCTCCGGAGATCCCCATGCCGAACCGAACCATGCTTTCGTCGCTCATCGCGTCGCTTTCCCTCTCGCTTGTCGCCGCCCCGGCCTTGGCCCTTGACCCGTGGTCGGGCCAGGACTCCGAGTCGTCGAGCGTCTCGCGCATCGTCGACGGCGAGTTCGACCTGACGGTGAAGACGGTGCGGAAGACCCGCACCCTCGACGACGGCTCGACCGAGACCACCGAGTCGGTCGAGATGGAGGCGATGCGCGACGGAAAGGAAGTCCCGCAGGAACGGATCCGCCGCGCCGGCAACCGCGTCGAGATCCTCGACGAGAAGGGCGAGGTGATCCACAGCGCCGTCGTCTCGGTCGGTCCGATGTCGCCGCCCCGGCCCCCAACCCCGGCCGCGCCGCCCGCCCGCCCGATGCTCGGCGTCACGCTCGAGGAGACGGGCGAGCCGCTCGTGAAGCACCTGCGGCTCGAGCCGGGCCGCAGCACGCTGCTCACCTCGATCATGCCCGAATCGCCGGCCGCGAAGGCCGGCCTCGAGACCTTCGACGTGGTGACCGCGATCGGCGACCGAGATGACGCCTCGCCCGAGGCGATCCGCGACTTCCTGGCCGGCGCGAAGGTCGGCGACGAGGTGCGGCTCGCGATCGTCCGCGCGGGCGAGAAGCTTGAGGTGAAGGTCACGCTCGCGGCGATGAGCGATGCGATGGCGGAACGGAACCTGGCCGGCGAGCCGCTCGATCCCGAGATCCGCGAGATGCTCGAGGAGCTGCGGGCCCGCGGCATCGAGATCGATCCCGGCATGCTCGGCGGGAACCGGGGCGTGATCGTCGCGCCGGGGCCGAACGCCCGCGGCGGGATGCGCTTCATCGTGCCGCCGGGCGGCGGGTTCGGGATGCCCGACGGTGGGCCCGACCTCGCCGAATTCGAGGAACGGATGCGCCGCATGCAGGAGCAGATGGAACGCGCGATGCAGCGGCTCGAGCGGATGCGGCCCGTGGCACCCGCGCCGCCCGCCCCCGTGCCCGCCGCGCCCCCGGGCGGCCGCGAGGCGTGAGGCGAGTCAACGCCGCGCGACCCTCAACCGCACCGGTCCGCGGGCCCGCGCCGGATCGACGGGTTTCCCGCCTTGGGTGACCTCGATCTCGCCGCGGGCCGCGAGCCGTCGCGCGGCGGCCAGCATCGCGGGCATCGCATCGCGGAAGCCGGCTTCACCGGCGACCCGGCGGGCCGCCTCGCTCGGGCAGATCGAAGCGTCGCGGCGGCGGTCGGAGAGGAGCTCGAGAATGGCCCGTTCGAGTTCCGCGTCGCGCTCGCCGAGCCGAGTGCGGCGACACGCATCGGAACAGTGCTTGACCTGATCCCAGTCACGCTCCCACCTTTTCCGCCACGCGAAGACCCGGCCGCAAGTCACGCAGTTCTTCTCGGGAAGCGGCGGACGCGGCATGATTCACCCGAAGAGCGTCGCGGGAACCCGCTCGATCACGGGAACCGGAAGCCGGAGGACATGGCCCGCGAGCTCGAGGCCGGAACGCCAGGCGGCCTCGATGTCGCTCGCGCCGGCAAGCCAGTCGCCGGCGAGGCCGAGGCCGAGGTCTTCGAGACGGTACGGCCGACGCGGCGACGCCGTCGGCACAGCGAACGCGTAGCGCCAGCGATGGGCATGCAGCACGACGGCCGGCGACTGACCGAGCCGATGCGCGAAGGCGGCGGCGAGTTCGGAACCCCACTCTTCCGGCGATCGCTCGAGGTTCGTCGCGCTCCACACGGCATTCGCCTCGACGATCCACGCCGTTCCCGCCCGCCTCGCCCGCGAAAGCACCGGGTCGGCCGCGAAGCGTATCTCGTCGACGGCGGGACCTCCGGGCGCTTCGGTCGCGACGACGAGGCAGGGACGCATGTCGACGGGCGGAACGAACTCCGGATCGAGCGGCGCGACGAGTTCCGCGGCTTGCGGCCGGGGAATCGCGATCAGCACGAGATCGAACCTTCCGGGCGAGTCGCCTTCGGTTTCCAGCCGGAATCCCGCCGATCCGTCGCGCCCGATCGCCGTGACGCGGGTCGAGAAGCGGACGTCGAGACCCTCGGCCAGCCGACGCGTCACCGCGCCGAGCGTCGGGTTTCCGACGAAGGCGTCAATCGCGGGATCCGCGTCGATGCAAGCGTCCGCGCGAAGCGTGACGGAGGTGCGCCGCACCTTCGACACGAGCCCGTCCTCGGCGAAGCCCGCGATCCACCGCCGGAACTCCGCGGTGCGCGGCGCCACGTGATCCGCACCGAGCGGCAGCGTCCGCTCGCCGTCGCGGCGGGCCGCGGCGCGGCCGGCGGTGCCCCGTGATTTCTCGAGGACGGTGACTTCCATCCCGTGGTCGTGCAGCGTGCGGGCCAGCGTGAGCCCCGCAAAACCCGCTCCGATCACCGCGACCCTTCCCGGGCGTTCACGGCGATCGACGACCCGCGCGTACCTCGCGAGATCCATCCGCGCCGCATGCCCCTCGACGGGCCGCGGGCGAAGCGAGCCGATCACCGGACGCTCGGGCTCGAACGGGCGATCGAAGAGGCCGAGGCACCAGAGAAGGCCGCCGTAGGAACTCGGGTCGCACCCGTCGAGGGCGTAGCGGTGGTTGAGCTCGACCAGCCATCGCAGCGCGTCTTCCGGCGACGGCGCCCACTCGACGATCGCCTTCCCCCAGGTCATGCGGACGTTGTTGTGCAGCTCGCCGTGCCGCACGAGCGATGCCTGGGCGAGATCCCACAGCCGCTCGCCGGTGGTGCCGCGGGAAAGCGTCGCGAACGACGGCGCGAACGGCCGCGGGTCGCGGGCATGCTCCTCGAGCGTGCGGCGGGCCCAACCCGGCAGCGCCGCGAGCCGCTCGGGCCGCGGCTCGTGTCGGCACCAGAGGTAGGCGAGCTCGCGCCAGACCAGCAGCTCGTCTAGGAACTTCGTCGCCCCGGCCGCGTGGGCCTCGCGGGCGATCCGCAGCGGCGAGACCATGCCGTAGTGGAGGTAGGCGCTCAGGCGGCTGGTCGCTCCGCCCGGGCCGGAGTCCGCCGCGTCGTTGCGGTCGCGCTCGTACCGCGCCAGCCGACCGTCGCGGAACTCGTTCCACCGGATGATTCCGGCCCGCGAGCCGCCGCGGGTCTCGGGCACCGGCCCGACCGAACGGTCGAGCTCAAGCGAGCCGACCATGACGGAGAGGTCGGCGTCGGAAAGGCCCGCGATCCGTCTCGCGTCGTCCGCAAGCGGGACCCGCGGCCACTCCCCCGCCAGCGCGAGGCACGCGGGCCACGCGAGCGGCACGC
>JBIKVN010000035.1:0-17743 GCA_044356865.1 Phycisphaerales bacterium | reverse complement strand
AGAGCTGGCAGCCGATGCACTTCGACGCGTCGATCTTCGCGACCGTCTCGTGGTTCAGGTCGAGGTCGCCCCACTCGACGAAGTTCGGGACGGCCTTGCCGACCATCTCGTCGACGCGGTTGAAGCCATGCGTCCGCATGTACTCCTCGAGCCCGTCCCGCAGGTCGTCGACGACGCGGAAGCCGCGGAGCATCACCTCGGTGCAGACCTGCACGCCGCTCGCCCCGAGCAGCAGGAACTCGACCGCGTCGCGCCAGTTCCGCACGCCGCCGATTCCGCTGATCGGCAGCCCGAACTCGCGGTGCCGGGCGAGCTCCGCCACCATGTGCAGGGCGATCGGCTTCACCGCGGCCCCGCAGTAGCCGCCATTGGTGCTGCGGCCCGCGACCCGCGGCTCGGGGACGAAGCGGTCGATGTCGACGCCGATGATGCTCTTGATGGTGTTGATGAGGCTCACGCCGTGGGCCCCGCCGCGCTTCGCGGCCATGCCGTGGGGCAGGATGTCGGTCACGTTCGGCGTGAGCTTCACGAGCACCGGCACCGTGCTGAACTCGACGGCCCATGCGGTGATCCGCTCGTTGACCGTCGGCTCCTGGCCGACCGCGCTGCCCATGCCGCGCTCGCACATGCCGTGCGGGCAGCCGAAGTTCAACTCGATCCCGTCGGCCCCGGCGTCGATCGACCGCTTGATGATCTCCCGCCACTCGTCGCGGGTCTCGACCATGAGCGAGACCACCATCGCGTGGCGCGGCCATTTCCGCTTGGTCTCGGCGATTTCCTTGAGGTTCGACTCGAGCGGCCGGTCGGTGATGAGCTCGATGTTGTTGAAGCCCGCCCCGCGGACGCCGCCGATCGAGTACCCGCCGAAGCGGCTGGACACGTTCTGGATCGGCGTCCCGAGCGTCTTCCACACCGCGCCGCCCCAGCCCGCGTCGAAGGCCCGCTGGACCTGGTCGCCGCTGTTCGTCGGCGGGGCCGAGGCCAGCCAGAACGGATTGGGCGAGCGGATGCCCGCGATGGTCACTCCGAGGTCAGGCACGGTGGGAATCCTTTCCGCGGCCGGTGCCGCGTCCGGCCGCGAGCGCCGCGTCGATCGCGATGGCCGCCGCCTTGCCCTCGGCCGCGGCGTTCACCACCTCGCGGCCGCCGTTCAGGCAATCGCCGCCGGCGAACCAACCCGGACGCCCGGTGAACCCGTCGGCGTCGGTCCGGACGATGCCGTTCTCGACGGTGACGCCCGCGAGTCCGGCCAAAAGCGAGCCGATCCGGCCCTGCCCGATCGCGACGAGCGCCAGGTCGGCCTCGACCGCGAACTCGCCCCCGGCAATCGGCCGGTACGACGCGTCGACCCGGACCAGCCGCACCCGCTCGAGGCGGTCTCGCCCCTCGAACGCGGTCACCACGGTGTTCCATTCGGCCCGGGCCCCCGAGCACTTGGCGGCCTCCCACTCGTGGGCGTACCCGCTCATCGCCGCCTCCGTACCGCGGTACAGCATGGTCACCGACGGGATCCCCAGCCCCAGCGTCTCGCGGACCGCGTCGAGGGCCGTGTTCCCGCCCCCGACCACCACCGCCCGCCGCACGCCCGCCACGCCCGCGTCGCCGAGCTTCATCCGCTCGATCCACGCCGTCGCCCCGGCCACCCCCGGCAGGTCCTCACCCGGCACCCCGGCCCGGCGGTCGGATCCGAGGCCGATCCCGACGAAGACCGCGTCGAAGTCGCGATCGAGGGCCTCCAGGCCCAGGTCCTTCCCGACCTCGACCCCGGTCCGCACCTCGATGCCGCCGATCTCGAGAACCCAGTGGACCTCACTCAGGCTCTGCCCGGCCTTCATCTTGTAGGGGGCGATTCCCGCGGTGTTCAGCCCGCCCAGGAACGGCCGCCGCTCGAGGATCGTCACCGCGTGCCCGCGTCGCCGCAGCTCGTGGGCCGCCGCCAGCCCTGCCGGTCCGCCGCCGACGATCGCGACCCGCTTCCCGGTCTCCGGCCCCGCCTCGAAGAACCGCCACTCTTCGGCGTACGCCCGGTCGGTCGCATGCCGCTGCAGCTTCCCGATGGCGATCGGCGGCTCGTTCAGGTGGTTGTAGACGCACGCCCCCACGCACAGCACCTCGACCGGACAGGTCCGGGCACAGCTCATCCCCAGGATGTTCGACTCGAAGATGGTCCGGGCCGCCCCCCGGTCGTTCCCGGTCGCGATCTTGCGGATGAACTGCGGGATGTCGATGTGCGTCGGACACGCCTGGACGCACGGGGCGTCCTCGCAGAAGAGGCATCGGTTCGCCTCGGCCACCGCCGCCGGCGGGGCCAGCGGCAGCTTGAAGTCGGAGAAGGTCGCCTCGGAGGTCGGTGACGAGGGATTCGGTAGGACCATCAGGTGGCTCCGGGCGGTCCGGGAGACTCGATCTTGGACTGGCCTTCTTCGGCTCGCCGGGCTCGAGTCCGCCGGAAAAGGAACACGGCCCCGTGGTGAGACGGGGCCGTGCGGATCGCAATCAGGATTGCGGATCAGTCGGCGGTCGATTCGTCGAGCTTGCCGAGCAGGTCATCGGTCTTGTCACCGATCTTGGTCTTGACGCTGGTGTATCCGGCGACGGCGCCGCCGGCGACGACCAGGGTGGTGATGGCGAGCTCGGTGCTTTCGGCGCCGCGCTCGTCCGTGATGAAGTTCATGACCCAGTTCTTCATGTTTGACAACCTTTCCCAATGGGCGGAAGTTCATGCTGACGACCGCGGCAACGCACCGGGCACAGCACGGGCAATGTAGCCCAGACCTCCGCGATGTGAATGCATCGCCGGGAAAAACCGCGAAAATCTGCGACGGCCGGATAAGTCCGCGGGGTCGGGGCGCTCGGGAAGGAGCGAAAAACCGCCTGCCTTCGCCCCGCCAGCTCGGTTTGGAAGAGCCCTGGTCGGCCACGCGGCACTTTTCGCGCGGGCCCATAACGAGAAAGACCCCGCTCGGGGCGGGGCCGTTTGGATCGCAATCGGGATTGCGGATCAGTCGGCGGTCGACTCGTCGAGCTTGCCGAGCAGGTCGTCGGTCTTGTCGCCGATCTTGGTCTTGACGCTGGTGTATCCGGCGACGGCGCCGCCGGCGACGACCAGGGTGGTGATGGCGAGCTCGGTGCTCTCGGCGCCGCGCTCGTCCGCGATGAAGGCCTTGATCCAGTTCTGCATGGTTTCTTTCCTTTGCCCAAGGGGCGGGGGGGGACTCGTGCGTCCGGACACGTACCGGATCCGCACGGTCCCTGTTGTACCCCACCCACCGTGCGAGTCCAGCGGGGAAGACGCGTTCCGCCCCCGAGTGGGGTGAACGCGCCGCGAGGCGGGTAGATGCCCCCTTGTCCCTGCCTTCCGGCGCTCCAGGCGCGGGCCCATAACGAGAAAGACCCCGCTCGGGGCGGGGCCGTTTGGATCGCAATCGGGATTGCGGATCAGTCGGCGGTCGAATCGTCGAGCTTGCCGAGCAGGTCTTCGGTCTTGTCGCCGATCTTGTTCTTGACGCTGGTGTATCCGGCGACGGCGCCGCCGGCGACGACCAGGGTGGTGATGGCGAGCTCGGTGCTCTCGGCGCCACGCTCGTCCGCGATGAAGGCCTTGATCCAGTTCTGCATGGTTTCTTTCCTTTGCCCAAGGGGCGGGGGGACTCGTGCGGCCCGGCACGCGCCGGGAACCGCACGGGTCTCTTTGTAGCTGGCGGAAGGGCCGAGTCCAGCCGGAATCGGGCCATGTGGCCCCGACTGGGGTGAACTCTTCGCGAGGCGGGCAAATGCCCCGGGAAAACGAGAACGGCCCCGCCGTGGGGCGGGGCCGCTTCGTTCGCGTCCGGGACGACGATCAGTCGGCGGTCGAGGAGTCGAGCTTGCCGAGCAGGTCGTCGGTCTTGTCGCCGATCTTGGTCTTGAGGCTGGTGTATCCGGCGACGGCGCCGCCGGCGACGACCAGGGTGGTGACCGCAAGCTCGGTGCTTTCGGCGCCACGTTCGTCAGCGATAAAGGCCTTGATCCAGTTCTTCATGGTTCTTTCCTTATGCCCAAGGGCGGGAGTGTCCTGTGCCGCCCGCGGCCACACGCCGTTGGAAGCACGGAGCCAAGGTAGCCCGTGATTCCGCGTGGGAAAGCCGCATCCCGCGAAACCGCCGCCTTCTGGGGTGGATCTGCCGCGGTGGGGGTGGTTACCCCGGCTGGGCGAAGTTCGGACGCGCGGTTCTCGCCACTTGGAGGTTGCCCAGGACCTCCTCCGTGGTGAGCACCCGGCTCCAGTAACCGCGGGCCGCGTCCTCGTCACCGGCCAGCGCCTTCGCGAGACCGAGGTTGAACACGTACTCGGCGTCGCCCGGATCGGCGGCGTAGGCCGCCTCGAAGTCGGCGGTGGCCGCCGCGAGATCGGCCGACAGCAAGTGGCACATGCCGCGGTTGTTCCGCAGGATCGGATGGTCGGGGAAGCGCTCGAGCCCGCGCTCCAGCCAGCCGATCGCGTCCTTCACGCGGCCGTCGATGAGCAGCACCTCGGCGCCTTCGGTGTAGGTCCCGAGCCAATCCGGATGCTCGCGGAGCATGCGGTCGATGACGAAGCCCGCCCGCGCGGTCTCGCCCTTCGAGGCCAGCACCCGCGCCGTGAGCTGCAGCGTGTCGGCCGAGGCCGGTTGCATCTCACCGCCCTCGAACCAGTCGGAGTCGGCGGCCGGCTTGGCCTGGCAGCCGAGGCCGGCCAGCGTGGCGGCGCCCGCCAGGGCGAAGGCGCGAACGGCCGCGATCGGCAAGCGGAACGGACGGTTCACGAGGCACCTCCGACGGGCGTGGGCGCGCCGCCGGTCGGCGAGAGCATCTCGCCTTCGGACGGCGTTGGCATCGGCTGGTCACGGATCTTGGCGCGGATCATGATGGCTTCCGAAGTCGCGGTCCCGGCGCCGCCGGGCGGGCCGTCGTCGATGCGGATCCGCTTGGGGTCCACGCCTGCGGCCAGCAGGCCGTCCCGCACCGTCTCGACGCGGGACTTGTAGAGCCGGTCGCCCGCCGAGCCGCGCCGCACCGCGATCGCGCCGCCGTCCTCGGCGACCGCCTCGGCGAGGATCTCGAGGTCGCGCCGCCCGAGCGGCGTCAGCTCGGCAGAGCCGGGGCGGAAGTGCATCTCGAACAGGGCCCGTTGCCGCACGACCGCGGCCCGGGCCTGGTCGCCGAAGGGCTCCCGCACGAACTCCTTGTCGGCGGCCAACATCGCGTCGTCGGTCACGTTTTCGGGTCGGCTCGCGCTCGCGGCCGGCCCCGACGGCGCCTGGCAGCCGACGGCAAGCGGGACCGCGAGCAGGGCGGCCAGGCCGGGATGGTGAATCGGGGTTCGCATCGTGGTTCCGGTCAGTGAGGGGCGTGGGAAAACCGTGGGTGGCGGATCACAGCGCATCCGCCCGCTGCAGGGCGTCGAAGAGCAGCAGAAGGAGGGGCCCGATGATGAGCAGCAGCGTCGCGGGCAACAGCATCGCGGCCAGGGGAAAGAGCATCTTGATCGAGGCCTGGTGGGCCCGCTCCTCGAGCCCCTGCAGTTCCTCGTGGCGAAGCGAATCGGAAAGCACCTGGATCATCTGCGTGACTTCGGTGCCGTAGCGGTCGGTCTGGCCGAGCAACGAGCCGAGCGAGCGGAACTCGGCCACGCCGGTCCGGTCGCTGGCCGTCGCCAGGGCCCGGCTCCAGCCCTCGCCGAAGCCGACCTCGAGGTCGATCCGCCGCATCTCCTCGGCGAGCGCGTCGCCGGCGCCCTCGAGGCTGGTCGCCACCGCGGTCCACGCCGCCGAGAGGCCCATGCCGCCCTGCATCGAGATCTGCAGCAGGTCGAGCATCACCGGGAAGTCGGTCACGATCTCGAGGCGGCGCTGCGAGCGCTTCCACTCCAGCCACGATCGCGGCAGCCACCAGCCGACCAGCGCGCCGATCGCGCCCGCCACGAACAGCGCGGCCGCGGAGGTGAAGTTGGCGGCGGCGATCCAGGCGGCCCCGAAAGCGCATCCGGCGGTGAGCGCCGCGTGCAGCGAGAGGAACGCCAGTTGCCGGTCGACGCTCACGATGCCCGCCGAGCCGAGATCGTGCCGGTAGCCGGCCGACAGCAGGTTCGCCAGGCCGTCCCGCTTCGCATCCGACCACGGCAGGATGACGTCCGTCTCGCCGGTCTCCGATCGAGCCGCGGCGCGAGCCGTCGGCCGCGCCGCCAGCCCGACCGCCAGGGTCGCGACGAAAGTGGCCGCGCCGGCCAGCAGCGCCCAGCCGATCATGCCGGCCTCCCGGCCCCGTCGATCCGGCCGAACCGCTGGATCGACGCGATGCCCGCGACCAGCAGCACCGCCGACACGGCCAGCAGGATGTTCCCGGCCGGCCGGTCAAGCAGCAGCGTGAGGTAGTCGTCGACGAGCCACGCCATGAGCGGCACCGCGAGAATCGGCAGCACCGAAAGCACGGTCGCCGCGGCGCGGCTGTACGAGACGATGGTGCGGGCCCGCCGCCGCATGCGACCCCGCTCGACGAGCGAGCGGGCCAGCCGGTCGGTGGTGTCGGCGAGGTTTCCGCCCGCGTTGATCTGCACGATGACCGCGAGACCGAACGCCCGCAGCGCCGGCAGCGGCGAGCGGAGCAGCACCCGCCGGATCGCCGAGGCGAGATCCTCGCCGAGGCTTTCCCTTCGGATGATCTCGCGGAAGGCCCGGCCGGCCTCGCCCCGTCCCTCGACGGCGAGAATCTCGAGCATGCCGCCGAGGGGAATGCCCGCCCGCAGGGCCCGACTGGCCCCGGAGATCGCTTCGACCGCGTAGCGCTCCTGCTCGACCGTACGACGGGTCCTCGCCCGCGAGCGGACGATCACCACGATCAGGTTCCAGACCGCGAACACCGCCGCCGCCAGCATCGGCCGCTCGCCGGCGATCCAGAGGACGGTCGCGATCGCCAGCCCGAGGGCCAGGAGCGAGGCCCGCGCCGTCGGCGACTCGCCCGGGGCGTAAGCCGGCTGCGCCGCGTCGTCGCCGCCCGTCCGCATCCGCCGCCGCTCGGGGCGCACCGCGAAAAGCCACCACAGGACGAACGCGAGGAACGCCGCGAACGCCGGGCCGCCCCACGATGCCCCCGCCAGGCTCAACGCTTCGCTCCCGTCTCGAGCGGTCCGGCCGCGAAGATCTTCGCGTCGAGCGGAAAGCCCCGCGAATTCAGGTGCTCGAGGAAGAAGGGCACGGTGCCGGTGGCCTCGAACCGTCCTTCGGCCTTCCCGTCCCGGATCGTCTCGAGCCGGAACCGGTGGATCGGCTCGATGTGGATGGTTTCGCCCTCGGCGCCCCGCACCTCGACCACCTCGTTCACCACCCGGCGACCGTCGGGCAGGCGGCTCAGGTGCACGACGAGATGGATCGCCGAGGCCACGTACTCCCGCAACACCCGAACCGGCACGTCGAAGCCGCCCATCGCCAGCATCGACTCGAGCCGCGTGAGCGTGTCGCGGGCGCTGTTGGCGTGCAGCGTGGTCATCGAGCCCTCGTGGCCGGTGTTCATCGCCTGCATCATGTCGAACGCCTCGACGCCGCGGCATTCGCCGACGATGATCCGGTCGGGCCGCATGCGGAGGGCGTTCCGCAGCAGTTCCCGCGACGCGACGGCGCCGACGCCCTCGACGTTCGCCGCCCGCGTCTCGAGCCGCACCACGTGCTGGCCCTTGAGCTTCAGTTCGGCCGCGTCCTCGATGGTGATGACCCGTTCCCGCGGATCGACCCAGGCCGACGCCGCATTGAGCAGGGTGGTCTTCCCGACGCCGGCCCCGCCCGAGAAGAGGATGTTCAGGCGACCGGCGACCGCGGCCCGCAGCAGGTCCGCGGTGGCCGGGGCGAGCGAACCGAGCTCGACGAGGCGGTCGAGGCCGGGCGATCGCGGCGGGAAACGGCGGATGCAGAGCTGCGGCCCGTCGACCGCCAGCGGGGGGATGATCGCGTTGACGCGCGAGCCGTCGGCGAGGCGGGCGTCGACCATCGGGCTGCGCTCGTCGATGCGACGGCCCGCGTTCCGCACGATCCGCTGGATCACGTGGATCAGGTGCGCCTCGTCGCGGAAGCGAATGTCGCTCTCCTCGATGCGGCCGTGCCGCTCGACGAAGACCAGGTCGTGACGCACCACGAGGATGTCGGTCACGGCCTCGTCCGAAAGCAGCGGCTCGAGCGGCCCGAGCCGGAACATGTCATCGAGGACGCCCTGGACCAGCCAGCGCCGCTCGGAGTCCGACAGGAACCGCTCCGAGCGGTCGATGAGCTTCTGGATCCGGCCTTCGCACTCGGTGAGCAGCTGCTCGCGCTCGAGGCGGTCGGCCGCCGCGAAATCGAGCGTCGCCACGAGCCGCTCGTGCAGCTCGCGACGGAACTCCATCAGGTCGGCCTTCGCCTGGGCGGCGGTCTCGGAGGGGCTCACGGCTGGGTGCTCTCGCGGGAGTTCGTCGCGGCGTCCGTCACGGTCGGCGGGAACGCATCGGCGGCAGGCACCCGCGGCTCGTCGGGGCGTCGCCACGCGCCGGGCCCGCGCAGTCCGCCCAAGCCGAGCGCCTTCAGCCGGGCGAGCGGATTCGCCATGTCCACCGCGCCGGCGAGCTTGCCTTCCATGAAGAGCTCCCAGTCGTTGGGGGTCTTGTGCAGCTCGCCGGGCCCGGGCCGGGCGTCGCCGTCGTCAAGCGGCTCGACGAGCTCGGCGGTCACCATCACCACCAGCTCGGTCTGGTCCTGCTCGTAGCGCACGCTGCGGAAGAGGAGACCCACGATCGGCAGGTCGCCCAGCATCGGCACCTTCGAGACCCGCGCCTGCTCCTTGTTCCGCAGCAGGCCGGCCATCGCGAACGACTGGCCGCTGCCGAGTTCGACCGTGGTCTTCGACCGCCGCGTGATGACGCTGGGAATCGTGAAGCCGTTCTGCACCACCGCGCCGATCTGGCTCAGTTCGCTCACCTCGGGGGCGACCTCGAGGCGGATCCGCCCCTCGCCGAGCACCTCGGGGCGGAAGTTCAGCCGCACGCCGAACTCCTTGTACTCGATGGTCACCGTGCTGCCGCCGCCGACCACCGATCCCTGCACGATCGGCACCGGGAACTCGCCGCCCACGAGGAAGGTCGCCTCCTCGCCGCTGACCGCCACGAGATTCGGCTCGGCCAGCACCCGCACGTAGCGGTTCTCGCTCAGGGCCTGCAGGAAGATCTCGAGGTTCGCGCCGGGAATGCCGCCGAAGAGCGTGGTCGCGCTGGTGACCGGACTCGGGTCGAACCCGAAGTTGGCGTTGTTCACGCCGGCCGGGGCTTGCGGCGAGATCGACACCGGTTGGAACGGCGTCCCGCCCGGCGACTGGATGCCGCCGAAGGCCGAGTTCCCGCCGACCACCGCCCCGAAGGCGAGCTCGCGCAGGGCGGTGCGGCTGGCCTCGGCGATCCGCACCCGCAGCTGCACCTGCCGCACGCCGTCGATCCGCGTGAGGTCGACCCAGGTCAGGCCGGTGGCGTCGAGGTAGCTCCGCACCATCTCGGCGGTCGGAAGGTCGGGCATCGCCCCGCGGATCGCGACCGATCCGCCGAGGTCCTCGACCTCGAGCGAGACGCCGAAGAGCTGCCCGAGCCGGCGTTCGAGATCATCGGCATCGACGCCGACCGTCACGCGACGGGTCAGCGTCTCGCCGCTCTCGAGCCGGAAGACCAAGTCCGAGTTTCCGACCTTCAGGCCGACCACGATCACCTCGTCCTCGGCCACCGGGCGGGCGTCGGCGATGTTCGGATGGGCCACGACGACCGACTCGACTCGCGCCGGCAGTCTCACGACCGTCGATCCGCCCACGAGGAGTTCCACGGCGGGGACCGCATCCGGGCGTCGCGTCTGGTCTTGCCGCGGACTCGCATCGACCGCCGCGAGGAACCCGAAGCCGAACGCCGGGGCGAGCCCGAGGGCCGCGATGCGGGGGGCGATCGAGGGGCCGGAAGGGGAGTTTCTCATCGAAGTGCGGGATCCTGAGGTTTCGGGACGAGGCGCGGACAACTCGAGGGCGACGCCTTCCTCAACGGTTCGTCGGCCCGCCTGCGGGTTTCTCGGGGAAGTTGTGGCTCGTTGAGTCCTTGCCCCGGAACACCTTCACTTCCCAGGTCTTGGGCTTCTCGGGCGCGACCGGAGTCGCAGGGGCCGCCGTCGGGGTTGCCGTCGGGGTCGCGGCGGGAGTCACCGGCCTTTCGGACGGCTTCTCGGTCGTTTCTTTCGCGGCTTCGGCGGCGGGGGCGGGCTTGGGAGCCGCTGCGGGCTCGGACGAGAGGCCGAGCAGGCTCTGGGTGGTGGCGATCGCGTTCGAGACGGGCTGTCCGGTTGGTTCGGCGCTCGACCGCAAGGTGACGCCGATGGTGCCCCGGCTGCCCGCGAGTTCGATCTGCGCCGCCTGCTCGGGCGTCACCGCGACGGTGACCGTCGGCCGGCGCGGGCTGGCTCGGCGATCGCCGGCATCGGCCGTGCGACCCCCGACCGCCTCGTCGTTCACCGCGAGGACCCGGACGCCCTCGACCAGCGTCCGCGTGACCGACTCGCGAGCGCCGCCGCGAGACGGGGCCTCGACGGTGGCCAGCACATCGACCACGGCGCCGGGGTAGACGACGACTTCAGGCCCCGCGTCGCGCAGCGTGATGGTGATCGCCCGGAAACCCGGGGCAAGTTGGCTGGCGATGGCCGCGCCCGATCCGCGATCGGCGAGGTCCTCCTCGCGCAGGACCTGGCCCTGCTCGAGATTCATGATGAGGGTGCGGCCGATCACCGAAGTGGCGGAGGCGAAGGCCGTCCGGGAGGTCGACGGGCCGGGCGATGGAGCCGTCCCGAGATCTTCAGCCTTCAAACGCTGTCCCGCCGCCAATGGACGGGCCGCGACCACCAGATCGCTCGGTCCCGATCGCAACGGCGTTCCGTCGCCCTCAAGCAGCGACTGGGCGAAAATGGTCACCATCGCGGCGACAACCGCCATCACAAGGCCCACGAGGATCAAACGGGATGTCTTCATGAGGGGGGAACTCCGAGCCAGCTAGATGTGGCGATCGGACAGGCGGGCCCGATTTCTCAAGTGGAAAGCGACGGGAGGTCCGAAAGGGCGCCCCGCGACCGGCCGGACCTGGCCGGCCGCGAGGCCGTTCGCTCGGGTCCTGAAGCGCAAAAAACACCGGGAGGCCCGGCTTCGGACCTCCCGACTGATTCGACTTTCTGGCTGCCCCTACCTCCAAGTGGCCGGTCAGACCGCTTTGGTCAGGCTTCCGGCTCCTTGATCATTGCGGCTCGTCCCTTGAGGGTCGAGGGCAGAGGCATGAGCCGGTCGAGTCCAAGCAGTTGGATCTCGCCGTAGGACGCCTCGACCTCCACTCGGATCGAACTGCCCGCCGCCGTCGAACCCGGGTCCGCGGGGGTCATGGTCACCGAGACCGCTCCCGCCGCGATCCCGGAGCTCTGAAGCACGGTGTTCACGCGATCCTGCACCGACGCCACGGTGGCCCCCGAAAGGGCGGCCGCCCGGGCACCCTCTCGAGCGGCGTGATCGAGTTGAATCGACTTCAAGACCGCCCAGCCGTACTCGAATCCGGTGAACACCACCACCATCAACAACGGCAGCGTGACCGCCAACTCAACGGTCTCGGCGCCGCGGCGGCGTCGAATGAACCTCTTCAGGCCCCGGCGAATCGCCTTGGCCCTTGTCCCGAGAGGGGTTGCGAGGAGGGTGTCCATTCGACTCATACGATGCTTCCGAAACGTACCCAGTACCACCAAGAAGCGACAGTTCCGACGAAGATTGCCGGGGCGTACGGGAACCAGTCCTTCGGCCGCGGCTTGACCTGCTCTTGTGATACAACGGCCGGGTCGGGGGCGTGAATAAGGAATCGACCTGTAATCAGCTTCCGAAAACCGGTTCTCGTGACTATCAGACCGTGCAGGATGACGCTCGGGATGTCCCAGATGCTGCCTCGGGAGGTGGTGACCGCCAAGGCGTAGAGGAACCCGGCGATGGTGACGCCAAGCACCAGAACCACCGAGGGTTGCCAGCCGAGCCAGGCTCCGAGGGCCATCATCATCTTGGCGTCCCCGGCCCCGCCGCCAGCGATGATGTAGGCCGCGAGGAACAGGCCGCCCGCGATCGCCGCCCCGCCGAGGGAGTTTCCGAGTCCGGGAAGTCCGGCGCTCAGTCCGCCGTACGCCAACCCGCCGAAGAAGAGCGGAAAGGTCAGCCAGTTCGGGATGCGCATCGCCCGCAGGTCGGTAACGCTTGCGACTAAGCCAGCCACGCTCAAGAGCACCCAAACCCAAGCGGGAACCACGGCGACGGGGGCCACGGGTGTCTGGAGGGCGAGCATCGCCAGGGTCATCATGCCAAACTCCGGGGGGAACACCTCATGGACGCGTTCCCGGTGCAGAGTAGCATGAGATCGGTCGATTTCTGCCTGTCCATGAAGGGTTCACGGCTCCAACCGCGTTCGAACTGCCGTGGGATCTCCTCGATCAAGACGATCGTGGCGCTCCCGGCGATTCTCATGTTCGCGTGGCTCTCGGTCGAGATCGGCCTGGCTCTCCGGGCGTTCAACCATGCCAAGATCGCCTCGGACGCCATTTCGCTGGCGGCTGCGGCGCGGTACCGCGACGGGTTCTCGGCCTCGGTGGACGATGCGATGGCGGCGGCTGCCGGCAATCGGGCCCCGAGCGGAGCGGTCCAGATCGCAATCGGCGACGGTCCGGACGGCGGCGGGGATGTCGAATTCGGCCGGTGGGACGACCTGACCCGGTCGTTCGTCACCGACCCCGCGGGGGGGCCCGCGGTGCGGGTGACGGTGCGGTTTGCCTCCGACCACCCGAACGGGGCGCCGGGCTTGGTGTTTCCCGGTCTTTTCACCCCGGCGTTCTTTGCGATCGAGCGCTCGAGCGTCGCGGTCTACACGCCACCGAAGCACATCACCTCGTTGCTCGTGGCCGGAAGCGCGGCGCCGACGGTTTCGCTCGCCGACGCGGGGCGCCTGGTCGCTCGCGGCGGCGTCTCCGTTCCGTGCGACGGGGACTTCGCGGTTTCGATCACCGGTACGGCGTCGATCGAGGCGGCGGTCGTCCGCATCGAGGGGGCGATCGACGCGGGAAGCGAGTCGGCGATCGAGGGCTCGATCGAGCAGCAGCTCGCGGTGGCGGACGACCCGTTCGCGGCGGTCGCACTGCCACCGCTCGATCCGGCCGGCGCGAGCGAGATCCAGCACGACGACCTCGGCACCACGCTCGTGGCGCCCGGGGTGCACGCCGGGCTCACGGCCAGCGGCGGGGTGATCATCCTGGAGCCGGGATTGCATCAGTTCGCCGGGCCGATCTCGCTGTCGGGCAACGCTTCGCTGCAGCTCGACGGCGCGACCATCCAGCTCGCCGACGGCTTCGGCATCGAGGTCCGGGAGCAGGCGTCGATCACGGGTACGCCCTCGACCACGCTTCCCGACTGGTCCGAGCGATGGGCGATCCAGCGTTCGCCTTCGACATGGTCGATCGGCGGATCGGGCACGGTCGCGGTCGAGGGAGATCTTTACGCCCCGTCGACGTCGCTCGAGGTGGGTGGCACCGCGGAGGTCGGGATGCTCGCCGTGATCGTCGGTTCGCTGGTCATCGGCAACCAAGCGATCGTGTCGATCGACGGCGGCATCGACGAGCTCGAGACCGCGGTGGTGCCGGGCCGGGCCCGGCTGGTCCGCTGAATCTCGGGGAACCCGCGAACTTGCCCGGTAGATCCCGCTCCGGCTGGCCCCGGACGGCGGATTCAACCTATGGTGATGGCCTTCGTCGCCGCCCACCCCTCCCCTGAGCCATCGACCATGAGAAACCCGCCCTTCGCGTCGCGGTCCCTTACGCCCTCCTTCGCCATCGCGGCGTGTCTTGCGGCGCCGGCCGCGGCGGAGGGTCGGACCCCGCCCCCCGCGAAGGATCGCGAACCGGAACACCGTTCCACCCTGACGCGGGTCCGCGAGGGCGGCACGCCCTACGACCCGAACCAGTCACTGGTGCCGTACGCGATCGACCTCGCCTCGGCGGGTCGCGAGGGCGGCGTCGCCGACTCGCCCGGCGGCGCGGTGATCGTCTCGCCGACCGAGTACGACCCGGTGCGCGGCGTTCTTTTCCAGTACGGCAACAGCTGGAACTCGGTGGTGACCGCCCTCGTCTCGAAGCTGACCGCCGGCACGGTGCACGACGAGATCGCCTATGTCGTGGTGGCGAACCAGACCACCGCGAACTCGGCGACCAGCGCCTTCGTCGCGGCCGGCGCGAACATGGCCAAGGTGGTCTTCATCATCCAGCCGAACAACTCGATCTGGATCCGCGACTACGGCCCGCACTTCATCTTCGAGAACGGGTCCCTCGCGGTCGTCGACAGCCACTATTACCCGGAACGCTCCGCGGACAACTTCGTCCCGACCCTTGTCGCCGAGGGCGCCTTCGGGGTGCCGAGCTACCACCAGGGGCTGTACTACTCGGGCGGGAACTTCCAGGCCGGACCGGGTCGCACCGGCTTCTGCACTGCCCTGGTGAACCTCGACAACCCGAGTTCGGGCGGACACGATACGGCCCTCATCCGCGAGCTGCACGACGCCTACCAGGGCATCGACACGCTGCACCTCATGCCGCAGCTGCCTTTCTCGGTCGACGGCACGGGCCACATCGACATGTGGATGTATCTCGTCGACGAGGACACCGCGATCGTCAGCGAGTTCATTCCCGGCTCGAACGCGACGGCGCTGAGCGTGACCAACAACGCGGTGCCGTACCTCGAGGCCCTTGGCTTCGAGGTCTTCCGGCCGCAGGCGTGGAACGTGGGTTCGACCCACTTCACCTACGCGAATGCCTTCCGCGTGAACGACCGGATCTTCGTGCCCTGCTACGGGACGCAGCTCGCGCCGGGCGGCAACTCGGCCTACAACACCCGCGACGCCGACGCCCTCGCCAAGTGGCAGGCGGCGGCCGGGTCCGGGGTCGAGATCGTGCCGATCCAGTGCTCGAGCATCATCGGCGCGTCGGGGGCGATCCACTGCATCGTGAAGCAGGTGCCGCGCTTCGTGGACGCCCTTCCCGCCGCCCATGTCCTGGCCCCCGCGGGCGGCGAGCTGTGGCTGGCGGGATCGACGCAGACCATCCGCTGGAACGCGACCGACACCGACAACGTGCCGCTGGCGAATGTCGACCTGGCGCACTCGCTCGACGGCGGCGCGACCTGGATTCCCATCGCGACCGCGATTCCCGACTCGGGCAGCTTCGCCTGGACGGTGCCGCCGGGCGCGACCGACGCCGCCCTGGTGCGGGTGGTCGCCCGCGCCGCCGACGGCGACGAGACGGTGGCGGTGAGCAATCCCTACCGGCACCGGGCCGGGACCGCGACGGTCCGCGACTTCTCGACCGGTGCCGGCGTGAGCCGCTTCGCCTTCGGGCGGCAGACCACGAGCTGGACGGGCGTGGCCGGCAACCTCAATCCGGTCGCCACCGCCCTCACCGCCGCCGAGTACGCGGCCCTCGCGACCTCGAACGCGAGCGGCGGGAGTTCCGACGCCAATCGCTACATCTCGCCCTCGATCTCCTTCGGCTCCGAGGCGACGCATCTCTTCCGCTTCATCATCGACGAGCCGCTCGGGTCGATCGACGAGATCAAGGTCACGTGGGAAGGCTTCGCGGATCGCTGTACGCAGGCCGAGCTGTACGTCTGGAACCGGGCCCTGTCGCAATGGGGGAATGCGGAAGGGCTGGTCGGCCAGAATCGATATCTTGACAACTACGCCGGCAATCGCGACCGGACCCTGGTGGGACGGCTTCGCGCCGACCTCGATCGCTTCGTCGGTCCGGACGGCTCGATCCGGTTCCTGGTCTACGCCGAGCGATCGACCGACCGGACCTTCCACGACTATCTCGCGGTCTCGGTCCTGCGGGCCGCGACCTGCCCGGCGGACGTGGACGGGAGCGGCTCGGTCGATGCGGGTGATCTCGCGCTGGTGCTGGCCGGTTGGGGACCGTGTTCCGGTTGCCCGGCGGACGTCGACGCGAACGGCGTGATCGATGCCGGCGACTTGGCCCTGGTGCTGGCGGGTTGGGGCGGGTGTACGGGATCGTGAGCTGGCCATGGCCTTGAGACGGACGGCGGGCGGTTCGCACCCGGTGGTCCCGCCGGTGGCCGGTCCGTTCGGGGAGGTCTTCCTGCCCGTGGGCTCCTCGGTGCCGGGGGCGAACGCGAAGTCCGGATCGTTCGCGATTCGGTGTTGACTTGCCTTGAGATTGTGCCACCCTGAGGACATGCGAAAGTTCCTGGCGACCGGCCTGTTCCTGATCCCGGCGGCCGCGGCCTCCGCGACGACCCACGTCATCACCCAGTCGGGTTTCACCTTCTCGCCCTCGACGGTCAAGGTCGTGCCGGGCGACACCATCCAGTGGAACCGCACCGGCGGCAGCCACACGGTGACCGCCGGTTCGCCCTGCCAGGCGAGCGGCCTGTTCAGCGGGGTGCTCAACTCGACCAACCCTTCCTTCACTTGGGTCGTGCCGAAGTCGGTCGCCGGCACCACGATCGGGTTCTTTTGCGTACCGCACTGCTCGTTCGGCATGACGGGGACGATCGTCGTCGGCGAGGCCGCGGATCCGGCCGATCTCGACGGTGACGGCTCGGTCGGCGGGGCGGACCTCACGATCCTGCTCGGGGCTTGGGGCGGCCGAGGTCCGGCCGATCTCGACGGCAACGGGTCGGTCGGTGCGGAAGATCTCGCCATCCTGCTCGCGGCGTGGACCGTCTGAACCGGCGATCGCACACGTCGGTCGTTCTCGCCGGTGCCATCGCGGCGGCCGCTGCGGGCGGAGCTACCGATCCGATCGGCCTGCTCGAGGTCCATTGCCTCGGGTGCCACTCCCGCCACGGCCAGACCCCGATCCGTTTCGACACTATGGAGGGCGTTCGTCGCCACCGTGGGTTGATGCGGGCGCTGATCGAGGATCGCACCATGCCGCCGTGGCTTCCCGACGACGAGGGCGCCGCGCTCGCCCATCGGCGCCGGCTCGACGAGTCGACCCGCGCGACGCTTCTCGCGGCCCTCGCGACGCCCGAGACCGCCGCGGCGGCCTTCGCCGCGCTTGCCCCGCCCGAGCCGCCGCCGTTCGCCGTCGACTGCCCCGACCGCTTCGGGCCGCACCCGGGCTGGACGATGCCGGCCGAGGGTGGAATGAGGCTGCGGACCTTCCTGGTCGAGCCGCCCGAAGTCGGTCCCGAGGGGGTGCGTGGCGTGCGATTTTCGGATCCGCGCGACCTTGCCGAATCGCCGGTGCGGTTCGTCTCGCTCGCGTCCGATCCCGATCGGACGCTGGCGGTGTTGGCGGAGGCGGGCGAGTCCGGCTTCGAATCGATGGGCAACGTCGGGGCGAAGCCCAGCGGATCGCTCGGGGCGGTGTCGCGGGTGCGGGTCGCGTTCGAGTTGCCGGCCGGGTTTGCTTTCGCGCCGTCCCGCGGGGCGATCGCCCTGGAGACGCTGGCGGAACCGGTCGGTCGAATGCGCATGGTCGATCCGCAACTGGTCTGGATCCCCGCCGAAGCCGCCGATGGTCGTCTCGTCGAAGCGATGGCTCTCGCTCCCGTCGGCCTCCGGCTCGAGCCCGGCGAGCGCGTCGAGCGGACGGTCGAGCGGAGTCTCGACGAGGACGTCGATCTGGTCGGCGTTCTCGTGAAGGGCGGAGCGTTCCTCCGCGGG
>JBIKVN010000226.1:0-5215 GCA_044356865.1 Phycisphaerales bacterium | reverse complement strand
CGCTGCCGAGCACGCCGTCGTTCTCGAGCCCACCGTCGGCACCTTCCCCGCTTGCGGCAGCGCCGTCCGATCCCGAAGCCTCGACCAGTACCCGCGCCGCCGAACTCGCCCGCCGCATGCGGGGCTCGTCGGCCGGGCCGGTCGCCGGCCGGATCGGGATCGAGACCAAACCCTCACCCGGCATCGACTGGGGGACGGGCTCGGTGGCGACCGCCGATCGGACCCCCGAGCCCGGGAGCGGCCCGCGGGTGACCGCGGCGGGCATCCGGTTTTCGATCGAGACGCTTGCGGCGGCCGAGGTGGCGCTCGTCGGCGACTTCAACGGCTGGCTTCCCGGCCAGTGCCCGCTGCTGCGTCGCGAGGGTTCCGGACGCTTCGAGTTGACACTTCCGCTCGGTCGGGGACTCTACCGCTACCGGTTCGTCGTCGACGGCCGGGAAACGCTGGATCCCGACAACCCCCGCCGCGAGACCGGCCCCGACGGCCGGCCGGCGTGCGTGGTCGAGGTTGCGGGCCCCTGAGCGCCGCGTCGAAGGAAAGGCATGGATGCCGATGAAAGTCACCCCCGATCCCTACGCCGATCTTGCCGCGCTCTTCCTCGGTGAGGACGGTGGCCGCGATACGGTCGCGGCCGCCGCGGTCGCCGAGGCCGGATCGGGCTCCGATGCCCGCGAGCGGATCGAACTCGTGCTGCCCGGGAACCTGCCGGTGATGGGCTCGCTCTGGATCGCCCAGTACGCCGACCTGATCGGGCGGCGCGAGGGCCCGACCGCGCTCGTCCGCTTCGGCACGGGCGAGGTCACCGTCGAGGTCTTTCGGGCGGGAACGCAGCCCGTCGGGCTCGATTCGGCTGCGGATCTCGAGGGGGCGATCCAGGACCTGGCGGGCCGCGTCTCGCGCTGGCTCGTGGTTCCCGCCGACCCGTCCGAACTCGATGTCCCGCCGGCCGCGGCGACCGCGACGCTGTTGAGCGGCGCCGACGACGCGGCGACGGTGGGGGCGTACCGGACGCTCAAGCAGCTCGTCGAGCGCTGGAGCGACACCTCGATCGACTGGCCTCGCTTCGGGCTGGCGGTGCTCGGTTCCGACGACGGCGACGCGAGCGGCGTCGCCGAGAAGCTCAACCGCACGGCGCGGGCCTTCCTGAACCGCGAGATCCGCGTGACCGCGACGCGGCAGCGCATGGAGCCGCTCGAGAGCTGCGCCCGCCGGACTTTCTCGCTCGGTCCGACCGGAACCGGCCCGCTCGATGCGGTCTCGCTCTGTCGGACGATCGCGAACCGGCTGCGGAAGGAACGGCGGAGGGAACTCGCGGCGTCGCGCGAGATCGAGTCGGCACGGCCGCGGCCGGTCGCGGGGTTCCGCCTGCCGCCGAAGCCGATGGCCGTCGCGACGCCGGCGACGCCAGCGACGCCAGTGACGCCAGTGACGCCGGAGCCAACGCCGGCTACGGCTTCGAACGCTGCCCGGATCGGCGGACTCCGTCCGCTCGCGCCGCGCTGCCCCGCCGCCCGCGGCATCGAACTCGCCTGCGACGCCGCCGGCAGGCTGCACCTGGTGGCGACCCCGGCGACGCTTTCCGATCTTCCCGCGACCTCGGCCTGGGTGCGGGCGCAGCGCGAGCTGCTTTCGCTCGCCTGCCCGCAGCTTCGCTCGCTCGAGGCCGAGGCGACGAGGCATGTGGTGGCCGATGATCCGGCGGCGGCAATCCCGCTCGTCGGCAGCGGCATCACGGTGCATCTGGCGGCGCCGGGCGATTCGCTCGTGACGCTCGGCTGACGCTTACGCCGGCAACGACGCCCGCAAGACCCGCAACCAGTTGCCCGAGCGGATCGCCCCGATCGCCGCGTCGTCGAGGTTCAGCCGACCCGCGAGTTCCCCCGCGAACGCCGCGAGTTCGCTCGGATGCCGCAAGCCTTCCGGGCAGTCGAGCGGCGTGAAGCCGCCGTCCCAATCGGAACCGAGCGCCGCGACGCGGCGCGAGGCCGTGGCGAGATCGAGGTGCGCGACCGCGCCGATGGCGTCGGCCATGCGGGCGGATCGCGACGGCGGGGCGAGGAACTTCCCGTAGACGTTCAATCCGCAGACCCCATCGCGCTCGGCGATCGCTTGCACCTGTCCGTCGGTCAGATGCCGCTGCGAATCGACCCCGACGCTCGTCCGCGGGTTCGAGTGGCTCGCGACGATCATCCGCGGCGTGGCCGCGACCAGCCCGTCGAAGGCCTCGTCGCAGAGGTGGCTCGCGTCGTGAAGGAATCCGCACGCATCGAGGGCCGCGACCAGGCGCGTGCCGATCGCGGCCAGCGGCCCGGGCGCCGCGTTCCCGCCGGCGTAGCGCGAGCCGCGGGCCCAGGTCAGGCCGACCGCGCGGACGCCGCGCTCGAACCACCACGCGGCCTCGTCGGGCGTGCGGATGGGATCGGCGCCTTCCATGAGAAGCACCAGCGCGAGCGGGCCTTCGGTCGTCGCGGCACGCTCGAGGTCGTCGCGGGTCCGCACGATCGAAAGGTCGCCGGCGGCCTCGCGCTCGAGGTACCAGTCGAGCTGGCGGCGTCCGGCCGCGTGGGCTCCTTCGAGGTCGTCGGAATCGCGGTAGCCGCAGGGAACATCGGGCGAACCGAGCTCGGTGAAGATCGTCGCGAGGGCGATTCGCACCGGCCCGTCGGAGAGGTCGGGCAGCGAGACGCAGGCGGCGTTCCGGTCGGGAACCCGGGCGAGCAGGTCGCGGCCGCCGCCGGTCCGCTCGCCGAGCGCGAGGTACGCGAGATCCAGATGCCCGTCGATCCAGGCGTTTCCAGGCAGCGGCGGAGGGTTCGGCGCGAGTCGGGCGGGCATCGGACCTCCTGAATACCCGGGAACGGCGGTTGCCGGTTCGGCTCGTCCCCGCGTAGCCTTTGGGCCGTGGCCGACTCCCTGACGCCGTCCGTGTCCGCTCCCGCGCCGCTGCCCGACCTCCGGCTCGTGCGGCGGGCACTCGCGCTGGCGGCGCTGGTCGCGGCGCTCGCCCTGCTTGCCGTCGCCGATCGCCTTTCGCCCGACGCCTCGGGTATGGGAACCCATCGGCAGCTGGGTCTTCCCGCCTGCGGGTGGGTCGACGGGTTCGGGCTACCATGCGCGACCTGCGGCATGACCACGGCCTTCGCGGCCGCCGCCGACGGCGACCTCGCGGCCGCGTTCCGGGCCCAGCCGTTCGGGGCCCTCCTGGCCCTGGCCACCGGCGTGACCGCGGTGGTGTCCGCCTTCGTCCTCCTCACCGGTTCGGCGGTCGGGGGGCTCGTCTTCCGGTTCCTCACGCCCCGGACCGCGGCGGTCCTCGGCGTCCTTGCCGTCCTCGCCTGGATCTACAAGATCGCCGTCGTCCGGCTCGCCTGAGACTCCCGTGCCCCGCCTCTCCACCCTACCCGTCCGTCTTGCCGCCGCCGCGCTGCTTGCGGCTGTCGGTCTCTCCGCGGGCGGCTGCTTCGTCGCCAACCTCGCCGGCGCCATCGGCGGCGAGATCGAGCGGAACAAGAAGATCGAGGTGCTGGCCGAGTACGAGGGGCTCGAGAACAAGTCGGTCGCGGTCATCGTGCACGCCGACGCGGCCACGCTGTACGAGTTCCCGACCGTCGCCCAGACCGTGGCCGGCAACGTCGCGTTCCGCATCCAGCAGAACGTCCGCGGGGTCTCGATCCTGCCGCCGGCGGCGGTCTCGCAGTGGCAGTACCAGACGCCGGCATGGAGCACGCTGCCCTACGGGCAGATCGCCGACGAGCTGAACGTCGACCGCGTCGTGCTGGTCGACATGTACGAGTACCGGCTCAATCCGCCCGGCAACATGTACCTCTGGGAAGGCGTCGCCGCCGCGAACGTCGGCGTGATCGAGCGGAACGGTCTCGATCCGGACAGCTTCGCGGCGACCTTCGACGTCCGCGTGCGGTTCCCGAACCAGGAGGGGATCGGCCGCGAGAGCGCTTCGGCGGGCGACATCCAGACCGGCGTGCTCACCAAGTTCGTGCAGAAGTGCGCGTGGCTCTTCTACACCCACATCGAGGACAAGTACCCCGATGCCCGCAAGTGATCCTCGCGACGAGCGCGGCGACCTGTCGAGGCGGGGGTTCCTCCTCGCCGCGACGCTGGCCGCCGCCGTGGCCGGCCTGCCGGGTTGCAACATCGTCGCCCCGGCCCTCTACGCCGTCGACGGTGCCGGCAAGATCGACGCCGAGCACGAGCTGGCGGAGGTCCGCACCGTGGTCTTCGTCGACGACCGGCGGAACGTCTTCCCCCGCACCGCGCTGCGGACCTCGATCGGCGAGGCCATCGCGAAAGACCTCCTCGCCCGCAAGCTCGTGCCCTCGATCGTCTCGCCCCGCGACGCGATCGCCCTGGCGCGGCAGAAGGAGTCGGGAACCAAGCCGCTCTCGATCGCCGCGATCGGCCGCGAGCTCGACGCCCAGCAGGTGCTGTATGTGCAGCTCGTCTCGTTCTCGCTGGCCGGCGACGGGGCGAGCGCCGACAGCGGCTTCGGGATGCGTCCGACCGCGACCTGCCGGGTGAAGGTCATCGACTGCGTCGCGAACGTCCGGACCTATCCGATCAGCGATGTCGGCGAGAGCGGACGGCTGGTGACGAGCCGGATCCGCGAGGTCGACACCGAGGGGCTGCGCACCGTCGCGGCCCGCCGCGCGGTCGAGGATCGCCTCGCCGCCCGCATGGCGATCGACATCGCCGAGCTCTTCTACGAGCACGATCGCGTCGATCTCGGCGAGAACCTCGGGACCCGCTGACCGCGATGGGCGAGGCCTGGCCGAGCGCGCTGCACGTGATCGATGCGAGGTCGCCTGGGGCCGGGCTGGTCGCCGTGCGCATCGCGGCGGCCCTCGCGGCGGCGGCGGACGCGCCTCAGCCCATCCTCTTCCTCGGGTCCGATCGCGATCGCAAGGCGGCTCGCGCGACGGCGGCCGAGACCGGCGCCCCGGACGGCACCGTGCTCGACGGGCCGTGCCCGCCGCTCGGCGACCCGACGCTGGCGGTCCGGCCGTTGCGGCGGGCGATCGCGAATCTCGAGGCGACGCGGGGAAGTTTCGCCCGGCTCGTCGGCTGGGGCGCGGCGGCGTCGCTCTCGCTGGCCCTCGCGATGCCGGGCCGGGCGCGGGCGACGGTTTCGACGGGGGGGGCGGTCGCCGACCGCCGGCTCGTGCGACTCGCCCGCCGCGGGACGGGTCGCTTCGCGTGC
>JBIKVN010000225.1:0-5236 GCA_044356865.1 Phycisphaerales bacterium | reverse complement strand
GGCGAGCCGGGACCAGGCGGGCGGAGTCGCGTCGGGTGCGGCGATGGCCGCGCGCAGGCAACGCTCGATCTGGGCGGTCTCCTCGGTCAGCTGCGAGAGGTCGGCGGCGAGGATCCAGTCGGCGCTGGCGTTGGTGGCCTCGGCCAGGCCGCGGGCTTCGGCCGCCGCGTCCTTGAGCTGTCCGGCGAGGCGGAGCTCGTCGATGATGGCGCGTCGGACGAACGGCTCGGTCTTCGCCGCCGGCGTCGCCCTCGCCTTCTGGAGGTACAGCGTGGCCGAGTCGGAATTGCCGGCCTGTCGGAAGAGCGAGCTCGCAAGCAGCTGAAGCGGCGCGCGATCGGGGGCCATGGTCGCGGCCTTGCCCGCGAGGCGGGAAGCGGCGGTCAGGTCGGGCGGATCGGCCGCCAGCAGGAGACTGGCCATCGTCGCGAGCAGTTCGACCGTCTCGCCGCGGCGCTGCCGCAGTTCGTCGAGCTCGGCCAGGGCAGCGTCGAGGGCGGCCCGGGTCGGTTGGCCCTTGGCCAGCAAGAGCCGGGCTCGCGGGACGGCGCTCGTGTCGCCCCGTCCGCCCTCGAGCCGTTCGGCGGCCGCGATGGCCTGTTCGAGCAGCGCGGGATTCCGCAACGCGGTCTGGCTGTTGAGGACGCTGGCGACGCCCTCGATGGTCGCATCTTCCTTGAGCAGTCGCTCGAGGATCGCCGGGGCCTGCTCGGGGGAGGTCGCGTCGGCCAAGGTGGCCGCGGCCCGCAGCGCTTGCCGATCGCCCGCGTCGGCGAGCTGCAGCAGGGCGGGCAGGGACTGTTCTCCGCTTCCGCCCATCGCCCGGAAGGCCTCGATCCGCACGGCCGGCGTCCCGCGTTCCCCGGCGGCGGTCAGCAGCCTCTCCACCATGTTCCTGCCGTTCGCCTGTTCGCCGATCTTCGACTGGCGGACGATCCTCGCCAGCTCGAGAAGCAACGGCCCGGGAACCGCCGGATCCGCGAGGCACTCGTCGACGATCGCGCGGGCCCGTTCGACGCGATTCATGGTGAGCATCGAAAGCACGGCCACCGGCGCGAGCTCGCGCTTCGTTTCGGCTTCCCGCTCGAGGGTACGGGTCAGGCGAGCGAACTCGTTCTCCGGAATGACCGGCGTCTCGCCGCGGGCGACCGCGTCCGCCGAGGCCAGCACGAGCATCATCTGCACTTGGGCGTTGCCGATCTGCGTGTCGGCCAGCGATTTCAGGATCGAGATCGCGCGGGCCCGGTCGCCGTAGGACTCGATCGCCGGCACGAGAGCCAGCCCGACGCGGACCCACGCGTTTCCGGTGGCCTCGAAGGCGGCGGCGCCCGAGGTGATCGCCGATCCCCGGTCACCCGAGGCGAGGCGGAGTTCGGCTTGGGCGAACAAAAGGAGCGGATCCTTCGGATTCGAGATGAGGGCCTTCTCGATCGCGGCGTTGGCCTTGGGCATCGCCGAGGGATCCTTGCGGGCGGCGAGCGCCAGCGGCAAGGCATCCGCGAAATCCCGCTCGGCGGCGGCGGTCGCGCCGGCGGGCCGGAATGCCGCGACGGCCGAGTCGAGCGCCGCGGCGTCATCCCGCAGGAACTCGACGATGATCGTCGCCCGACCCGCCCACCGGGCGGTCGGATCGGCCCGGGCGACCTCGATCGCCTCGTCCGCGGCGTCCAGATCATCGGAGAGCCAGCCGTACTCGAAGAGCTCCCGCGCCAACTGATCGCCGCCGGATCCCGCGAACCGTCTCGCGCCACCGAGCAGGACCTTCTTCGCGTCCTCGAAACGGCTGAGGCGCTGCAGGGTGCGCCCCACGATGCGGCAGCTGGCGATCGACTTCGGCTCGAGCGCCATGAGTTGCTGGAGTTCCTCCTGGGCCTCCGGCCCTCGTCCCGCGGCCCGAAGCCGCTCGGCCCGGATCACCCGAAGGGCCGGATCCGCGTCCGCCGCGACCAGCCAGCGATCGACCTCGACGAGACACTCCTCGGGCGAGCGATCGCGAGCCATCCACATCCGCCAGAGCCGGACCTTGGCCTCGATGTCGTCGGGATGCGACTTCACCCGCTCGTCGATCAGGCGTTCGGCGCCCGCCCGATCGCCCTTCGCCATCAGGGTCTCGGCCAGCACGAGCGTCGCCGTCGGGTCGTCGGGATCGAGCTTCAGCAACACGTCCGCAAGCCGTTCGGCCTCGACCAACTGTCCCATGCGCAACTGCAGGCGGAGGAGTTCCCTATGGCTCTCGACGTCGCCGGGATCGGCCGCGATGGCCGCGGCGAACAATCGCGCCGCCCGGGGAATGTGGGCCGAGTTCACCTCGGGCACCATCAGCCGGGCCTTCGCGAGCCGACGGATCGCCTCGGCATCCTTCTTCTGGCGATCACGGGCGACCACCGACGAGAGCAGGCCGAGCGATTCCTCGAATCGTCCCTCGTCGAACAGCGCGAATCCCTCGACCCGCTTCGCGGCGGTCTCGCGGTCACGCCACCAACGGACCCCGAACGCTCCGGCGACCCCGGCCAGCGCGAGGAACCCGAGCGAACAGGCGATGAGGATGATGGACCGGGAACGGCTCTTGGGCTTCTTGCGAGGGGGCACGAGCAGACTCCTGCCGCCGGGAACCCCGGCGGGATGGGCAAGGTACTTTCCGATGGAATCGGACGGAACGGTTCAGGGAGATCGGGTGTCCGCCGGCGACTCGTCCGAGAAGTCGCCTTTCAGCAGCCGGAGCAGTTCCGGCGGGAGGGACGAGAGGACCGAGCCGACCCAGCGGTCGGCGGCACCATCCTCGACGAAACCCGGGAAGCAGACCTGCACCTGGGCGATGCCCTGCTGCGAGCGCATTCTCGCACCGGCGAGTCCGGTCAGGTCCTGGAGGCTTCCGCTCGGAGGTTCGCCGGGGGCGAGGAACGCCGACCAGACCTCGGTCTGTTCCACTTGCCCGTTCTCGCGGACCCGCGAGAAACGGTGGCGAAGGGCCTGAAGCTCGAGTCCGGCGTGGGAAACGGTGATCTCCCGTCGTGCATCCCGTTCGGGCGACCATCCGGCCGAGACGTAGCAGCTGGCGGGCCAGTGGCCGAGCATGTCGCGGACATCGCGGCAGTGGATGAGCAGCAGGTGGGCCCGCTCGTCACCGCCGAGCATCGCGAGCGATCGCGAGAGCATGGCGTTCGGCTTCAGGATCCGCTGCTCGGACAGCGGCACCGGAACATCCTCGCCCCGCCACGGGCCGATGCGGCTCGGCAGGGCGAGCACCTCGTCCCGGATGAGCCGGTAGCGGCCCTCGACATCCGGTGCGGGGGGCACGCCGGGCAGGGCCCACCAGGTCGCCGCCAGCGTGAGAACGGCCATCGTCGGCTCGGGCCATCCGCGCCGGGCCCGGGAGGGCAGCGCGACCGGGACGGATGTCGCGACGGCAGGCTCGCGCTCCGGCAGCAATCGCTCGAGGGCGACTCGCAGCAGTTCGAGCAGTCCCAGACACAGCGGGAGGGTGAGCCACCCCAGCACGTCGTGCAGGAACTCGGCGTCCTTCTGCTCGAACATCGCGAAGCAGACGACGGTCGGCACCAGGCGAATGGCGTTGCAGGTCAGCGCCGTCACCGGCGCCGAGACGATGAGCAGGGCCCGGATCGACGCCCGGCTCTCGCGGCCGAACGCCACCGCCCAGATCACGAGCATGAGCGCCGACACCATCCGCATCCCGTCGCACGCTTCCGATACCGCCACGGGCACGCCGTCGATCACCAGGCTGGCGCCGAGCCGCTCGATCGAGAAGCCGAGGGTGTCGAGGGTTCCCTCGGCCAGCATCGCCCCGTACTCCTGCAGGGGCTGGGCGATCGCGCGGCGCACCACGCCCGGAAGCGGGATCGCGAAGAGCAGGGCTCCCCAGGCGGCGGCGGTCCGGCCGAAAGCTCGCGCCCCGAACGAGGAGACGAAGGCGACCGCAAGGGTGAGCAGGGCCCCGAAGTGGGCCAGCGCGTGCCGGTCGGTCTCCTCGCCCCACCAGACGATGGCGAGTGCGGCGACCGCGAGCGGAATCGCCCACCAGCGGCCGCGGGGGTCTTCCGCAAGGGCGGCCCGTCGCTGCCACAACAGCCACGCCGCGATCGGCGGGGCGAGGATCGAGGCATCCGAATCATGGTGGTTGACCGCGGTCCTCACCAGATCCTGCCATGCGGGGAATGAGACGATGACTCCCGCCGCCGCCACCGCCGCGGCGCCAAGCCATCTCGATCGCGGAATGGGATTGGGAGGGGCTTCGATCACGGCGTTCATCATCGGTCGGGCGGGCCTGAGGGACCAACCATAGAAGACTTGCCGGGCTCCGGCGGATGCAGGGCGTCCGGGAACGCGCTGGCCGGCCGGAACCGGTTGGAAGCCGCGGAAACCGAAGTACCATCGGGATCGATGACCTTCCGTTCCGCGGTGATCCTCGTCGGAACCCTCTCGGCCGCCGCCGCGGCCGTCCCGGATCCGCCCGACCAGTCGGCGCGGGTGGCCTCCGAAACCCCGTCGGACATCCTCGAACGGCGGGCCGTCGCCGCCCGCGACTCGTGGTGGGCCTACCGCGAGCTGGTGAAGCCCTCCCCGCCCGTGGTGCGCGACGCCGAAGGGTGGTGCCGCACCGACCTCGACCGGTTCATCCTCGCGAAGCTCGAGGCGAAGGGCCTCGCCCCCGCGCCGGAGGCCGACCGCGCGGCCCTCATCCGCCGCGCGAGCCTCGACCTGACCGGCCTGCCGCCGACGCCCGCCGAGATCGACGCGTTCGTGGACGATCCCTCGCCCGACGCGTGGGAGAAGCTCATCGACCGCCTGCTCGCGAGCCCGCACTACGGCGAGAAGTGGGGCCGCCACTGGCTCGACCTCGTGCGGTACGCCGACACCAACGGCTTCGAGCGCGACCGCGACAAGACCGAGAGCTGGAAGTACCGCGACTGGGTGATCTCCGCGTTCAACCGCGACCTTCCCTACGACCGCTTCCTCGTCGAGCAGTTGGCGGGCGACGAGCTGCCCGACCGCTCGTTCGAGTCGATCGTCGCGACCGGCTACTACCGCCTGGGCATGTGGGACGACGAGGTCGCCGACCTCAAGCAGGCCCTCGCCGACGATCTCGACGGAACCGTCGACATCACCGCCCGCACCATGCTCGGCATCGGGATCGGCTGCGCCCGCTGCCACGACCACAAGGGCGACCCGATCACGCAGGAGGAGTACTACGCGTTCGCCGCCCACTTCGCCGGCGTCG
>JBIKVN010000224.1:0-5248 GCA_044356865.1 Phycisphaerales bacterium | reverse complement strand
TCGTGAGTTCCCACTCGTGGCCGAAGAGCGTGTCGAAGTAGCCGTGGTCCCAGGTCGTCGGCGACGGGGTCCACGCGCCCTCGAGGCCGCTCGTGATGGTGTCGCCGCCGCGGCCGGTGCGGAACGAGCTCTTCCAGCCGAGGCCCATTTCCTCGAGCGGGGCCGCCTCGGGGTCAGGACCGAGCAGCTTCGCGTCGCCGGCGCCGTGGCACTTGCCGAAGGTGTGGCCGCCGGCGATGAGGGCGACGGTCTCCTCGTCGTTCATCGCCATGCGGGCGAAGGTCTCGCGGATGTCGCGGGCCGCGGCGACCGGATCGGGGTTCCCGTTCGGGCCCTCGGGATTCACGTAGATGAGACCCATCTGCACCGCGGCGAGCGTGTGCTCGAGGTTCCGGTCGCCCCGATACCGCTCGTCGGCCAGCCAGGTCCGCTCGGCGCCCCAGTAGGTCTCGTCGGGCTCCCACACGTCGGCGCGGCCGCCGCCGAAGCCGAAGGTGCGGAAGCCCATCGACTCGAGGGCCTCGTTGCCGGCCAGGATCAACAGGTCGGCCCAGGAGATCTTCCGGCCGTACTTCCGCTTGATCGGCCAGAGCAGCCGCCGGGCCTTGTCGAGGTTGACGTTGTCGGGCCAGCTGTCGAGCGGGGCGAACCGCTGCATGCCGGTGCCGCCGCCGCCGCGGCCATCGCTCACGCGATAGGTGCCGGCGGCGTGCCAGGCCATGCGGATCATGAACGGTCCGTAGTGGCCGTAATCGGCCGGCCACCAGGGCTGGGAGTCGGTCATGAGGGCGCGAAGGTCGCGGCGCACGGCCTCGAGGTCGAGCGAGCGGAACTCGCGGGCGTACTCGAAACCGGCGCCCATCGGGTCGCTCCGGGCCGAGTTGCGGCGAAGCGGCGAGAGGTCGAGCCGGTTGGGCCACCAGTCGCGGTTGGCGGTGCCTTCGGACTGGTTGCGGAGGAAGCCGGCCGCGAACGGGCACTTGGCGACGGTGGTCATGGGAAAGCTCCTCGAGCGTCGCGGGGGACTTCCCGCGGGGCGGGAAATGTAGCCGCGACACGCGTCGAGGGTCACTCGGGCAGTTCCCAGCGCACGAGGAGCGCCGCCGGCACCGGCGGGAACGGCAGCGCCACGCGGACCAGCCGGTAGTCGCGCGGGTCCTGCCGCAGCGCCTCGAACGCGCGGGCGATGATCTCCCCGTACCGCGGCGCCCCGGACAGGCCGAAGCCGTCCGCGAGATCCTCGACGAGGATCGGTCCCGCATCGATCGGAAGCCGCGACACCGCGCGAAGGGTGGGATCGGCCGAAAGCGGCTGGGCGAGCGTCGAATGCACGCTCGCTTCGATCGTGTCGATCCCGCCGATCGAGCGATGCACGAACAGGTCGCTCGCGAAACCTTCGGCGGGAATCGAGATGGCCGTCAGGAACTCGGCGTGGCGGTCGTCCGATTGCCCGCGGGTGATGACCGCCGCCGGCGCCACCGAGCCGAAAAAGAGGTCCGACGCCCCGAAGCGGCCGAGCGGCCCTTCCGAGAGTTCGAAGACGTGTCGACCCGCCTCGGACGAGGCATGCACCGTCGCCCGCGGGAAGGACGAGAACTCGCGGACCATGAAGTCGTCGGCCCGCTCGCCCGGAAAGAGCGGCCGCGTCCGCCGCCGCTCGTCGCCGGCCTGGGCACTCGTGCGAAAGACCGGCAGCGACCCGAGCGGCCGGAGCCGCTGCAGTCCCACCAGCCCGACGACCAGGGCGAGGTCGGCCCGGTCCTCCGCTTCCGGCGACGGCGCGATGATCTGCGCGGTGAGCCGCATCTTGGCCTGCACGCCGAACACCCCCGACATGCCGCGGAAGGCGAGCCGTCGGGAGTTCTCGAGGTTGCCGTCGGAGCGGAGGCCGTCGAGCACGAGCTCGAGCTGGCCGCGGTCGCCGAAGTGACGCTCGACCACCTCGTCGAAGGTCCGGAAGGCTTCGCGGGCCCGCGCGACGAGACGCCCGTCGATTCCCGCCGAGGCGAAGGCCCGAAGGTAGATCTCCACCCCCTCGCCGCCGGGAAGCATCGAGATCGCCTCGAAGGAATCCGGGGCGGCGAGGATCCGGGCGACCTTCCAGGTGAGGTTCTTGTTGAGCCCAAGCCGCCGCGAGACCTCCTGCGGCCGGAGCGGATCACAACCGACCGCCTCGGCGAGCGCGAGCAGCGCCCGCCGCAACGCCCCGATCGCCGCATCGCAATCGGATCGGAAGGGGCCGAGCTCGGCGTCGGAGCCGCCCCGCCTTCCGCGAGTCGACAGAACCTTCGAATCTCGAAGCCTTGATCCGAGCAGTCCGGGTGAAGAGAGTCGTGGCTTTCTCGAACGCATGCGGAGTCCTGAGGCTGAAGCGCAGGCGAAATTTATCGGACGACGGAAGCGCTCTTGGTGAATCGGGATCGGGATGTGTGTTCTACTCCACCTCGCAAAGATGTTCCATCTTTTCCCGGGGGAAGTTTGCAGGGACATTTTTCCGGCACTACATTCAACTTCGCCGTCCGGACACTCACCCGAACACTCCCCCTGCCCACACAACCCCATCCAGAGAGCGAGAGAGATAGAGCCATGCGCCCGCACCCATCCTGCCTTGTCGGAACATTCCTGACCGCCTCGATCACCGCCGCCTGCCTCGCCGACGGCGCGTGGCAGGTGCTGACCGTGGGCGACGGCCTTTCTGCGGCCAACATCACCGGCATCGACGGTGCCGTCTGGGTGCCCAACCAGTTCAACAACCCGACGATCGACGCGAACGGCAAGGTCACCTTCCGCAGCCAGATCGCCGGTCCGGGGATCACGAACTCGGGCGCGACCGCGAACCACGTGGTGGTGGTGACCGGGACGGGCGCGCCGTGGACGGTCCTGATGCGGAACAACTCGGGCGTCCCCGGCAACACCCCCGCCGACGCCGTGATCTCGCGCACCGCGAGCCCGAACAACTCGATCCCGTCCGCCAACATCCTGGCGATGGGCGGCGGGTACCTCGGCTCGGGCTACTTCACCGGTCCGGGCATCACCACCGGCACCAACGACACCGCCCAGTGGTACTTCCCGACGTCGGGCTCGCCCGTGATGCTCGCGCAGGGTCGCGACATCTGCCCGGGCACGTCCGGCGCCCAGTACCCGGCCAACATGACCGCGTCGGCGGGCATCCGGCTGAACGATTCCGGCGAGTGCCTCGCCGCGTTCACGCTCACCGGCGGCGACACCGTCACCGCGAACAACTCGGCGATCGTGATGCTCAAGGCCGGCCCCGACCAGCTCATCGTCCGCAAGGGCGACGCCGTCCCGGGCTACGGGGCCCTCACCATCACGCCCGACACCTTCGGGCTGTTCCTGAACGGGTCCAACTACCTCTTCTCGGGGAAGCTGGTGGGCAAGGGCATCTCCACCGCCAACGACGCGATCTACTGCACCAAGGCGTTCGCGTCGGGCGGCTACCGCGTCTTCGCCCGCGAGGGTGACCCGATCCCGGGCACCGACGGGCTGACCATCGCGAACACCTCGAGCCTGACCTTCGGGCAGAACCCCATGGCGGCCGACGGCACGATCACCTTCAACGCCACGCTCGGCGGCACGGCGACGAGCCTCGACAACGGGGCGGTCATGACCGAGCGGGACGGGGTCTTCACGATCCTGCTCCGCAAGGGCGATTCGATCCCGGGCATCACCGACTCGAGCGACCCGAACTTCGCCGGCAAGGTCTTCCAGGCGCCCAACTCGAGCTCGCAGACCGTCACGAACGGCGGGTTGTACGCCTTACAGGGCATCTTCATGAACGCGGACGGCAGCGGGATCAGCTCGCCCGCCCCGTCGACCTTTGTCGGCGCCCGCAAGGCCGACGGCACGCTGCTCACGATCGTGCGGCAGTCGGATCCGGTGCCGGGCCTGCCGGGCTGGACGATCGGCAGCCTGAACGGCAGCACGAGCATCTGCGCGAGCGACAACGGCTGCGTGGTCTTCCTCGCGAGCATGTCGAAGGACGACGGCTCGGAGTCGGGTTCGGCCCTCCTCGCGTGGGACGAGGCCGGCGGCACGCGGCTGCTCGCGAAGCAGTCTTCGCTGAACACGGCGCCGTTCACCCCGACCGGCGACACCTTCTTCACGGGCAACCCGATCAACCAGCTCACGCTCATCGGCTCGACCGGCAACAACGGCAACGGCGGCGGAACCGGCTTCAGCAGCGGCGGCTGGCTCGTCCTGCGGGCCGGCGACAGCGCGACCCAGACCTACGCCATCGCGAAGATCCTGGTCGAGCCGTCGGACTCGTCGTGCCCCGCCGACATCAACGGCGACGGCACCGTGGACGGAAGCGACCTCGCCGCGCTGCTCGCCGGCTGGGCGACCTCCTCGCCCGACCTGAACGGCGACGGGATCGTCGACGGCGCCGACCTCGCGATCCTGCTCGGCGCGTGGGGCCCGTGCCCCTGAACCGGAGCTTCTCCTGATGCCGGCGCGGGGGCGCGGGAGTTCCCCTCGCGCCTCCGCGCCGGCGTGTCCTTCCCGCCTCCCTTCCCCTTCCGCACCAATGCCCCTACCGATGAACACCACCGCACGACTGCTCGGCGTGTCCGCCCTCTTCCTGTCCCCGAGCCTCGCCGGCGCCGGTGAACTCTTCCTGCTGGGGGCAGTTCCCTACTCCTACGCGGTCGAGCCGAGCGCCGACGGGCGGATCGTCGTCGGCTACGACGGCCTCGGAAGCTGGTGGTGGACCCGTGAGACCTGGGTGGTGCGGATCGCCGATTCGATCGGCTACGGCAACGGCGTGGGCGGGCAGCCGGGCATCACCGCCGACGGGAACACCATCGTCTGCGCGACGCTCGAGGGCAAGAAGATCCAGAAGGCGGAGGCGACCTTCTACGACCGGACGCTCGACCAGTACGACTCGACGATCGGAAGCCTCGGCTACCACTGCGACATCTCGCGGACGAGCGCCTGGAACATGACGCCCGACGCGAACCACGTCTGCGGGCTGGTGTACGACAGCGCCTGCGCCGCCAAGGGCTTCGTGTGGGACGCCGCGACCGACACCATGCGGCTGCTTCCGACCGTGTACTTCTACAAGCCGACGCGGGGCAACGACCTCAGCGACGACGGCTCGTTCGTCGGCGGCTGGAACGACGATTATGTCGGCTATCGCCAAGGCTGCGTCTGGAAGCGGAACGCCGCGGGCGACTACGTGCCGACGCTGCTCAACACCGGCGTCGCGACGCAGAAGCTGCGCGAGGTG
>JBIKVN010000223.1:0-5360 GCA_044356865.1 Phycisphaerales bacterium | reverse complement strand
TCGATGTCGGCCGAGGACGCCCTGCACTTCGGCCTCATCCCCCGCATGCACCGCGGCATCTTCGCGATGAACGAGCTGCCCGACCTCGACGAGAGCGTGCAGGTCGGCCTCTTCAACATCCTCGAGGAGCGCGATGTCCAGATCCGCGGCCACCCGATCCGCTTCGATCTCGACGTGCTCGTCCTCTTCTCGGCGAATCCCGCGACCTACAACCGCTCGGGCAAGGTGATCCCGCAGCTCAAGGACCGCATCGGAACCACCGTCCAGACCCACTATCCGAAGGAGCGCGCGGTCGGCATCGCGATCACGCGACAGGAGGCGGGGCTCGATCTCGACGGCGAGTTCCCGGTGCGCATACCGCCCTTCATGGAAGAGGTCATCGAGGAACTCGCCCGCGCCGCCCGGAAGAGCCCGCTCGTCGACCAGGCCTCGGGGGTCTCGCTGCGGTTCAGCGCCGCCTGCTGGCGGACGATGGTCGCGAGCGCCCGCCGCCGCGGGATCCAGCTGGGCGAGCGGCCGGCCGTGCCGCGGATCTCGGACCTCGGGCACCTGCACTCGGCCGCGGCGGGCAAGCTCGAGCTCGACCTGATGGGCACGCACCAGATGACCGAGCGGCAGGCATTGGACGCCCTGCTCGCCGAGGCCATCAAGACCGTCTTCGAGGAGTACGTCGACCGCCACGGCCTCGACGAGATCGCCGGCATCTTCGGGAAGGGAGTCCGCGTCGAGGTCGGCGACCTCCTCCCGAGCTCGCACTACGCCGAGCGGCTCTCCGCGGTGCCGCCCGCCTGGGAAAAGGCCTTCGAGGTGAACGCCGCCGGCGACGCCGCGGTGCGGGCCTCGTGCGTCGAGTTCGTGCTCGCCGGCCTCTGGGCGAGCGACCGCATCTCGCGGCTCGAGAACCACGGCCGCATCGAGTACCGGTTCCCCGGCGGCGGCGAGAAGTGAGCGGGCGCGAGCGACGGCCGGGCGGCATCGTCCACACCTACCTCGGCTACGACCCGGTGCGGTTCGGGTCGGCGACGCAGTCCGCGCCCGACCTCGTCTCGGCCGCGATGGACCGTCTCCTGCTCGAGGGCCCCGGCCGCCGCTTCACGCCGGAAGAGCTCGCGAACGCGGTCCGGCTCGACCCGGCGCAGATCAAGGGCCTCGGGCCGAGCCTCGAGAGCCTCATCGCGCTGCTCGAGGAACGCAAGCGGAAGATCCTCGCGAAGTTCGACCCGCAGCCGGCCCGCGACGAGGCCGCCCGCGCGGTCGACTCGTCGCTGCGCGGCGAAGCGCCGCCGAAGGAACACGAGAAGGCGTTCCGGGCCGCCCTGGCCGCCGGCGATCTCCGCGCCCTCGAACGGATCTGGTACCGGCTCGACGAGCGGAGCGGCTTCGCCGCGGCGATCGTGCGGCTGGTCGCGGCCCTCGAGCGCCGCTACGAGGTCGACACCCTCGCGAGCCGGTGGAACTTCTCCGGCCGCGAGCCGCTCGATGTCGCGCGGGCCATCGAGGTCAAGGAGGAGCTCGAGACGATCGAGCGGCTGCTCAAGCAGCTTCGCGAGGCCCTCAAGAACGCGCGGCCGGCCATCGTCGACCTCGACGAGCTCTCGCGCTTCGCGACCGACGACCAGGTCGGCGAGCTGCGCGATCTCCAACGGCAGGTGAACGAGCTGCTCCGGCAGATGGCCGAACGCCAGGGCCTCGAAGCGGGTCCCGACGGCTTCCGCATCTCGCCCAAGGCCCTCCGGACCTGGCAATCGGGCGTGCTTTCCCGGATTTTCGCCGACCTCGCCCCGAGCGGCACCGGCCGCCACCCGCAGGCGGTCGCCGGCGACGGCGAGGTCGAGCTGCCGACCACGCGGCCCTATTCGTTCGGCGACGCCCCGAGCCTCGTCGACATGCCGCAGTCGATCGTGAACGCGGCGCTGCGGGAGGCCCGCGAGGGGCACTCCGGCCGCCTGCGGATGCGGGCCGACGACCTCGAGATCCACCGCACCCGGAACCACCCGCGCTGCGCGACCGCGGTCATCGTCGACATGTCGGGCTCGATGCGCTACGGCGGCCAGCATGTGCATGCGAAGCGGATGGCCCTCGCCCTCGACGGCCTCGTGCGCCGCGAGTATCCAGGCGATTTCCTGCAGTTCATCGAGATGTACTCGCTCGCGAAGCTGCGTCCGACGGGCGAGCTGCTCGCGATGATGCCGAAGCCGGTCTCGATCCAGCGGCCGGTGGTCCGGCTTCGCGCCGACCTCTCCGATCCGGGGATCGGCGAGCTGGATCTCCCGCTCCACTTCACCAACATCCAGCACGCCCTGCGGCTCGCCCGCACCTGGCTCGGCGGCAAGCCGACGCCCAACCGGCAGGTGCTGCTCATCACCGACGGCCTGCCGACGGCGCACCTCGAGGGGAAGGACCTCTACCTCCTCTATCCGCCCGACCCCCGCACCGAGGAGGCGACGCTGCGCGAGGCCCGGGCGTGCGCCGCCGAGGGCATCGTGATCAACCTCTTCCTCGTGCCGAGCTGGAGCCAAGGCGAAGAGGACGTGAAGTTCGCCCACCGCCTCGCCGAGAGCACCCGCGGCCGGGTCTTCTTCACCGGCGGCCGCGACCTTGACCGGTTCGTGGTCTGGGACTACCTCGCCCGGCGGCGGTCGATCGTGGGGTGAACCGCCTTTCAAATGTCCCTGAGGGGTCCCCGAGGGGTCCCTGAGGGGTCCCCGAGGGGGGGCCCCCAAGGCGGGTTTCCGAACGCCGGCCGAGCCGTTGCAGGCTTCGCCCGCCGGTCCGATACTTTCCCGATCCGGCCGGATCTGCCCGGCCGGCCTCCCGACCGCCACCCGCCCCCGCCGATCCACCTGCTTCGCGCCCCGCCCACTCCCCATGAACACCACCCGCCCCATGGACACCGCCACCCGTTCGTACCGCGCGTCCGATTCCTACGGCTCGCTCACCTTCTCGGGTGACGTGATGCTGAAGCGCCTGCCGCCCGAGGTCTTCATGACCCTCCAGCGCACGACGCGGCAGGGCCTGCCGCTCGACCCGGCGATCGCGAACACCGTCGCCGCCGCCATGAAGGACTGGGCGATCGAGCACGGCGCGACCCACTACTGCCACTGGTTCCAGCCGCTCACCGGCACCACCGCCGAGAAGCACGACGCGTTCCTCTCGCCCTCGAGCGACGGCAGCGCGATCGAGAAGTTCAGCGGCTCGCAGCTCATCCAGGGCGAGCCCGACGCGTCGAGCTTCCCTTCCGGCGGCATCCGCGACACCTACGAGGCCCGCGGCTACACCGCCTGGGACTGCACGAGCCCGGCGTTCATCCTGCGGACCGGCGAGCACTGCACGCTCTGCATCCCGACCGCGTTCGTCTCGTGGACCGGCGAGGCCCTCGACAAGAAGACGCCGCTCCTGCGTTCGATCCAGGCGGTGTCGAAGCAGGCGATGCGCATCCTGAGGATCTTCGGCACCGACGCCGGCGTGAACCAGGTGAACGCGACCCTCGGCTGCGAGCAGGAGTACTTCCTCGTCGACCGCGAGCTCGCCCGCGAGCGGCTCGACCTCTCGATCTGCGGCCGGACGCTCGTGGGCGCCGCGGCCCCGAAAGGCCAGCAGCTCGAGGACCACTACTTCGGGTCGATTCCCGAGCGGGTCCTGGCGTTCATGAGCGAGACCGAGGCCCGGCTGTTCGAGCTCGGCATCCCGGTCAAGACCCGCCACAACGAGGTCGCCCCCGGCCAGTACGAGATCGCCCCGACCTACGAGAACGCCAACGTCGCGAGCGACCACCAGATGCTCACCATGCATGTGCTGCGCTCGGTCGCCGCGACCCACGGCTTCGAGTGCCTCATGCACGAGAAGCCCTTCGCGGGCGTGAACGGTTCGGGCAAGCACGTGAACTGGTCGCTCTCGACCGACCTCGGGCACAACCTCCTCGACCCCCGCGAGGAGACCCACACGAACATGCAGTTCCTCGTCTTCCTCGCCGCGGTGCTGCGGGCCGTCGACGAGAACGCCGAGCTGCTGCGGGCCTCGATCGCCGGGGCGAACAACGACCACCGGCTCGGCGCCAACGAGGCCCCGCCCGCGATCATGTCGATCTACCTCGGCGACATGCTCGAGGACATCCTTGACCAGCTCGAGTCGGGCCAGGCGAAGCGCACCGCGAAGGGCGGCGCCCTCGACCTCGGCGCGACCACCCTGCCGCAGATCCCGCGGCACACGAGCGACCGCAACCGCACCTCGCCGTTCGCCTTCACCGGCAACAAGTTCGAGTTCCGCGCCGTCGGCAGCAGCCAGGCGGTGGCGTGGCCGGCGACGGTGCTCAACGTGATCGTCGCCGACAGCCTCGACCGGATCGCGACCGCCCTCGAGAAGAAGGCCGGGAAGAACCCGACGCCCGCGAAGCTCGAGGCGGCGGTCAAGTCGGTGCTGCAGGAGACGGTGAAGGCCCACCGCCGGATCTGCTTCGGCGGCAACGGCTACAGCCGCGAGTGGCACGAGGAGGCGGCCCGCCGCGGCCTGCCGAACCTGCCCTCGACCGCCGACGCCCTGCCGGCCCTGAAGTCGAAGAAGGTCGCCGACCTCTTCTCGCGGCACGGCGTGCTCGCCCCGCGCGAGCTCAAGGCCCGCTTCGAGATCCTCGTCGAGCAGTACGTGAAGGTCCTCCGGATCGAGGCCCGCACGCTCGTCGCGATGGTCCGGACCGAGATCCTGCCGGCGGCCCTGCGCCACCAGGCGGAGCTCGCCGACACCGTCGCGGGCACGCAGGCCGCGGGCGTCGAGTGCCCCGATTCCGAGCAGGAGCTGCGGGAGCTCGTCCGCCGGATCCACGACCTGCGCCTCGCGATCTCCGAGGTCGAGAAGGCCGAGGCCAAGCACGTCGACGACTCCGAGCGGCACATGCGGCAGGTCCGCGAGGAGCTCTTCCCCGCGATGCAGCGGACCCGGGCGATCTGCGACGAGCTCGAGCGGGGCGTCCCCCGCGACCTCTGGCCGATCCCGAACTACGCGGACCTCCTCCTGCTGCGCTGAGCGCCCGCCCCTCCGGACACCGCCCCCGACGCCCCGGATTGCCGTCCGGGGCGTCTTTCCCTCTATACTCCGCGCCTTTCCCCTCAGCCGGCCCGCGTGGGCCGATCACCCGAGCTTCCGATGACCACCGCGACCGAAACGCCGTTCGAGATCACCGTCACCGACGTCAACCCGACCACCAAGCGGATCGCGGTCACCGCCCCCGCCGCCGCGGTCGCCGAGCGTCTCGACGCCGCCCTCGCCGCGCTCCAGGCCCAGAGCGCCCTGCCCGGCTTCCGCCGCGGCAAGGCCCCGACCTCGCTCCTCGCGAAGCGCTTCGGCCCCGGCCTCGCCGACGAGAC
>JBIKVN010000222.1:0-5368 GCA_044356865.1 Phycisphaerales bacterium | reverse complement strand
GGCTCTTCCTGCGCCGACTCGACGTCGCGCTTCCCGCCTGGGAAGCCGGCTTCCGTCCCGCGGGGATGTTCTGCTTCTGGCGCACCTCGGTGCAGGAGCCGGGCACGGCGAAGCGGATGCTCATCGATGACGAGGCGCTCGTCGAGCTCTTCACCCGGCTCGAGGGGGATGGGCGGGCGGCCCGCACCGCGTTCCGCTTCGTGCTCATGTTGCTGCTCATCCGCAAGCGGCTGCTCAAGGTGGTCGAGCAGCGGACCGAGGCGGGACCCGACGGCGGCCCCGACCGGGAGGTCTGGCTCGTGCTGCCCCGCGGCTCGGAGAGCGCTCCGGTGCGGGTCGAGAACCCGCGGCTCAAGGACTCCGATGTCCAGGAGATCGCCGACCAGCTCGGCGAGGTCCTGCAGGGGAACTGGTGAGGGCGGCCCGGCGATGCCTGGCGGCGCTCCTGGCGGCGACGACGCTGGCCGCGGGTTGCGTCGTCGACGGTCCGGCCCGCGATCCGAGTCTCATCGCGAAGGGCTCCCGCATGCCCGACGCGGTGCCTACGGTGCTCGAGGCTCAGGCGCTCCGCATGCGGCGGCTCACCCTGCTCGAGAGCCGCGGCGTCATCGAGTTCCGCTGGCGCGATGCCGATGGGGCCCGTTTCGAGCAGTGCGACCTCGATCTCTTCGCGGTGCTGCCGCATCGGGTGGCGGTGCGGGCGTCGAAGGTCGGCGAGCGGTTCCTCTGGCTCGGCTGCGACCAGGCGCGGTGGTGGGCCTTCAAGCTCGCCGAGCGGCCCACGCGGCTCGAGGTCTATCCGCTCGGGGTGACGGCCCGCGGCGGGGCGGCGGCGTTCTCGCCGCGGGACCTCCTGTCGCTCGCCGGGCTCGTCTCGCTTCCGGCCAACGACGGCACCGCGATGACCGCCCGCACGGCGCCCGACGGCACGGTGGTGCTCGACATCGCGGCCGGCGGCGCCTCGCCGCGGATGCGCTGGGGCTTCCCGCTCGGGTCGAACCTGCCCGCGGCGGTCGAGTTGCTCTCGCCGGCGGGTGAGGTGATCGCCCGGGCGAACCTCTCGAACTACCTCTCGTGTCCCGTCGAGGGGCTGGCGGTCGGTGATTGGCCGCGGGTGCCCGCGAGGATCGAGGTCGTCGCGGGCCCGGCGGCGATCGCGGGCGGGGCGGCCGAAGGCGACTCGGTCCGGATCGTCCTCGACGCCCCGAGCGGCCGCGGCGAGCGCATCAAGGACCGCCTCTTCCGGCTCGAGGAACTGCAGGAATCGCTGCGACCCGACGAGGTGGTGGTGTTCGAGACCGCGGACCCGGCCGGGCCGGTCGCGGAACCGGTGCCATGAGCCGACTTCCGCGGGCGACGGCGATCGGGTGGCTCGTGGCGCTCGCGGCGGCTGCGGCTTCGGCGGACGACGGCCGCGCCGGAGGGCTCCCGGCCGCGGCCGGCGACGACCATCTCTGGTGGATCGCCCGCGACGAGGGCGGGTCGGAAGGGGCCGCGGCGCGAGCCGGTCCCGAGTTCGTGCTGTGGCACGCGAGTCCGCTCGGCGAGGCGGACCGGGCCGCGCCGGTGCGGCGGGTCGCGGCCCGCTTCGCGAGCGATCCCGAGGCGATCGCGGCCGTCGGCGATTCGTTGTGGCTCGTTTTTCCGCCCGAGACGGTCGCGGACGCCGCGGGCGCCGCGGGCTCGCTCGCGCGACGCGAAGTGCTCACGCTTTCGACCCGCCGCAATCCGGCGGTCGGGCATTGGTACTCGGTGCCGCCGGTCGGGGCCGATCCGCGGCCGAGCCTCGAGGTTCCGCTCGTCCCGCGGCGCGGCAACGCGGCGGCCGGCGAACTGCTCGGGTTCGCCCTCGACGGGCCGGCCGAGCGGCCCGCGCCGTGGATCCTGCTCGGCGGCGGACCCGCGGAGCGGCTCGGGGTGCGCCTCGCCACCGGTGACGCCTCGCCGTTCGGGCTCCGGCTCTTCCGGCTCGCGGGCCCGGCCTGGGAGGAAGTCACGCCGCCCGAGGAGGCCGCGCTCGCGGGGGCCCGGCTGGTGCGGACCTCGGCGGGCGAAGTCTCGTTGATCGCCAACGACCGGACCGACGGTCGCCTGCGGCGATTCGATCGGGATGGCGAGTCGTGGACCTCGACCGAGCTCGAGATCGACGGGGCGGCCCTCGTCGCCTGGCTTCTCGTCGACGGCCGGGACGCCGTCGCGACGCGGCGCGAGGCGATGCTCGACCTGACCTACCTGCGGCGCCCGCCCGCCCGCCCGCTCGCCTGGACCTCGCTGCCCGTGCCGATCGCCGCGTGGACGATCGTCGGCGGTCGCGACGGGGCGACGGTGATCTCCGGCTTGGGCGAGAACGCGACCCGAACCCGGATTCCCGCCCTCGGGACCTTCGCCGACGCCGAGGTCGCCGCGTTCGCCGCCCCGGGCTTCGGCTCGGGAGCGTGGATCCACCTGCCGCTGCTTTCGGCGCTGGTGCTGTTCGTGCTGCTCGGCCTGGTTTTCGTGCGGGAACTCCGCGGCGCGGGCGAGGCCCCGAGCGTGGCCGCCTCGCGGCCGTTCGAGTTGCCGCGGCGCGTCGCGGCCCTCGCGTTCGACGCGGCGCCGGGGGCGATCGCGGCGATGCTTTTTCTCGACGCCCGCCCGCTCGACCTCGTCCGCGTGCCGTTCTCGGCGCTCGACGTGTCCGCGGCCATCCCCGCGACGCTGGTGGCCGGATCCGCGTGCCTGCTCGGCTTCCTCGGCGAGACGATCACCGGGCGCTCGCCGGGGAAGTGGCTCTTCGGCGGCGAGGTCACGCGGCGCGACGGCACGCGGGCCGGCCCGGTGCGGCACCTTGGCCGCAACCTGCTGAAGTTCCTCGCCCTCGTCGCCCCGCCGCTGGTGATCCCGACGCTGCTTTCGAACGACGGTTCGGGCGTGCCCGAGCGGCTCACCGGCACCGCGGTCGCCCGGCGGACCTGACCGGATTCACGCGCAACTCCCGCGCGGCGATCTCAAGGCATCGCGCCGCGGTTGCCGATGGTGGCGTCGGCCGGTTCGGTGCGCATGCCCCGTCTGCGGCCGCGGCGAACGGATTCGCCGTCGATCGAGGCCGGGACTTCGCTTCCCCCCGGCCCGGGAAAGGCCTGTCCCGTGGCATCCGATCGCCCGACGCGAGAACCGAACGCAAGCCTCCGCGAGGCCCTGGTCGGGGAGTTGCCCGGGGCGTCGCGTCGGGTGGAAGGACGCCCTCGCGGCGGGCTCGGATCGTGGGTGAAGCCGCTTGCGGCCATCGCCCTGGTCGCGACGCTCGGGGCGTTCGCCTATCGCCTTGCGGCGCCGCGCGACCATGATTTCGCCGGGGCCCTCGACCAGGCCGAGCGGCTGGTCGGCGAGGGTCGGCTGGCGGAGGCCGGTTCGCTGCTGCTCGGACGGATCGCCCCCGAACGGATGGACGCCACGCCCGAGGAGAGCCTGCGGTTCGAGACCGTCCACCAGGCGTGGCTCGATGCGGTGAAGGCGAAGCGGGAGGCGAAGCAGACGCCGCCGCCGGCGGCCGTGGCGGCCAAGCCCGAACCCGCACCCGAACCCGCGCCCGAACGGATCTCGCCGCCCGCTCCGGCCGTGCCCGACGGCGAGGCGACGCTGCGGCTGGCCGAGGCCGATGCCGAGGCGGGCCGCCACGAGGCGGCGAGGATGCGCTTCGAGTCGGCGCTCTCGCTTGGGCTCTCGCCCGAGTCCGGTCGCGCGGCTCGGCTCGGTTTGGCCGAGACCCACGCCGCGCTCGGCGAACCCGCCGCGGCCCGGGGGCTCTACGCCGAGTTGACGCGGACTGAAGGTGGACTCGATCCCGCCTTCCGCGAGCGGGTGGCCGGCAGCGTTCTCGATCGGATCGACGCCGCCCTCGCCCTCGGTGAACTCGAGGCCGCGCTCGGGTACGCCGAGGTGGCCGAGCCGCTCGTCGCGGTGGGTTCGTCCGCCGAACTTTCGTTGGCGGTCCGGCGGGCCTCGACGCGGCTGGCGCTCGCCGACCGTCTCGTCGTCGAGGGCGATCGCGAGGCGGCCAAGCCGCTCGCCCGCGCCGCGGCGATCGAGTTCCTGCGGGCCGATGGACTCGAGGTCGCGCTCGGGACCCCGCCCGAGGGCTTCGCGGCGGGTACCTTCGCCCGGCTCGCGAGCGAAGCGCTGCGGATCGTTTCCGGCGAACGGCCCGCAAGCGGAACGCCGCCCGAGTCGCTCGCCTCGTTCCTTCGCGCCGAGACCCGTCGTGATGCGGGGCTGGCCGCGTCGCGGGCCCTGCTCGCGGCGACCCCGGAGGCTCGCGAGGGCCTGATCCGGGCCCGGCTCGAGGCCTACGCCTCGGCCCTCTCCGACTACGAGGCGATCGCGACCGCTTCCGATCCGGCCCTCGCCGCGCTGGCGGCATCTCGCGAGGTCGAGTGTCTCGTCGCCTTGAACCGGGTGCCCGAGGCGATCGTTCGCCTCGAGCGGATCGCCTCGGCCGGCTCGGGGGCTTTGGCCCTCGAGCCGATCGAGCGGGCCCTCGAGCTCGCCCGCCACGCCCGCGACGCCGCGGCGGTCGAGCGTCTGGTCGCCGCCGGCCGCGCTGCCCTCGCCGCGACTCCCGACGGATCGCTCGCGGGCGGTCCCGTGCCGCGCTCGCGGGCCGATTGGCAGCGGACTTTCGCCCCGACGGGGATCGCCTCCGTGCCCGACCGTCCCTGAAGTCCTTCCTGCGAGACCCGCCATGATCGAACCGAAGCCGATCCCCGACCGTCGCCAAGCCGAGTTTCCCTTCGCGGATTCCGCGGCGGGTTCATGGCAGGACCGCATGCGGGTGGCCCTTGCCGATCGCCGGTCCACCGTCGCCGAGCTCGATGCGCTCTCCGACGGCGCCGCCATCGCGACGCTGGCCGCCGGCGACACGACGAGCATCCGTTCGCTCCTTTCCAAGCGGCAGCGGCTCGTCGATCGGCTTGTCGCGGGACAGCCGGAGTTCCTCGGCCTGGTCGCCGATCTCGAGCGGGGGCTCTCGGGGCTCGCGGAGGACGAGGCGAAGGAACTCCGCGACGGGGTGGCCGGGTTTGCCGCGGCCCTCGCCCGGGTCGGCGAGCAATCCGACCGGGCCCACGCCGTGGTCCGCGAGGCCTGCGGCGGACGGCACGCTTCGACCCGCGGGGAGGCGGCCTGAGGTGACGACCTTCGCCCGGACCGATCATCCCGCGGCAACGCTCTCGCCCGGCGAGCTGGCCGAGGTCGTGCAGGCGTTCGGCTCGGCCAGCGAACGGCTGGCGAGTTCGCACGAGTCGCTCGAGCTCGAGACGCGGCGGCTTCGCGAGGAACTGGCCGAGACCCGCGGGCAGCTCGCCCGGGCCCGCGAGCTGGCGGCGCTGGG
>JBIKVN010000221.1:0-5370 GCA_044356865.1 Phycisphaerales bacterium | reverse complement strand
CCGGCGAGGTGATCTTCGGGGCGATCGGCTGCGCGGCCTGCCACATTCCCGAGTGGACGGCCTCGAGCGCGAAGTCGCTCGAGAGCGCGATCCGCGGCAAGACCTTCCGGCCCTACTCCGACTTCCTCATCCACGAGATGGGCCTGCTCGCCGACGGCCTGCCGCAGGAGCAGGCGAGCGCGGCCGAGTTCCGCACGCCGACCCTCTGGAACCTGCGCACCCGGAACCCGATGCTGCACGACGGACGGGTGAGCGGCGGGATCTTCGCGGACCGCGTCGCGTCGGCGATCGAGGCCCACGGCCCGTTCGGCGAGGGCGCGGCCAGCGCCGCGGCGTTCGCGAAGCTGCCGCCGGACGAACGCGCGAAGCTCATCGCCTTCCTCGGCTCGCTCGGCCGCCTCGAGTTCGACATGGACGGCGACAACCAAGTCACCCTCGGCGACCTTCCGGAGGTCCGCGACTGCTTCGGAAACCCCGGCGTCACGCCCGACGACCCCTGCGCGGTCGCGGATGTCGGGCAGGACGGCGATGTCGACGCCGAGGATGTCGAGCTCTTCCGCCAGGCCCTCGGCCTGCCGCAGGACGACTGCAACCGCAACGGCGTCCCCGACCTCCTCGACCTCGTCGCGGGCACGAGCAAGGACGCCGACTTCGACGGCCGCCCCGACGAGTGCGTCGCGTGCCCGGGCGACCTCGACGGCGACTCCGCGGTCGGTGCGGCCGACCTCGCCATGCTGCTCGCCGCCTGGGGCACCCCCGGCGCCGACCTCGACGCGGACGGCACCACCGCCGCCGGCGACCTGACCCTCATGCTCAGCGCCTGGGGCTCGTGCCCGTGAGGCGCTTCCCGACGGCCTCCTTCCCGTTCCCACGCTTCCGGAACCCCATGATGAACCGATCGAACCTCCTCGCCGCCCCGCTCGCGACCTTGGCCGTCGCCGCGCTCGCCACCGCCCAGTCGTCGTGGGTGAACTTCGTGAACCAGACCTCCTCGCGGCTGGTCATGAGCCCTTCGCTGCAGAACGACAATCTCGAGAAGGACTTCGCCTTCGGCGACTTCGACCAGGACGGCGACGTCGACCTGATCTGCGTCCGGAAGTTCCCGGGCTCGATCACCGGCGGCTTCCCGAACATCCTGTTCATGAACGAGGGCGGCATCCTCGTCGACCGCACCTCCGAACTCGGCACGGCCAGCGACGCGGCCGGCTACCAGGGCCTGCTCGACCCGACCAACGACCGCGACGTGAAGGCGGTCGACGTCGACGGGGACGGCTGGCTCGACCTCGTGACCCACACCACGATGTCGGACCACGTGAACCACACGCTCGGCCAGCCCCGGGTCTATCGCAACCTCGGCGACGACGCGGGCGGCAGTTGGCAAGGCTTCCGCTTCGAGAAGGTCCGGATCCCGCAGCTTTTCGCGCTGACCGGCGCGACCGCGAACCCGCGGGCCTGCGACGCGGTGGTCCACGACCTCACCGGCGACGGCTACCCCGACATCTTCTTCGTCGACTACGACACGCCCGAGACGAGCGGAACGATCTGCATCGACCTCAACGGCGACGGCGACACCAACGACGCCGGCGAGTGCCAGCAGAGCCCCGCCGAGAACCCCACCCTCGACTACAACAACAAGTTCCTCGTGAATTGGGGAGTCGATCCGGCTGGCCCGGGCCCCGGCCACTTCTTCGACTCCGTCACCACCCGCTTCACCGCCGTCCAGCTCGACGCGGCGTTCGGCAACGCGGTGGTGGCGGGCGACTTCAACCGCGACGGGGCCCAGGACGTGGCCCGCATCAACACCCTGACCGGCGGCCAGAACGTGGCGATCCTGTACGGGAAGACCGGCAAGCAGCAAGGGCTCTCGTTCACCGGCCCGGTGACCGTGGTCGGCGGCGCCCCGTACAACATGGAGACCGCCGACCTCAACAACGACGGCAAGCTCGACTTCGTGGTGGTCGACGACGGGCAGGACAAGTTCGTGCTCAACAACGGCAACAACGCCCAGGGGCAGGCCACCTTCACGAGCTACACCATCGCGACCAGCGTGAGCGAGTTCGGCAACACCGTGCGGATCGCCGACCTCGATAACGACGGGTTCCTCGACGTGCTCATCGCCGACGTCGACGCCGACCTCGGGCCGTTCTGCCCGAGCAGCGGCCGCCGGGCGAAGATCTACCGCAACAACGGGAATGTGCCGAACATCAACCTCGCCGAGGTCGGCACCGTCCTGCCGCTGGCGAACCTCGCGTCGACCTACGACTTCGCCCCGATCGACATCAACGGCGACGGCTACCTCGACCTGGTGACCGGCCGCTGCTCGGGCATCGAGGTCTGGATGAACAACCCGCCGATCGGCCTGGCCTTCACCTATCCCTCGGGCCGGCCGACCACGGTGGTACCCGGCACCGCCACGCCCTTCACGGTGAACGTCGCGATCGCCGGCGGCGGGACGCTCGTGGATCCCCGGCTCATGATCTCGGTGAACGGGGCTGCGTTCGGGGCCTCGCCCCTCGTCGCCGCGGGCGGAACCTCGTACGCGGCGACGCTGCCCGCGGTGAACTGCGGCGATTCGCTGCGGTTCTACGTGACCAGCGGGCTGACCAATGGCGGGACGTACTCGGATCCGCCGACCGCCCCGTCGTCGTTCTTCACCGCGGGGGTCTCGACCGGAACCGTCCTCGCCTTCAGCGACGATTTCGAGACCGAGTCGGGCTGGACCGTCGCCAACACCGGAGCCGTCACCACGGGCACCTGGGAGCGCGGCGACCCGAACGGCGTGACCAGCACCGGCGTGCCGGTCGTGCCCGGCGACGACTACACGCCGGCCCCGGGCGTGAACTGCTTCGTGACCTACAACGCCCCTCCCGGGACGACCGCCGCGAACGGCGACCTCGACGGCGGACCGACCGTGCTGACCAGCCCGGCGATCGACCTGCTCGGCTCGGACGTCCAGGTTTCCTTTGCGACGTTCTTCTACTGCAACGACGCGGCGCTGCCGGCGGAGGCCGACTTCCTCGTGACGCAGGTCTCCTCCGACGGGACCACCTGGGTCACCGCCGACACCGTCGGCACCACCTCAAGCCAGTGGCAGGTGCGTTCGTTCCGCATGAATGACTTCATCGTGCCGTCGGCCGCGACGCGGATGCGGTTCGTCGTGAACGACACCCCGAACAACTCGGTCACCGAGGCCGCGGTCGACGCGATCCGCATGGTCGCGACGGTCTGCGAGCAGGCCAACCCCTGCCCCGCCGACCTCGACGGCGACGATGCGGTCACCGCCTCGGACCTGGCCGCGATCCTCGCCGCGTGGGGCCAGCCCGGCCCGACCGACCTCGACGGCGACGGCACGACCGGCGCCCCCGACCTCGCCGTGGTGCTCGCGGCGTGGGGCGGATGTCCGTAAGCGGATTCTCCGAAACGCGTTCCATCACGACCCGCGGCCCGGCCATCGGCCGGGCCGCGGTTTCGTTCATAGACAGTGAACGAAACCGAAGTCCTTACGGCTCCAAAAGATTCTGCCCGGAAATCCCTATCGAGAGGCTCGCGTTCGGGGCTCACTCTCCAGTAAGGTGACTGGATCCTCCCGAATCGGCTCGGGAGTCGTCCCACGGCAGGCACCCGGTCGCACCGCGACCGGCGCGACAGCGAGGATCACCATGACGCGAGGAGAACGGCGAGGCTCGGTTCGGGGTCGGTGCGGTCGCGCGGCGCTCGGCGGGATGGCGGCGGCCGCCGTCGCCACGGCCGGGCACGGGGCGTTCGTGGGCTTGAACGTGATCCCGAGCACCGTCACGCAAGGCGCGGACACGTACTACGTGTTCAAGGTCTACGCGAAGTTCAACAACGCGAACGACACCGTGCTGAACGCCTACGGCATGAACGCCCTGCCGGCCGGCAACTTCTGGCACAACGACTTCCTCTCGGGCCCGAGCGGCTCGACCGTCGCCGGCACCTGGAGCCCGACGCTGGTGCCCGCGCCGAACGCGGCGCTCGACGCCTGGTGCACCATCGGCGGCAACGCCGGGGACTTCGGCAACTCGACCGCGTTCGATCCGGGTTGGGGCGCGGCCGGCGCGAACCAAGCGGGGATTCCCGCCAACGCCGGCTGGTTCAACCAGAATCCACCGAACCTGCAGGGCCGCGTGAATGCCTCGACCCTTGAGACGCTCGTCGGGCAGTTCGTCTTCAAGAACACCATCTTCGCCTTCACCACCCCGATCACCGTCGGCTTCAACCAGGGCATCGGAACTCCGTCGCAGTTCGGCAACGGCACCTTCAGCGTCTCGGGCCCCATCGACTCCGACCTCGACGGCGTTCCCAACTCCTCCGACAACTGCCCGAGCGTCCCCAACCCCGACCAGGCCGACTCCGACTCCGACGGCCTCGGCAACGCCTGCGACAACTGCCCGAGCGCCGCCAATCCCGACCAGGCCGACTCCGACTCGGACGGCCGCGGCAACGCCTGCGACAACTGCCCGAACGCCGCGAACCCCGACCAGGCCGATTCCGACTCGGACGGCTTCGGCAACGCCTGCGACAACTGCCCGAGCATCGCCAACGCCGACCAGGCCGACGGCGACGCCGACGGACGCGGCACCGCCTGCGACAATTGTCCGACGGTCGCGAACGCCGGCCAGGCGAACGGCGACGCCGACACCCTCGGCGACGCCTGCGACAACTGCCCGACGGTCACCAACCAGAACCAGGCCGACATCGATTCCGACGGGATCGGCAACGTGTGCGAGAACGCCGACTTCCTCGGCTGGGTCAAGGACGCCACGGTCCTTCCGGACGGCAACGTCCAGACCCGCGTCTACGCCTCGATGAGCGGCACCAACGGGACGGTGCTCAACGCCTTCAAGCCCCACTACCTGGGCGGGCCGATCGGTTCGCTGGCCGCGGGGAACTTCCAGCACGTCGACCTCCTGAACGGGAATGCCGCGAGCACCACGGTCGGCACCTGGAGTCCGGCCCTGACCCTCGCCGCAAACGCCGGCATCGACTCGTTCGCGACCGTGGGCGGCACGATCGGCGACTTCGGGAACGCCACGACGGCCGATCCGGGCTGGGGAGCCGCGGGCTGGAACCAGGCGGGAATCCCCGACTCCACGACCGTCGGCCTGGCCGGCTGGTTCAACGGCAACCCGCCGAACCTGCAAGGTCGGGTCGATCCCGTCACGCTTCGGGCCCTGGTGCTGGCCACGGTCTCGCCGCTGGCGAAGTTCGGCACCATCAGTCTCGAGATCGGCTACAACCGCGGCCTCGGAACCGGCTCCCTCTTCGGAGTCGGGACGGTGACGCTCGGCGACCCGACCGGTGACGCCGACGGCGACGGGGTGATCAACTCGAGCGACAACTGTCCGCTGG